>NZ_JAJAUY010000198.1 GCF_020532625.1 Streptomyces antimicrobicus | reverse complement strand
CGCGGCGGTCAGGCTCGCGGCGACGACGGCCGCGGCCGCCAGAGGCAGTCGCCGCCCCCGCCGCGCGGCGGGTCGGTGGGGCGTCGCCGGACGACCGGCAGGGACGGGAACGGGCAGGCGAGAACTCATGGCGGAGGCACCCCGGGCACGGTGAGGACTGCGGGACGGTCACGAGGCCCCGGTTCGGCGGAGCGGGCGGTCCGACGGTGCGCCCGGGACTCGTGAGCGGGCGGTCCGACAGTGCGCCCGGGGCTCGTGCCCCGGCGCCTTCGGCCGCTCGGCTGACGCGAGCATAGGGCGGCGGCGGGCCCGGGGAACCGCTCCCGTGCGATCTTGAGGATCCCCTAAGGAAGAGCTCACCTTCCGCTTCGCCGCCCGCCGGGCGGAAGTCCGCGCACAAGGTGCGGAAGGGTCAGAACGACGTCTCGCGGACGCTGGCCCTGGCCGACGGGTCGACGGTCGCGGTGATGACGGACCGGTGGTCGTCGCTGGTGAACGTGACCGTGAGGGTGTCGCCCTCGGTCTGGGACGTGGTGGCCTTGAAACCGCGGCCGGGCACGGCGGAGATCAGGCACACGCCCCGGCTGCCGTACCGCACGGTGGCCTTGCCGCCCTGGGAAGGGACCGTGTACAGCCCCGCGCCGCCGCCCTCGCAGTCGACGTCGACGGCCGGCGTCGGGGTGGCCGGGCGGGAGGTGCCCGGCGAGGCCTTGGCGGGCGTCGCGCCCGACGGGGACGGCCGCTGGCTCGGCGGGGGCGACGGGCTGGGGGAGGCGCTCGGCGAGGGGGTGCCGGGGGCCGGGCTGCCGGCCTGCCAGGCGGGGGGCGTCTCGATCACCGTCGGGGCGGACCGCGCGACCGGCGGTGTGTGCCTGGTCGTACCGACCACGAACTGGACCGTGCCGAGCACGGCCGCCACGCTGGCGGCCGTGCACGACAGCCATATGAGCAGGTAACGCGGAATTCGAGGCACCGCCCTATGGTGGCGCATGCCCCCCGCGGACGGCCCACGCCCTCCGGCCCGGGGAGGGGTCGGAGGGCGTGGCCTGTGGGGGGTTTCGTGGTGGCTCGGGGGCGTACGGGTTACCGGGGGGTGCCGAAGTTCTGGGTCCACCACGGGCCGCCGTCGCCCTTGTGGACGCCGATGCCGATCTCCTTGAACGCGCAGTTGAGGATGTTGGCCCGGTGGCCGGAGCTGTTCATCCAGGCGTTCATGACCGCCTGGGCGTCGGCCTGGCCGCGGGCTATGTTCTCGCCCAGGCGGGACCATCCGTAGCCCGCCGCCTCCACCCGGCTGGTCATGGTGGAACCGTCGGGGCCGGTGTGGGACATGACGCCGCTGCGGGCCATCGTGTCGCTGTACGCGCGGGCGGCGGCGGTGAGCTTGGCGTTCGTGGCCAGCGGACCGCATCCGGCGGCCGCCCGCTCCTTGTTGACCAGGGCGAGGACGGCGGACTCGGTGTCGGCGTCGGCGGTCCCGCCCGAGCCGCCCGAACCGCCGGAACCACCCGCGCCGCCCGAACCGCCGGAGCCGCCGGAGGTGGACGCGCCGGGCTTCCGGGTGGGCTTGTCGGCCGGGGCCGGCGCCGCCTTGGGGGCGGCCCCGCCGTCCTGCGACGCTGCGGGCTGCGTGGGTGTGGCCGACGCCGAGGCGCCGGTGGTGGGCGTGCCGGACGGCGTCGCGCTCGCCGAGGCCGACGCCCCGGCGGAGGGGGTGCCGGGGGCGGGGGTGGCCGTCGTACCCGGCGCGTCACCGCTGCCCGCCGTCCTGGACGCCGTACCGGACCCGGCGTCGGCGCGCTGGTCCTTGCGGGCGGCATCACCGTCGGAGTCGGCCACCGCCACCCCGACCGCCACGGCCGCGGCCGCCGCGGTGACGGAGAGCACGATGCGGGTGCGCACCGCCTTCCGGCGGCGTGCCTCGACGCGGGACGGGGTTTCGGCAGTTCGGCTTCGGCTCATGCCGCTGACACCTCACAAGGGCTGGGGTGGAGAGGGGTACGTCCCGCAGCGTAGGCCGGTGAGCAGCAAAAAGAAGCCTCAGGAAGGGTTCCTCAAGGTCCCTTAAGGAAGCCCGCAGGATCGGCTCAGGTCCAGGCGCCGGTCCCGCGGGCTCCCGTCAGGAGCGCCTGCGTCAGGAGCCCGCCTCCGTCAGGATCGCCGGGTCGGAGAAGCCGGCCGCGCCGGTCTCGACCTTGCCGGCGAAGCGGCGCATGAAGTCGGCGGTGCCGGAGGCCGTGACCGTGACGTCGTACCAGCGCCTGCTGTTCTTCAGCGGCACGCTGTACGTGACCGTCGCGCCCTTGGCCACGGTCAGCCGCTTCGGTCCGCCGCCGTAGGAGTTGGTGACCGTCAGCGTGGCCGTGGAGCCGCCGTTGTTGGTGAGCGTGAGGTCCAGGTTGCCGGTGGTGGCGTTGTGGCGGGCCGTGACCTCGGGGCCGGGGGTGGTGCCCGGGTTGCGGAAGCCGCGCAGGAAACCGTTCGGGCCGTGCACCGTCAGGTCGGTGACGCCCCCCGAGTAGCGGGTGTTCCAGGTGTCGGAGATCGACGTGCCGGCTTCGGTGGTGTACGTCCACGGGGCGTCGGTGCGGTTGCCCGAGGTGACGTAGAACTGCGCGCCCAGGTCCTGCCCCCCGCTGAACGTCAGCCGGAACCTGCCCTCGGCGGTCAGCGCCGTCCCGTCCACGTACGGCGCGTACTTCAGCGGCCGGGTGGGGCGCATGCCGCGCTCCTGGCGCGGCATGGAGCCCACGGCCGGCGGCACCGCCCGGAAATCGGGGTGCCGCTCGCGGTCCTGCGGCTCGAAGCCGCCGGTGTCGGGCAGCGCGACCGCGCCGGTCTCCCGGCGGGCGAAGTCGAACGCCGAGGTCAGGTCACCGCAGACCGCCCGGCGCCACGGCGAGATGTTGGGCTCCATGACGCCGAAGCGCTTCTCCAGGAAGCGGATGACCGAGGTGTGGTCGAAGGTCTCGGAGCAGGAGTAACCGCCGGTGCTCCAGGGGGAGACGACCAGCATCGGCACGCGCGGCCCGAGACCGTACGGCCCGGCGGCGTAGCCGGCCTTGCCGGGGAAGACGTCCAACGCGGTGGGCGTCGTCGACAGGCCCTGGCTCGCGTCGGCGGGGGCGTACGGCGGTACGACGTGGTCGAAGAAGCCGTCGTTCTCGTCGTAGGTGATGAACAGCGCGGTACGGGCCCACACGTCAGGGTCGGAGGTCAGCGCGTCCAGCACCTGCGCGATGTACCAGGCCCCGAAGTTGGACGGCCAGTTGGAGTGCTCGCTGAAGGCCTCGGGCGCGGCGATCCAGGAGACCTGCGGCAGCGTGCCGGCCCGCACGTCGGCGCGCAGCCGGTCGAAGTAGCCCTCGCCGGCCTTGGCGTTCGTGCCGGTGCGGGCCTTGTCGTACAGCGGGTCGCCCGGCTGGGCGTTGCGGTAGCGGTTGAAGTAGAGGAGGGAGTTGTCGCCGTAGTTGCCGCGGAAGGCGTCGTTGATCCAGCCCCACGAGCCGGCGGCGTCCAGGCCGTCGCCTATGTCCTGGTAGACCTTCCAGGAGATCCCGGCCGCCTCCAGGCGCTCCGGATAGGTCGTCCAGCCGTAGCCGGCCTCGGCGTTGTCCAGGACCGGGCCGCCGCCCGTGCCGTCGTTGCCGGTGTGGCCGGACCACAGGTAGTAGCGGTTGGGGTCGGTCGAGCCGATGAACGAGCAGTGGTAGGCGTCGCAGACGGTGAAGGCGTCGGCGAGCGCGTAGTGGAACGGGATGTCGTCCCGCGTCAGGTACGCCATGGTGGCCGGCGTCTTGGCGGGCACCCAGTTGTCGTACTTGCCCCGGTTGAACGCGCTCTGGCCGCCCGCCCAGTCGTGGTTGAGGCCCTGGAGGTACTCCATGCCGAGATCGTCCGACGGCGGCCGGAACGGCAGCGTCTCCTTGCCCGCGCCGTCGGCCTGGTGCCAGACGGACTTGCCGCTGGGCAGGGTCACGGGGCGCGGGTCACCGAACCCCCGGACACCGCGCAGGGCGCCGAAGTAGTGGTCGAAGGACCGGTTCTCCTGCATCAGGACGACGACGTGCTCGACGTCGGCGATGGTGCCGGTGGTCCCCTGCGCGGGGATGGACGCGGCACGCGCGATGCTCTCGTTGAGCACGGTCAGCGCGGCGGCGCCACCGGTGAGCTGCAGGAAGCGGCGGCGGTTGAGTTCTGCCATGGAGGGATCGACCTCTGTCGTCGAGGGTGGCTGAGCGCCCCTAGAACAACGCGCCCGGGGGAGCCTGACGTGACGGCGCCGGATACACGAGACGAACACGAGCCGGATTCCGCACGACTCCGGCCAACTCCGGTCCGTCGTGCGCCGTCCCGCGGCACCACCACGGGCAACCGGGACCGATCGGGCTCCCTCCTCCGGGCCCTTGGCCGTCGCCCGCGGCTACTCCGGTGCACCGGCCGAGGGGCGGAGTTCGGCGTGGGCGAACTCCGTCATGCCCGACGTGAAGGTGACCTGCGGGTGCCAGCGCAGGGCCGTGCGCAGGCGGGTGGAGTCGGCGGTGATGTGGCGGACGTCGCCCAGGCGGAACTCGCCCGTCACCAGGGGTGCGGGGCCGCCGTGGGCGCGGGCGAGCGTAGCGGCCATCTCGCCGACCGTGCGCGGGTCGCCGCTGCCCACGTTGTACGCGGTGTGCAGCCCGTCCCCGGGGCCCGGCGCGGTCGCCTCCAGGGCCGCCACGTTCGCCCGTGCCACGTCCCGTACGTGGACGAAGTCCCGCCGCTGGTGGCCGTCCTCGAAGACGCGCGGCGCCTCCCCGCGCGCCAGAGCCGAACGGAAGAACGACGCGACCCCCGCGTACGGCGTGTCGCGGGGCATGCCCGGCCCGTAGACGTTGTGGTAGCGCAAGGAGACGGCCGAACCGCCCGTCGCGCGGGCCCAGGACGCGGCCAGGTGCTCCTGGGCCAGCTTCGTGGTCGCGTAGACGTTGCGGGGGTCCGCGGGGGCGTCCTCGCCCACCAGCCCGGGGACCAGCTCGGCGGCGCAGAGCGGGCAGCGCGGCTCGAACCGGCCGGCCTCCAGGTCCGCCACGACCCGCGGCCCCGGCCGCACCACCCCGTGGGCGGCGCACTCGTAGCGTCCCTCGCCGTAGACCACCATCGACCCGGCCTGCACCAGCCGCCGCACTCCGGCCTCGGCCATGCCCGCCAGCAGCACGGCGGTGCCCAGGTCGTTGCAGCCGACGTAGGCGGGGGCGTCGGCGAAGTCCTTCCCGAGCCCGACCATGGCCGCCTGGTGGCACACCGCGTCCACGCCGCGCAGGCAGCGCCGTACGACGTCCGGGTCGCGGACGTCGCCGTGGACGAACTCGGCGTCGAGCGCCGGCGGCTCCTGCGGGTGGGCGGCCGGAAGCAGCGCGTCCAGCACCACCGGCTCGTGGCCCGCCGCCGTCAGGGCGGCCACCACCTGCGCGCCGATGAATCCGGCGCCCCCGGTCACCAGGATCCGCATCCGCATCTGCCTCCGCATGCTCGACGGGTCCTGCGTGTCCCGCGTGTCCTGTGTGTACGGCGTGTTGCGCATGTCCCGCGTGTTCCCCATGTTCCGCACGCTACGAAGCCGCGGCCCGGCGCGGGGGCTCCCGCGCCGGGCCGTAAGACTTCCGTCACCCGGCCCGGGCCGGGCTACGCCTTGGCCAGCTCGGCCGCGCCGAAGGAGACGCTGAAGCGGTCGCACCAGATCGTCACGCTCGTGTACGTGGCCAGGTCGAGGCCGGCCGGGATCTCGTAGTTCTGGTCGCCCTTGTTGCCCTTGAGCTTGCCGAGGCTGATGTGCTTGCCGTCGTCGAAGACCTTCCAGCCCTCCGTGCCCGGCTTCACCGGGGCGTCGGTCAGCCACACCCGCAGGTCCGGGCCGTTGCTGGTGTCCAGCCCCTCCAGGCGGAGGGTGTGCGAGCCGTCGGCCAGCCGGACGACCTTCGCCGTGCCCTTCGTCTCGTGCTCGTGGCTGATGAAGGTCCCCCGGGCGACGGTCTGCGGCGGCTGGGCGGCCGCCGCCGAGGGGGCGCCCGACGTGCCCGACCCGCCCGACGTGCCAGGCGCGGCGGGGGCGGCAGGGGCGCCGGTCGGCAGCGCCTCGCTCACCGTCTCGTCCGTCCACAGCTTCCACGGCTCGAACAGGAGCAGCCCCGCGGCCACCACCGCCGCCGCCACCGCGAGCGCCACACCCACCACGATCGGCCGCCGCCGCCCGCTCTCCCGCTTCGTCCCCACAGCCCTGACTCCCGCCGTTCTCGTGCCGTACCGGCTCACCGTCGCACCGGCTCGCCCTGGTACCGGCGCGCCGTCGTTGCCGACAGTCAACCCGGTGGGGCGGGGGGCACACCATTACACGGGCATTACGGTCCTGCGTAACGTCACCTCGACCATCCGCCGCTCGGGCCCGCGCCGCCGCAGCACCTGGTGGCCGAGGAAGGCCGCCGGGCCGAAGAAGACCTGGGCCGGGATCAGGGCGGGGGCCTCGCCGGTGACGGCCGTGACCAGGTGCAGCACCGCCACGGGCGTCACCGCGCCGAAGAGCGCGACCAGGGCGACGCCGGTGCGGAGGCCGGCCTTTCCGTACGCCTTGTACGCCGCGGTCGTGAACAGCGCGTACGCCAGCAGGTCGCCCATGCCGACCACCGCACCCAGGTCCTCGCCGATGCGCAGGCCGGCGGCGGGGGCGTACGGGTAGCCCTGGACGGCGTCGGAGAGTTCCTCGGTGAGCGGGACGACCCAGGCGAAGAACGCGTCGTAGGCGGCGAGGGCGAGCAGGAACCAGGCGACGTTGCGCAGCCGCATGCCGCCCTGGACGTTGAGGTTGGTGGCGGAGACGACGACCAGGCCGACGACACAGCTGTTGGCCACCCAGTACGGCGCCGCGGTCTCGCCGAAGGCGCGGTGGCAGACCAGCACGGAGGCGATCAGGGCCGCGATCAGCGCCCAGCGCAGCCGGCCGTCGCCGACGAGGGGCGCGTAGCCGACGGAGAGGCCGCCCGCGAAGACCAGGGCGAGCACGACCGGCAGGGTGGCGCCGGGCAGGGCGAGGTAGACGTAGGGAAGCGCGAGGACGAAGCCCATCATCAAGAAGATGTCGCGGCCGTTGAAGACGCCGAGCGGCGGCCTGGGCGTGCGGACCGAGCGGAAGTAGGCGATCGCGCCGGCGCACACGGCGAGCGCCAGGGCGGTGGTGACCGCGAGCTGGAAGAAGACCGTCATGCGTGGCTCCGGGTGAAGGTGTGCTCCAACAGGTCGCAGCGGAGGGGGAAGCGGCGCGCGGCCTCGGCGTCGTCCAGCGGCAGGACGCTCACGCGGGCGTCGATGCCCTGGGCGCGCAGCAGTTCGGTCACCTCCGCCGCGCTCAGCTCCCGCGAGGCGAGTTCGACGTGGAGCCTTCCGTCGTCGCCGGTCGCGGCCCGGTGCCGCAGCGGGAACGGCAGCCCGGGGGTGCCGTCGAGGGCCTCGACGACGTCGCGCGGGGTGACGACGCCGTCGGCGGTGCGGTACAGCCGGCCGGCCTTGCCGAGGATCTGGGAGACGGCGGGCACGGCGGCGAGTTCGCAGTCGGCCTCGCCGTCGCCGTCGAGGGTGCGGACCACGTCGCCGGTGTTGTAGCGCAGGACCGGCATGCACTCGCGGTACGGGTAGTACGGCGTGACGGTCAGCTCGCCGAGCCGGCCGGGGCCCGCGGGCTCGCCGGTCTCCAGGTCGAGGACCTCGGTGTAGCCCTGGTTGGGGTCGATGTGCAGATGGCGCCGGCTGCAGGTGCGGCCGCCGACCGGCAGCAGCTCGGTCATGCCGAAGTTGTCACCGACGGTCTCGGCGCCGAAGGTCTCGCGCAGGGCCTCGGTGAGGGCGCGGGACATGATCTCGCCGCCGGCGTAGACGGACCGCAGCCCGAACTCGTCCGGCTTGCAGCCGAGGTCCCGGGCCGCGGTGACCATCCGGGCGAGGTAACTGGGGTTGCCGGTGAGCAGGGTGGGGCGGGTGTCGCCGTCCCGGCCGAGCAGGTGCTCGACGGACTCCTCCGGCGGGACCTGGCCGACGACGTGGCACGAGGCGTTCACGAGCCGGCACACCTCGACGTCCTCCTGCACGGCGGCCGTGGCCCGCGAGCTGAGGTTGATCTGCATCCGGTCGCCGGGGCGGATGTCCCCGCGGAGCACGACCGAGAGGGCGATCAGGGCGGGCCAGAGCTCCATCTCGTAGCGGGAGAGCCAGATCTGCACGGGGCGGCCGGTGGTGCCGGTGGTCTGCGTGACCAGGTACGGCGAGCTGCACAGGAAGTCGGTGGGGCGTGCGATCAGGTCGGCCTTGCGGGTCACCGGGATCGTGCGGAGCGTCTCGGTGGTCAGCGCGTCGAGGTCCGTGCCGGCGAGGCGCTCCCGGTAGAAGGCGGAGCGCTTGGCGAGACGGCGTACGGTGCGCTGGAGGGCGCGGTTCTGCAGGTCGCGGCGCTCGTCCGGGTCGGCGAAGGGGCCGTCGGCGAGGTCGTCGACGTCGTCACCGAGCGAGCCGAACTCCTCCAGGGTCCGCAGGGCGTCGGCGACCAGCCGCTCCACGGCCCGGACGTTCAGCCGCCGGCCGAACACCATGGCCGTCGCGACTCGGACCTGCCGGACACCGGTTTCCAGCACCGCGCCTCCTCGGGCTTCGTCAAGGGATGGGACACGTCACGTACGACGCCGACGTGGGAGGGGGTGCGGGGGGGGGGGGGGCCGCCCCCCCCCCCCCCCCCCCCGGGGGGGCGGGGCCCCCCCCC
>NZ_JAJAUY010000197.1 GCF_020532625.1 Streptomyces antimicrobicus | reverse complement strand
AGACGGTCGGCAGGTCCTGCGGGTCCATCACGGCCAGCGCGACGGGCGGGATGGTGGCGTGGGTGACGGCGTGCTGCTCGACGGTGGCGGCCAGCGCCTCGCCGGGGGCGAGGTCGGCGGCGGGGGCGACGACGAGGGTGGCGCCGGTGAGCAGGCCCATGACCAGCTCCCAGAACGCCGCGTCGAAGCTCGGCGACGCGAACTGCAGCACCCGGGAACCGGGGCCGACCTCGAAGCGCTCCACCTGCGAGGCCACCAGGCTCGCCACACCGGCGTGGGTCACCACGACGCCCTTGGGACGCCCCGTCGAACCCGAGGTGTAGATCACGTACGCGGCGTCGGAGGGGGAGGTGGCACCGGTGCGGTCGGCGTCGGTCAGGTCGGTGTCCGCGCGCCCCGCGACCGACGCGGCGAGGGCCTCGTCGTCCAGGCTCAAGGTGGCCACGGACCCGGCGGCGCCCTCGGGCAGGGTCACCGAGGAGTGGGTGAGCAGCAGGGCCGGGGCGGCGTCGCCCAGGATGTAGGCGATGCGCTCGGCCGGGTAGTCGGGGTCGACCGGCAGGTAGGCGGCGCCGGCCTTGACCACCGCGAGCTGGGCGGTGACCAGCTCGGGCGAACGGGGCAGGGCCAGGGCGACGAAGGAGCCGGGGCCGACGCCGCGGTCGGCGAGCTCGCGTGCGAGCCGGTTGGCGCGGGCGTTGAGCCGGCCGTAGGTGAGGGAGGTGTCCTGGAAGCGGAGGGCGTCCGCCGCGGGCTGCCCGGCGGCGACGGCCTCGAAGAGGGCCGGCACGGTGGCGGCGGGCACCTCGCGCCGGGCGGTGCCGGCGAGCTCGGCCCGCTCGGCGTCGGTGAGGACGTCCAGGCGTCCCAGGAGCAGCTGGGGCTCGGCGACGATCGCCTCCAGGATGTGCTGGAGGCGCCGGGCGACCAGCTCGACGGCTGGTCGGTCGAACAGGTCGGAGCGGTAGCCCATGCGCAGGTGCATCCGGGTGCCGGGGAGCACGGCCAGGCTGAGCGGGTAGTGGTTGTCGTCGGTGGTGTGCACGCCGACGACGCGCAGGCCTTCGACCGGCTCGGCGAAGCCCTCGGCGTCCACCGGGTAGTTCTCGGAGACGGTGATGGTGTCGAAGAGTTCACCGACGCCGACCAGGGCCTGGATGTCGGTCAGCCCGATGTGCTGGGCGTTCATCAGGTCGGCCTGCTGGTCCTGGAGGGTGCGCAGCAGGTCCAGCAGGGAGCGGGCGGGGTCGAGGCGGACCCGGACCGGGAGGGTGTTGATGAACAGGCCGACCAGGTTCTCCATGCCGGGGATCTCCGGCGGGCGACCGGAGACGGTGCCGCCGAAGACGACGTCGTCGCGGCCGGTGAGCCGGCCCAGCAGGATGCCCCAGGCGCCCTGGACCACGGTGTTGACCGTCAGTTCGTGGCGGCGGGCCAGCTCGGTGACGGCGGCGGTGAGCTCCTCGGCCAGCTCGTGGCCGTGGTAGTGCGGCGGCTCGACGGCGGCGCCGCGGCGGTCCGGGGCCAGGAGGGTGGCCTCCTCGACGCCCTCGAGGGCGCCGGCCCAGGCCTTGAGGGCGTCGTCGCGGCTCTGCGCGGCGATCCAGCCGAGGTAGTCGCGGTAGGGGGTGACGCGGGGCAGGCCCGCGTCGTCCCCGCGCTGGAGGTAGAGGGTGAACAGCTCGCGCAGCAGCACGGCCATCGACCAGCCGTCGAGCAGGATGTGGTGGTTGGTCAGGACGAACCGGAAGCGCTGCCCGCCCAGGCGCACGAGGGTGAAGCGGACCAGCGGCGGCGCGGCCAGGTCGAAGCCCTTGACCCGGTCCGCCTGCATGACGTCGGCCAGTGCGGCCTGCCGCGCCTCCTCGTCGGCGGCACCCGAGAGGTCGATCTCCTCCCAGGGCAGCTCGACCCGGCGCGGGATGATCTGCACCGGCTTGTCGAAGCCCTCGTGGACGAATCCGGCCCGCAGATTGGCGTGGCGGCGCAGCAGCGCCCCGGCGGCCAGGCGCAGCGCCTCGACGTCCAGCGCGCCTTCGAAGTCGAAGGCCAGCTGGCCGGCGTACAGGTCGAGTTCCTGCTCGTCGAGGAGCGCGTGGAACAGCAGACCCTCCTGCAACGGCGAGAGTGGGAGGACGTCCTCCAGCCCCGTACCGATCATTACGACACCCTCCACTTGCTTTCCAGAAGATCGAGTTGCGCCTGGGACAGCGACACCAGGGACATGTCCGACGGCGTGTGACCGCCGGCCTCGGGTTCGACAGCGTGTGCGGCCAGGGCCTCCAGGGCCCGGAACCAGGTCTCGGCCAGGTCGTCGACGTCCCGCTCCTTGAGCAGGCCGTCCGGCCAGGTCCACGTGACACTCAGACGGGGGCCGCCCGGCAGGTCCTCGGCCACCGCGTTGATCTCCAGCGCGTGGGCCAGCCGTACGTCCGGGTCGCCTGCGGCGGCTCCGGTGAGCGCCGCGGCCTCCGGGGCGCTCGTCCAGTCCCCGCCGGTGGCGGAGGTCCCCATGCGGCCCAGGTAGTTGAAGCCGATCTGCGGCTCCGCCCGGCCCGCGAGCAGGGGCTCCGTGCGGGGGTTGAGGTGGCGGAGCAGGCCGTGGCCGATGCCGTGGTCGGGCACGGCGCGCAGCTGCTCCTTGATCCGCTTGAGTACCCGGCCGAGTGCGGGTCCCCCGGCCCAGATCTCGTCCCAGTCGAGCTGTCCGGGATCGAGCCGTACGGGGTGGACGGTGGTGAACCAGCCCACCGTGCGGGACAGGTCGGCGCCTTCGACGACGTCCTCGCGGCCGTGCCCCTCGAGGTCGACCAGCACCGGTCCCTCCTCGCCCAGTCCCCGCCGGCGCCGCCAGTACGAGACGGCCACCGCGAGGGCGGTCAGCAGGACGTCGTTGACTCCGCCGTGGAACGCGGCCGGAACACTGGTCAGCAGCGGCTCCGTCCGGTCGGCCGGCAGGGTGCGGGTCAGCGACCTGGCCCGCCCGGCGGTGTCCTTCACCGGGTCGAGCAGCCGCTTGCCGAGGACGGGTTCCTCCACTGCTCCGGCCTGGTCCCACAGGTCGAACTCGGCCTCGCGGCGCGGGCTGCGGGCCTCTTCGACCAGTTGCTCCGCCCAGCGGCGCAGCGAGGTGCCCACCGGGGCCGGCGCGGGCCGCCGGCCGTCGACGAGGGCCTGCCAGGCCTCGGCCAGGTCGGGCAGCAGGATCCGCCAGGACACCCCGTCGACCACCAGGTGGTGGATGGTGAGCAGCAGCCGTCCGGGACGGTCGGCTCCGGCGTCGAACCAGACGGCCTGGAGCATCCGCCCGGCCTCCGGGTCGATGCGCCGCCAGGCGGCCTCCGCCTCGGTGGCCAGCACCGACTGCAGCTTCTCGTCGGCCAGGCCGGCGATGTCGGTCCGCCGGACCACCTCCGCGGCGGGCACCGCGCCCCGGGCCGGGATCGTCAGCCGCCACCGTCCGTCCGCGGCACTGCGGTCGAGCCGCATGCGCAGCGCGTCGTGGTGGTCGAGGAGGGTCTGCACGGCGCCGGTCAGCCGCTCCTCGCCGAGCTCGGCGGGGACCTGGACCAGCATGGACTGCACGAATCCGTCGACCGGTCCGCCGTGTCCGGCGAGCCAGCCGATGATCGGGGTGAGCGGCAGCTCGCCGATCCCGGCGTCGGGGTCCTCCTGGACGGGGGCCTCGGCGCTGCGGACGACCGGGGCGAGGGCCCCGACCGTCTTGAGCCGGAAGACGTCCTTGGGGGTGAAGACGAGGCCGGCCGCGCGGGCCTTGGCCACCAGCTGGATGGAGACGATGCTGTCGCCGCCCAGGTCGAAGAAGCTGTCGTCGACACCGACCCGGGGCAGTCCGAGGACCTCGGCGAACAGCTCGCACAGGGTCCGCTCCAGCGGGTCCTCGGCGGGCCCGCCGCCGGCCAGGGCGGTGAAGTCGGGGGCGGGCAGGGCCCGCCGGTCCAGCTTCCCGTTGGCGGTGAGCGGCAGTGCGGGCAGGACCACGACGGCGGCGGGGACCATGTACTCGGGCAGGCTGCGGCCGGCGAACGCCCGCAGCTCGACCGGGTCCGGGCCGGCCGTCGCCTCGGGGACGGCGTAGCCGACCAGCCGCTTGACGCCGGGCGTGTCCTCGCGGACGACGACCGCGGCGGTCGCGACGGCCGGGTGGGCGGCCAGCGCCGCCTCGATCTCCCCGAGCTCGATGCGGAAGCCGCGCACCTTGACCTGGTCGTCAACCCGGCCCACGTACTCCAGCATGCCGTCGCCGGTCCGGCGGACCAGGTCCCCGGTGCGGTACATCCGGGTGCCGGGCGCACCGTAGGGGTCGGCCGGGAAGCGCTCCGCGGTCAGGCCGGGGCGGCGCAGGTAGCCGCGGGCGAGCTGGTCGCCGGCGAGGTACAGCTCGCCGGTGACCCCGTCGGGCACCTGCCGCAGGTGCGCGTCCAGGACGTACGTCCGGGTGTTGCGGACCGGGCGGCCGACCAGCGGGCGGTCGCTGTCGGCCAAAGGCGCGTACAGCGTGTCGATGGTGGCCTCGGTGGGCCCGTAGAAGTTGTAGCTGACGGTGCCGGGGGCCGAGCGCAGCTCGGTCCACAGCGTCTGGCCCAGGGCCTCGCCGCCGAGCATCAGCACCGCCGGGTGGTGCCGCCCGGGGGCGAGCATCCCGGCGGCCAGCAGCTGCTGGGCGAAGGACGGGGTCAGGTCGAGGAACTGGATGCCCTCACGGTCGACGTAGGCGGCCAGGGCCTCGGGGTCCCGGCGGGTGTCGTCGTCCACGAGGTGCAGTTCGTGCCCGTCGAGCATCCACAGCACGCCGTCCCAGGAGGTGTCGAAGGAGAACACCGCCGTGAGCGCCACCCGGAAGCGGGCCGCGCCGGCCGCCGCGACGTGCGGGTCGAACAGCGTCTCCTTGTGGCTGTGGAACAGGTTGACCAGGTTGCGGTGCTGGACGACCACGCCCTTGGGCCGGCCCGTGGAACCGGAGGTGTAGATCACGTACGCGGGTGCGGCGGGTGTCAGCGGCGCGGTGCGCTCGCCCTGGGTCAGGGCGGTCGCGGGCAGGGCGGCCAGTTCCTCGGGGACCCGGGGGTCGTCGAGGACCAGCAGGTCCACCCCGGCGGTGTCGACGGCCTCGCCCGTGGACCAGGCCGACCAGCGGCGTTGCACCTCGCGGTCGCTGATGAGCAGCGCCGGGTCGGCGTCGCGCAGCATGTACTCGATGCGGTCGGCCGGGTAGTCCGGGTCCACCGACAGGAACGCCGCGCCGGCCTTCAGCGCCGCGAACATCGCCACCAGGACCTCGGTCGACCGCGGCAGGGCGATGGCCACGATCTGCTCCGGGCCGATGCCGCGGGCGGCGAGCAGCCGGGCGAGCCGGGTGGAGCGCTCGTCGAGCTCGGCGTAGCTGGTGCGCTCCCCCTGGAAGACGACCGCGGTGGCGTCCGGGGTGCCGGCCGCCCACTGCTCCAGCAGCTCGTGGACCAGGGCCGGGGGCACCTCCTTCAGCTCCGGCTGCCGCTCGTCGGCGGCGGTCCGCTCGGCCCCGGTGAGCACGTCCAGCTGGCCGACACGGGTGTCGGGCCGGTCGGCCACGGTCTCGAAGAGGGCCGTGAGGCGGTCGGCGAGCAGCTCGACCTCCGCCGCGGTGAAGCGGTCGGTGGCGTACTCCAGCCGCAGTCCGAGGCTGTGCGGGCCGGGCAGGGCCGCGAGGGTGAGCGGGTAGTGCGTGGCGTCGGTGCCGCCGACGCCGCGGACCGCGAGCCCGCCGGGCAGGTCCAGGGCGTCGGGGTCGACGGGGTACGACTCGTACACGGTGAGCGTGTCGAACAGTTCCCCGATGCCGGCCAGGGCCTGGATGCGCGCCAGGCCGACGTGCTGGTGGGACATGAGGGCGGTCTGGCGGTGCTGGACGCGCTCGACGAGCCCGCCGACGCTCTCGTACGGGTCGAGGTCGACCCGGACGGGGACGGTGTTGATGAACAGGCCGACCATCGACTCGATGCCGGGCACCTCCGGCGGGCGGCCGGAGACGGTGGCGCCGAACACCACGTCGTCGCGTCCGGTGAGCCGGGCCAGCAGCAGGCCCCAGACGCTCTGCACCATGGTGTTGAGGGTCAGGCCCGCGGTGCGCGCCCGCTCCCGCAGCCGGGCGGTGAGTTCCTGGCCGAGGTCGAAGGAGTGGCTGTCGGGCAGCCCGCCGTGGGCCTCGGTCCCGCCGTCGGCGTCGGTGCCGTCGGCCTCGTCGGCCGGCGCGAGCAGCGTGGGCTCCTCGACGCCCGCCAGGGCCTGGCGCCAGGCGTTCTCCGACTCCTCCCGGTCCCGCCCGCCGATCCAGGCGAGATAGGTGCGGTAGGGGGTGACCCGGGGCAGGCCGCGGCCCTCGCCGTCCCCGTAGAGCGTGAACAGCTCGCCCACCAGCAGCGGCATCGACCAGCCGTCGAGCAGGATGTGGTGGTTGCTGAGCACCAGGGTGTGGCGGTCGGCGGCCAGCCGGACCAGGGTGAACCGGATCAGCGGCGGGGCCGTCAGGTCGTAGCGGCGGGAGCGGTCCTCGGACAGGATCCGCTCGGCCTCGGCCTGCTGCGCGTCCGCGTCGAGCGCGGTCAGGTCCACCTCGGTCCACGGCAGTTCGACCTCGGCCGGCACCACCTGGACGGGCCGCTCCAGGCCCTCGTGGTGGAAGGCGGCGCGCAGGTTGTCGTGCCGGGCCAGGAGGGCGCGGGCGGCGGCGCGCATCGCGTCGGCGTCCAGCGGGCCCTCCAGGTCGAAGCGGAACTGGACGCTGTAGACGTCCGGGGCTCCCTCGTCGAACAGGGCGTGGAAGAGCAGGCCTTCCTGGAGCGGGGCGACCGGCAGGATGTCGCGGACCTGCGGGTACGCGGACTCGATCCGGTCGATCTGCTCCTGGGTGAGGTCCACCAGCGGCAGGTCGGAGGGGGTGAACCCGCCCGCTCCGGGCCGGCCCGCGTCGGCCGTCAGCGCACGCAGCTGCGTGAACCACCGGTCGGCGAGGTCGCGCACCGAGTCCTCGGTGAACAGCCCCTCGGGCCACATCAGGGTGACCGTCAGCTCCGGCCCGGCCGCGTCCTCGCGCACGACGGCGCTGATCTCCAGCGGGTGCGGCACCGGCATGTCCGCGTCGGCGGTGCCGGCGCCGACCAGCAGGCCGGACTCCGGCGCGGGGGTCCAGGCCCCGCCCTGCGCCGCGCCGAGGCGGCCCAGGTAGTTGAAGCCGATCGCGGGGGTGCCCAGGGCGGCCAGGGCCTTGCCGGTGCGCGGGTTGCAGTGGCGCAGCAGGCCGTAGCCGAGGCCGTGGGCGGGGACCGCCCGCAGCTCCTCCTTGATCCGCTTCAGCGCGGCGCCGGGCCGCTCGTCGGCGGTGCCGGTGCCGAGCCGGACGGGGTAGAGGCTGGTGAACCAGCCGACCGTGCGGGAGACGTCCGCACCGGGCAGCACGTCCTCGCGGCCGTGCCCCTCGACGTCGACCACGAGGGCGTGGCCGGTGGTCGCGGAGCCGTCGCGCCAGGTGGCGGCGGCGCGGGCGAACCCGGACAGGAGCACCTCGTCCGTCCCCGCGTGGAAGACGGTCGGCACGGTGTCGAGCAGCGGCGCGGTGTCGGCGGCCGGCAGCGCCACGGTGAGGGTGCGGACGTTGCCCATGGTGTCGGCGGCGGGGTCGGCCGGACGGTCGCCCAGCGGCGCGCCCGCGCCCTCCAGGACGCCCTGCCAGAAGGGCAGTTCGTCCGTGTGGCCCGCGGCGCTCGCGGTGAGCCGCTCGGCCCAGGTGCGCAGCGAGGTGTGGACCGGGTCGAGCGCGGCCGGCCGGCCTTCGGCGAGCGCGGTGGCCGCGGTCGCCAGGTCGTCGATCAGGATCCGCCAGGAGACTCCGTCGACGACCAGGTGGTGGGCCACCAGCAGCAGGCGTCCGGGGGCGGCGGCGCCGGCGTCGAACCACACGGCGCGCAGCACGTCGCCCTTGCGGGGTGCGAGCGCTGCCTGGGCCTGCTCGGCCTGGTCGGTGACGGCGGCGGCGAGGGCTTCGCCGGTGAGCGCGGTGGCGTCCACCGTCCGGACGATCCCCTCCGCGGCGACGCTGCCGCGCGGGCGGACCTCCAGGCTCCAGTCGTCCGCCGGGCCGGCCAGCCGCAGCCGCAGCGCGTCGTGCCGGTCGAGGAGGGCCTGCACGGAGCCCACGACCGTGGCGCCGGTGAGGCCGGCCGGGGTCTCCAGCAGGACCGACTGGTTGAACCGGTCCACGGGCCCGCCGAGGGCGGCCAGCCAGCGGACGATGGGGGTCGGGACGACCTGGCCGGTGCCCGCGTCCGGGTCCTCGGCCTCACTGCCGCTCGCCGTCGCGGCGACCGCGGCCAGGGCAGCGACCGTCTTCTGCTCGAACACGTCGCGGGCGGTGAGGACCAGGCCGGCCTTGCGGGCCCGGGCGACGAGCTGGATGGAGACGATGCTGTCGCCGCCGAGGTCGAAGAAGCTGTCGTCGACGCCGGTCACCGGGACCCCGAGGACCTGGGAGAACAGGTCGCACAGGATCTCCTCCTGCGGGGTGCTGGGAGCCCGGCTGCCCTGGGCGGCGGTCGCGAAGTCGGGCGCGGGCAGGGCCCGCCGGTCCAGCTTGCCGTTGACGGTCACCGGGAGGCGGTCCAGGACCACCACCACCGACGGCACCATGTACTCCGGCAGCACCTCCGCCATCGCCGCACGCAACCCGCCGCCCGAGACCGACGCGTCCGCAGTGACCGCGTAACCCACCAGCCGCTTGACGCCCGGGGTGTCCTCGCGGACCACGACCGCCGCCTGCGACACGGCCTCAAGGCCGGCCAGCACGGCTTCGACCTCACCGAGCTCGATGCGGAAGCCCCGCAC
>NZ_JAJAUY010000196.1 GCF_020532625.1 Streptomyces antimicrobicus | reverse complement strand
CCACGCCCGCCGCGGCCTTGGCCGCGTACCCGGCGGCGAACCAGCCGATGACCGCCACCGGCAGCAGTGCCGGGATGCCCGCGTTGACGTCCTTGAGCTCACCGGCGGCCAGCCGGCACTTGGCGCACTCCTCCAAGTGCTTGCGCAGCCCCCGCTCCGCCCGCATCCGCAACCCGCCCCGCGCGTACGCGCCCAGCCGGTCGGCGTACCGGGCGCAGTCCCCGCCCTGGCTCAGCGCGGAGCTCACATGTGCCTGGAGGTAGGCCTGCTTGAGCCCCTCGCGGGCGCGGCTGGCCAGCACCGCGGTGGCGTTGGGGCTCAACCCGAACAGCGGCGCGATCGCGCTCGGCGAGGCCTCCTCGACCGTGGTGTGCCACAGCACGGCCTGCCACCGCTCCGGCAGGCTGCGGAACGCCTGCATGGCGAGCGACTGCTCGGCCTCCCGCATGGCGCGGACGTCCGCGCCCAGTTCCAGCGTGTCGTCGGACAGCCGCGACCCGCCCTCGGTGCCCGCCGCCGCCTGCTCGGCGAACACCGCGAAGTCCTCGACGAGCTGCTCCCGCCGGGCGGTCCGGGTCCAGGCGGCGGCCACGCGGCGCACGGTGGTGAGCAGGTACGCGCGCACCGCCTGGTCCGGCCCTGCGCCGCCGCGCACGGCCTGCAGGGTCCGGGCGAACACCTCGGCCGTGAGGTCCTCGGCCGTGTGCGCGTCCCGGCAGCACGTGCGGGCGTAGCGGCGTACGGCATCCGCGTGCCGACGGAACAGCTCCTCGTACGCGCGGTCGTCACCGCCCCGCATGCGGGCGATGAGGTCGCCGTCCGACGGCGGCAGTTCGGCGGTGGTCGCGCCGCTGCCTGCGTCGCGCTGGGCCGGTACCTGGCGGGCGGGCAGGCTGCCCGCCTCGACCTCGCCGCCTCCGAGGGGTTCGTCCCGACCGTCAACGCTCATCGTGGACGCCCCCGCACGACACACTCAACCGGTACACCGGACCAGCGTGTCACACGGCGGACGTGCGCCGGACCTCTCTTCCCGCCATCCACTCATCCGGGCACAATTCGGCGAAACCCCGTACCGATCCTCACCCGTTCGAGCGAGCAGCCGTTCGAGACCGGGCCGCCACCCCGCTCGGCGCGGGGCGGCGGACACCGCAGCACAGGGGAGACCCCCCGGCGCTCCGACCCCCGCCTCCCCCGTCAGGCTGACCGACGGGCGACACGACCTGCGACCGGCAGCCAAAGCGGCAACGCGACCTGCGGTCGGCCACCGCGGAGCGGCACCCCGGCCGCCTACGGCCGCGACCAAGCGTCCAGTCACCGCCGCGTAGCGACCCGCGCCCGACCCTCGTCGCGTCGCGACGCGTGGGCGTCCACGGCGGGACTCGGGTCCGGGCGCGCGGCGACGCCACGTGCGGTCGGCCTCGGCGATGCCGCAACGGCGGTGCCACCGCGGTTCCGCACCCGGTGGCCGCACTACGGCAGCCACCCGCGTCCAGTCACCGCCGCGCGTCGGACCCGCGCCCGACCTCCGTCGCGTCGTGACGTGTAGTCGTCCACGGGCGACTTGGGTCCGGGCGCGCGGCGACGCCACGTGGGGTGGGCCACCCGCGGCGCCTCACCGAGTGGTCGCCTGCGGCAGCGACCGGTATCCGGTCTCCGCCGCGTGGCGACCTTTGGCCGGCCACCGCTGCGTCGCGGCCTGCGGTCGTCTACGGCGGCGGCTTGGCTCCGGGTACACGGCGACGCGACCTGCGGTCGGCACCACGGTGCCGTACCCGGTGGCCGCTCTACGGCAGCCACCAGCGTCCAGTCACCGCCGCGCAGCGACCCACAGCCAGTCACCGCCGCGCAGTGACCCGCAGCCAGTCACCGCCGCGCCGCGAAAGCCGGTCGCCCACAGCAGCGGCTTGGCTCCGGCTGTAGGACGACGCAACCCGCGCGCGACCACCGTCGCGCCGCGCCGCCCCGGCAGCCCAGCCACCCTGACGACCCAGCCCGCCCACGGCAGCCACCCGCAGCCGCCCCGGCGGCCCCACGGCGGCCTCAGGCAACCCCAGCCACCCGGGCAACCCCAGCCGCCCCCGGCGACCTCAGCGGCCCCGGCCAACCCGAGCCACCCGGGCAACCTCAGCCACCTCGGCCAACTTCAGCCGCCCTGGGGAACCTCGGCCACCCTGGGCAACCTCGGCCACCCTGGGCAACCTCGGCCACCCTGGGCAACCTCGGCCACCCTGGGCAACCTCGGCCACCCTCGGCCACCCTGGGCAACCTCGGCCACCCTCGGCCACCCTGGGCAACCTCGGCCACCCTGGGCAACCTCGGCCACCCTGGGCAACCTCAGCCACCCGGGCAACCCCAGCCGCCCCAGCCACCCCAGGCAACCCCAACCACCCCCTACCGCGACCGCAGCCCCTCCAGCAGGATCTCCAGCAGTCGTGCCGACGCCGCCGCCTGCTGGGCCGCGTCCGGCAGGGCCGGGGCGGCCGTGGCGATGACCAGGAGGACGTCGGCCACGGTGACGTCCGCGCGCAGTTCGCCCGCCTCGCGGGCCCGGTCCACCAGCTTGCCGACGACCTCCAGCAGCGCACCCGCGCCCGCGTCCTCCGCGGGCTCGTCCTCGGCCGGTGTCCGCGAGCCCACGACCCGCAGCTCCGGCTGGCCGACGACGGCACCGGCCGCCTGCCGCTGCTGCGGCACCCGGGCCGCCTCCGCGGCCCCGGCGCCCTCGTCCCCGTCCTCCGCGGCCGTGCCGACCCGCAGCACCTGCGGCGGCAGCAGCCGGCCGGCGCCCGAGGCGACCGAGGTCCGCAGGAAGCGGGAGAGCGCCTGCCACGGCTCCTCCTCCTGCCCCAGCGCGGCCCGGGCCTGCTCGGTCAGCCGGGAGGTCTCCTCCTCGGCTATGCGCCGGACCAGTACGTCCTTGCTCGGGAAGCGGCGGTACACCGTGCCGACGCCGACGCGCGCGCGACGCGCCACGTCCTCCATCGGCGCCCCGTAGCCCAGCTCGCCGAAGACCTCGCGAGCGGCCCTCAGCACGTGCTCGAGATTGCGCTGCGCGTCGACCCGCAGCGGCGTGGAACGACCCACGCCGTGCGCGGTCGGACCCGAGATCACACGGCCGCTGCTCTCGGTCGAGAGCGCGGTCGCAGAACCATGGAAATCGGAAATGTGCATATGTTTCCCCCGGTAATCTTTTGTCTCCCCCCGGAGACAGTCCCCGCCTTCGTGTCGAGGCGGCCACGGTCAGCGGCCTGGTCCTACTCTCGACGAGATACGAACATAGTTGAGCCAGGGTCAATTCAGAAGAGGGAGCCCCGGACGGAGCACCGCCCGATCGGAGCATTACCCGCCACTTTTCCCGCCGGAACCCCCCGAACGACTGCCTCCACCCGCTGTGACCTGCGCACCTTTCCCCTCCTGACCCCCTCCCGACCACCCCGTCCCGGCACCGACTCCGGTCACACGATTCGTCGGGCCTGTGGACAAAGTCCCGGCCACGGTGCGTCATGGGATGGTGAAGGCTGCATCCTCCCGGGGCGAGACCCCCGGCACCCCGCCCCGGACGCGCATCCTCGTCGTCGGCGGCGGCTACGTAGGCATGTACACGGCGCTGCGGCTCCAGCAGAAGCTGAGAGCCGACGAGGCCGAGGTCACGGTGGTCACTCCCGAGCCGTACATGACGTACCAGCCCTTCCTCCCCGAGGCGGCCGCCGGATCCATCTCGCCGCGCCACGTCGTGGTCCCGCTGCGCCGGGTCCTGCACAAGTGCCGCATCCTCATCGGCGAGGCCACCCGCATCGACCACGCCAAGCGGACCGCCACCGTCGAGACCCTCGCCACCGAGGAGGAGGGCGCCGGCCCGGTCCAGCTGGAGTACGACGAACTCGTCCTCGCCCCCGGCTCGATCTCCCGCACCCTCCCCGTCCCCGGCCTCGCCGACTACGCCATCGGCTTCAAGACCGTCGAAGAGGCCATCGGGCTGCGCAACCACGTCATCGAGCAGATGGACATCGCCTCCTCCACCCGCGACCCCGCCATCCGCGACGCCGCCCTCACCTTCGTCTTCGTCGGCGGCGGCTACGCCGGTGTGGAAGCCCTCGGCGAACTGGAGGACATGGCCCGCTACGCGGCGCGCTACTACCACAACATCAAGGCCGAGGACATGAAATGGGTCCTGGTCGAGGCGACCGACCGGATCCTTCCCGAGGTCGGCCCCGAGATGGGCCGCTACACCGTCCGGGAACTGCGCCGCCGGGGCATCGACGTACGCCTGGAGACCCGGCTCGAATCCTGCGCCGGCCGCGTCGCCGTCCTCAGCGACGGCTCCCGCTTCCCCACCCGGACCGTCGTGTGGACCGCCGGCGTCAAGCCGCACCCGCTCCTCGCCGCCACCGACCTCCCGCGCACCGACCGCGGCCGGCTGCGCTGCACCGCCCGGCTCACCGTCGACGGCGCCGAGCACGCCTGGGCCGCCGGCGACGCCGCCGCCGTGCCCGACATCACCGCCGAGGCGCCCGGCACGGAATGCGCCCCCAACGCCCAGCACGCCGTGCGCCAGGCCAGGCTGCTGGCCGACAACCTCGTCGCCTCCCTGCGCGGGCAGCAGTTGAAGGACTACTCCCACAAGTACGTCGGCTCCGTCGCCTCGCTCGGCCTGCACAAGGGCGTCGGCCACGTCTACGGACGCAAGCTCAAGCGCTATCCGGCCTGGCTGATGCACCGCATCTACCACCTCAGCCGCGTCCCCACCTTCAACCGCAAGATGCGCGTCCTGGCCGAATGGACCCTCTCCGGCCTCTTCACCCGCGAGATCGTCTCCCTGGGTTCGCTCGAACACCCCAGGGCAGAGTTCGAACTCGCCGCCGGACTGCGCAAGCACCCGCACCGGCCGCCCGCCCACGAGCCCCCTACGTCCGGGGAAGAGTGACGTTGTCAGTGCGGTCGGCCACACTGGACGTGTGACCATAGGTGGGCTCACACCTGCGCAGAGTGACACCGTCCAGCGACCGACCCTTGGGGAACCGCCCCAGACACGAGCGACCACGAGCGACACCCACGAGGCTTGAACGCAGTGAACTTCACGCGCTGGAGCGCCCGGTTCCCCGGAACGCAGCGCCGCGCCGCCGCCCGGACCGAGCACGCCGCCCGGGCCAAGCGGGGCGAGGGCTCCGTCCCCGCCGCCCGGGCCTCCGCCCCGGACGGCCGCCCCGCGGACCCCACCGTCTCCGGCACGGGCACCGGAGCCGGCCTCGGCGACGCCGCGCCCGCCCTCGACGAGCTCTCCGTCCGCGAGGTGCTCGGCCGCCTCCCGGCCCTGGTCGCGCTCCTCCACGGCCCCGAGCACCGCGTCGCGTACCTCAACGACGCCTACACCGCCGGCTTCGGTCCCCGCCCCACCGGCTCCCCCGCCCACGAGGCCCTCCCCGAGCTCGGCGAACTCGGCCTGCTCCCCCTCCTCGACCAGGTCCTGCGCAGCGGCAAGCCGCGCACCGCGAAGAACCGAACCGCGCCCGGCGGCGGCAAGACGTACACCGTCACCTGCACGCCCATCGCCGTCCCCGTCCCCGGCGGCGCGGGCGGCAGCAGGGGCGACGGCGGGGACGACGGCGCGGTCGACGGAGCCGGCGTCGGAGCAGGCGTCGGAGCGGGCGTCGGCGAAGGCGTCCTCGTCCACCTGGCCGACGTCACCGACCACGCCGAAGCCGTCGAACGGCTGCGCGCCAGCGAACGCCGCCAGCGCGAGGCAGCCGTCACCCTCCAGCGCTCCCTGCTCCCGCAGGAGCTGGAACAGCCCGACGACCTGCGCATCGCCGCCACCTACCAACCCGGCGGCACCGAGGCCGCCGTCGGCGGTGACTGGTACGACGTCATCACCCTCGGCGCCGGCCGCACCGCCCTGGTCATCGGCGACGTCATGGGGCGCGGCGTGCGCGCCGCCGCCGTGATGGGCCAGCTGCGCACCGCCGTCCGCGCGTACGCCCGCCTCGACCTGCCCCCGCACGAGGTGCTCCAGCTCCTCGACGGCCTGGCCGCCGAGATCGACGCCAGCCAGATCGCCACCTGCGTGTACGCCGTCCACGACCCCAACGAGGGCCTGCTCGCCTACGCTTCGGCCGGCCACCTGCCGATCCTGGTGCGCGACGCCGACGGCACCGTCCGCCGTGCCGCCGACCCCACCGGCCCCCCGCTGGGCACCGGCGGCTGGCTGCACTCCTCCGGCACCATCGCCCTCGGCCCCGGCGCCACCGCCGTCCTCTACACCGACGGCCTCGTCGAACGCCGCGGCGAGGACATCGACGAAGGCGTCGCCGCCCTCGAACGTGCCCTGTCCGGCGCCCAGGGCACGCCGCAGGTCATCTGCGACCGCCTGATGCGCGCCCTCGGTGTCGACGCCGACCACGACGACGACGTGGCCGTCCTCGTCCTCCAGCACCCCACCCGCACCGGAGCGGACGCCGAGCTCTTCCACAACGCCGCCCTGGAGCTCCTCGGCGGCGTCGAGGCGGCACCGCGCGCCCGCGCCTTCGCCCAGGGCGTCCTGACCTCCTGGCGCTTCCCGGTCGAGCTGTGCGACCTCGGCGTGCTCGCCGCCAGCGAGCTGGTGGCCAACTCCCTCCAGCACGGCACCCCGCCCATGCGGCTGCGGCTGCGCCGCACCGACCGCCGGCTGATCGTCGAGGTCACCGACGGGGACGACCACCTGCCGCGCCGCCGCCGCGCCGAGCCGGCCGACGAGACCGGCCGGGGCATCTCGATCATCGCGACGATCGCCTCGTCCTGGGGTTCCCGGCGCACCCCGGGCGGCGGCAAGGCGGTCTGGTGCGAGTTCGCCCTCCCGGACAAGTGAGGCGGCGCCTTCCCGGACAAGTGAGGCGGCGCCCTCCCGGCCGGGGCGGGGAGGCGGTGCACGACGGCAAGGGCCCGTCCCCAAGGGGGACGGGCCCTTCTTTCGTCGTCGGCCACGGGTGCCGGCGGGCGGTCACCGGCGGAGCCGGGCGCCTCAGGCGGCCACCGGCTCCACCGTCCGGGGCTGCCCCGACGCCACCGGTGCGCTCCGCAGCAGCGACGGGTTGTCCTGCGCCGGGGTCAGCTGCCGGCCCAGCCGCAGCGCCAGCCCGACGATGCCCAGCGAGACCAGGGCGAACGTGGCGACGTAGAGCATCGGCAGCCCGGCGCCCACCGGCACGCCCAGCGGACCGAGCGCCAGGGCCATCTGCTTGACCAGGGCGAAGGCCGAGTTGTACTGCCCGACCGAGCCCTCCGGCGCCAGGTCGGCCACCAGCGGCGCCAGCGTCGGCGACAGCATGGCCTCACCGATGCCGAACAGGGCGTACGTCGTCACGAACGCGGTGGCGGCCACCGCGGTGCCGCCGTGGCCGAGGCCGGAGAACCCGGCGACGACCCAGGCGACCGTCCAGATCACACCGACCAGGGCGATGACCCGGGACCGGCGCCGCTTCTCGACGAGCTTCAGCACGGCGAACTGGGCGACCACGATCGCACCGGTGTTGGCGGCCAGCGCAAAGCCGAGCGTGGCCGGGGTGATCCCCGCCGCCTCGGTGCCGAACGCCGCCAGACCCGACTCGAACTGCCCGTAGCAGGCGAAGAACAGGACGAAGCCCAGTACGCAGAACTGCACCATCGCCTTGTGCCGGACCAGCCGCGCCCAGCCGCCGCCGCGCGGGGCCGCGTCCTTGCGCAGCGCCTCGCTGATGACCGGGGCGTGCGGCAGCTTCACGCTGAGGATGATCCCGGCGAGCACCAGGAACATCACGGCCTCGACGGTGAACAGCAGCGTGAAGCTCGCCGGGCGGCTCTCGTCGACGATCTGGCCGCCGAGCAGGCCACCGATGCCCAGACCCAGGTTCTGCATGAAGAACTGGAGGGCGAACGCGCGGGTCCGCGAGGTCGGCGTCGAGCACGACACGATCATCGTGGCGAGCGCCGGCTGCATGACCGCCTGACCGGCGCCCAGCGCCAGGGCGGACAGCAGGATCGGGGCGACGCCCGTCGACAGCCCGAGCGCCAGCGCGCCGGCGGAGGCGGCGACCGACGCGCCGACCACCACGGGGACGGGGCCGCGACGGTCGATGACCCGGCCGGTGAAGGGGAGCGCGAGCAGGGCCCCGAGGGCGAAGGCGACGAACGCACTGGTCGCCGCCATGGAGCCCAGACCCCGCACCTGCGCCACGTAGAGATAGAGGAACGGAACCGTGAAGCCGATGCCGAACGCGCTGAGCGCGTTGCCCGCCTGGATCCGCCGCATCGCGGCGCCCATCACCTTGGTCACCTCTCACCTGCCCTTAGAGCTCAAGACTTCATACCTAAACTTCAAGCGTTAAAAGTACATAGTGAAGGAGTTAAGTGCAAACGAGCTCGTGCCATACTTCGCTCCATGGGTGACACCCCCGACCACACAGCGGCCCCCGTGGGCGAGCCGAGCCTCGACGAGCAGATCGCCCTCTACCAGCGCGAGTTCCAGGACCTCGACCCGCAGGTCGAGAAGGTCGTGTCCGCGATGAGCCGGCTCAGCCGCCGGATGAACGTCGCCTACGGACGCCAGACCGCGGCGCTGGGCATCAGCAACGCCGAGTGGGAGGTCCTCAAGGCCCTCGTCCTCGCGGGCGCCCCGTACCGGCTCGGCCCGAGCGAGCTCGCCAAGCAGCTCGGCCTCACCCCGGCGGCCATGACCCACCGGATCGACCGCATGACGGCGGAGGGGCTGGTCACGCGGGAGCGGGACGAGTCCAACCGGGTCCGGGTGATCGTGGAGCTCACGGCCGAGGGTCGCAGCAAGTGGCTCGACGCGATGCGGGCGGCCTCGGTCTTCGAGGAGGACCTCCTCCAGGACCTCTCCGGCGAGGAGCGCGGTGTCCTGGGCGACCTGCTGACCCGCCTGCTGGACCGGGTGGAACGCCTCCAGACCCGGGCCTGACCGGGCGGAAGACCCGGGGTTGACACACGCCCCGGGCATCCGTAAAGTTCTCCGAGTTGTCA
>NZ_JAJAUY010000195.1 GCF_020532625.1 Streptomyces antimicrobicus | reverse complement strand
GGGCGGCGGGGGGGGGGGGGGGGGGGGGCCCGCCCCCCCCCCCCCGGCGGGGCACCGGGCGGCCTCAGGCCCCGGTGTCGGTCCGTTCCATGACCCGCCGCTCCTGCGGCGTCAGCGGCGGCGCGTGCAGCGGCATCCGCCGCGGCCCCCGCGCCACGGCGAGGGCCACCTCGGGGCGCAGCAGCGCGGTCGTCGGCTTCGACAGGGTCATCACGTCGAACAGCGCCCGCGACACCAGCGGCCGGCTGGTGGCCGTGAGCATCAGCCGGTCCACGTAGCGGCGCAGCGCCACCGCCGTCCGGCCCGGCGGCCGGCCCTTCGCCCCCGGGTAGAGGATGTCCTGCGCGGTGGCCAGGTCCCAGGCCGTGGCCACGGGCCCGGCCACCGCCCGCTGCACCCGCCGCGCCAGGCCCGGGGCGGCCAGCCCCTGCCGGCGCAGTTCCGCCCGCAGGCCCAGCACGCCCTGGGCGGCCACCGACATGCCGTGCCCGTACACCGGGTTGTACGTGGCGACGGCGTCGCCGATGACCACGAACCCCTCCGGCCAGTTCTTGACCCGCTCCAGGAAGTGGCGGCGGTTGACGGTGGCCCGGGTGACGGTCACGTCCGTCAGGGGCTCGGCCCGGGCGATCAGCTCACCGACGACCGGGTGGCGCACCCCGCGCGCGAACGCCTCGAACTGGTCGGTGTCCCCCGACGGCTGGCCGCCCCGGGTCCCGGACAGCGTGACCAGCCAGCGGCCGTTCTCGATCGGCATGATGGTCGCCGTCTGCCCGGGCACCGGGACCCGCGGGTCGGACTGGACGTTGACCAGCGGATAGCCCTCGCCCCCCGGCGGGGCCTGGAACATGCGGCTGGCATACGTCAGGCCGGAGTCCACCTCCTCCATGTGCACGGGTCCCACGGCGAGCTCCGCCAGCAGCCGGGGCGCCCGCGAACCGCGGCCGCTCGCGTCCACGACCAGATCGGCGCAGAGCACCCGGGTGGTGCCGTCGGCCTCCCGGACGCCGACCCCGGTGACCCGCTCGGCGCTGCCCTCCAGGCCGAGCAGCTCGGCCTGCTGGAGCACGGTCACCTCGGGCAGCAGCATGACCTGCTCGCGCACGGTCCAGTCCAGCAGGTCCCGGCTGCACGCGATCAGGAACTGGGTCTCGGGGAACCGGCCCAGCCAGCCGCTGGCCGACATCGACACCAGGCCCGCCGGCAGCGGGATCCGCCGGGCGCCGGCGGCCAGCCAGCGGGCGGTGGTGCCCGGCAGCAGTTCCTCGATGGCGCGGGCGCCGCCCGACCACAGCATGTGCGCGTGGCGGGCCTGCGGCAGTCCGCGGCGCGGGGCCGCCGACTCGGGCAGGACGTCGCGTTCGACGACGGTCACCCGCTCGGCGTGCTCGGCGAGCGCGGCGGCGGCCAGCATGCCGGCGAGTCCGCCGCCGACCACCACGGCGTGCCGGCCGGCGCGGGCGCCGGGAACCTGTCTGTGTGCTTCGCTCATCGAGGGAGGCTTCCTGTGGGGGCCGCATGACGGCGGACCGCTTCGACTACGGGGGAATGACGCAGCGCGTGGGAGATGCGCACCAGGTCGCGCGGCCCCTCGCACGGATCGGGGGCCGGAGCCGCGTCCTCGGTCAGCAGCAGACCCTCCGGGTCCGCGGTGCGCGCCCGGACGGCCGCCGCCACCATCGCGGCGTCCGCGACCGCGCGGGCCGTCTCCTCGTCCGCGCCCCGTTCCCGGGCCTGCTCGTACGCCCGGGCCCGCAGGGGCTGGTCGAAGTACGGGCCGAGGTGCAGGAACCCGTCGTGGATGTCCGACTCGCGCTGCAGGATGCGCAGTTCGGCCGGGGACCACCAGGACATCCGCACGCCCGGCGCGCTCAGCGGGACGGCCGTGCGCAGCTCGTGCCACAGTGTGCCGAGCCGGCGGTACGTCGCCCAGGTCTGCCAGCTGTCGGAGACGCGCTGGCACACCAGGGGCACGATGAACCCGATCGCGCTGATCAACGCTCCGACGGAGGCGATCGGCGGGGCCAGGTAGGTGCTGAAGTAGTCGAGGTCGAAGCCCAGCCAGACCCCGAAGACGGCGATGAACTTCGTGGCGTCGTAGCTGAGGTTGAAGAAGTAGCCGACGACGATGACCGCGAGGCCGGCCCGCAGCCAGCCGCTCACCTGGAGCGACCAGCGCAGGCACAGCACCACCATCACCACGGCGGCCACGGTGTGCGCCGTGAGGTAGAGCACGATCATCTCGCGGATGTACGGCGTGGTGACGTAGTACGTGTCCAGGTCGCGCAGGCGTTCCTCGGGCGCGTCCCCGAGGGAGAACAGCACGATCAGGGCCACGACCACGGCCCCGTAGCCGAGGATCCAGCGCCGCGAGGTGCGCCGGGTCTCCTCCGGCGGGCCGCCGCGCCAGTTGACGATCAGCACCAGGCAGGAGGCGCTGAACGCGGTGATCAGGCAGTAGACCAGCGGCGCCGAGACGTTGGGGATGCCCGTCCACTCGTTGACGGCGGCGATGGTCGGCGGCGCGGCGAAGGTGAACACCGAACCGGCCAGGAACAGCAGGGCGCAGACGGACCGCAGGAGCGGGTCACGCCAGTTGCGCCGGAGTGCGGGCAGCTTGAAGGCGAGGGAGATCGCCATGGCCGCCGCGGGGATGTAGTAGTCCTCGCCTTTCAACGGTCGACCCTGTGCCCCCGGTATCCGAGGGACGCCTCGATCCGGCCGGCCAGCTCGTCGCGCTGCGCGGGCGCCCGGTGGCCGGCACTGGCCAGCCAGGGACGGCATTTGCTGCCCAGCAGCAGACCGAAGGTCTCGGCCTCGGTCTCCTCCCGGACGTCGGCCCGGGTGCGGGCGGCGACGCGGCGCACGGTCTCGCTGATGTCGGCCTCGTCGGACAGCAGCCGGGCGGCGACGGCCGCGCCGTCCACGTGATGACTGCAGTGCCCGGCCTTCATGTGCCACAGTTCGTGGCCGAGGATCACCAACTGGTGGTCGGGGGCGGTGCGCTCCTCGATCACGACCAGGTCGCGGTCGGCCAGGTCCAGCCACAGCCCGCTGGCGGTGCCCGGCGGGAAGGCGGCCATCCGGAACTCCACCTTGCGGCCACGGTGCTTGCTCATGCCGTCGCACAGGGCGGCGTAGAGGTCCACGGGTTCCACGGGGGCGGTGAGCGTGATGCCGGCCACCAGCTCACCGCACAGCCGCCGTTGCTCTCTGCCTATGCTCACCGTTCTCCCCGTCGGCACGGATCCGGATCAGGAATTGGAGGATCAGACCCAGGCCTGCGACCGGGTCAGGACTCGTTCGGTTTGACGCTCTCCAGGAGCATGTCCAGCCATTCCGCCACCTTGTCCCGGTGCTTGTCGCTGGGCAACTGGGCAGCGCGCCAGGCGATTCCGCGTACACCGTGGTTCTGTAGAAGTCTCGCCAGCGGATCGTCCGCCGAATCGCTTTCGGGCGGCACGGTTTCGCGTTCTCGCTCCCGGTCCCGCTCGCGACCTGCGAAATCCTGGAGAAGCTGCTGTTCGGTGCGGAGCAGGGCGTCGTTGAGCGCCTCCGCATCATGTGCCGTCAGGAATCCGGCGTGAACGCCGAAAAAACGCTGGATGGCGTCGCAGTGCTCCATCGTCGGGCGGCGGTCGCCGTTGATCAGCGCGCCGGCCTGCTGGCGCGACATGCCGGCGCCGTCGGCGATCTCCTGCTGGGTGTAGCGTCGGCCGTTGGGCTTGACCCGGGTGCGGCGCAGCAGGTCCAGGCGCTGCAGGAACCGCGCCTGGAGGTCGGGCTCACCGGCCGGACGGCCTTCCAGCAGGCTGCGGACCACCTCGGCCGGGACCCCGGAGGCCTCCGAGAGCCGGCGTAGGTCGAAGACCGTGCTCTGGTCGCGTCCTAGCTTGTCCGCGAGTTCGGCCACCCGCGTGACGGTGGTCGCCAGGGGCACGCTGGCCACCGCGACGGGAGCCGGGAAGCCGTCTGTCACCAGTGGTTCTCCTAGATCGCGCGGGGCCGGTTCAGGGCACGGGACGGGCCCTTGGAGGCTAGCCGTTCCGCCCTACGAGGACTAGAACTTGCCACAGCTGTGGCGCGAATAAGCCGTCCAGAGGCTGGAATTGCCACAATAGTTGACACTCGAATGATTGCGGTAGCAGGATCGCCACACGGAAATGAAGATCCAGACCGTGAGAAGGGGGAGCTCTCGGTGCCACATCTCGCAGCGGTGGGCCCGTCCGACGGCCTCTCCCGGGTGGCCGGTGAAGAGCGCCTGACGGGTGAAGAGCCCGGAGTACGCGGCGCAGTGCGGTCGGAACGGCGCAAGGAGATTTTGCGTCAGCGACGCGAGGAGCTGGGCCTGAGCCAGGAGGACGTCGCCGCACGCCTGCGCATCAGCGTGCGCGCGTACGGGAACTGGGAACGCGGCCTGGTCAAGGAATGGACGGACCGCAAGCTCCTCGCCCTCGCCGAGGCGCTGGAGATGAGCGAGCGCCAGTGCTTCTGGCTGTTCCGCATCATGGTCGACCGGGACCCGCCGCCGACCTGGCACGCGGCCGAGGAGAACCGGCTGCCCGACGACCCGGCCCAGCGCGACTACCTGCGCGACTACGCCGCGCTGATGGAGGCCGTCCCCTACCCGAGCTTCCTGATCGACCACCGCTGGGACGTGGCGCTCACCAACTCCGCCTTCGACCATCTCTTCCAGGCCGTCCGCCCGCACCCCACCGCGCTGCCGGACGACAACTTCCTGCGCTTCGTGCTGTTCCACCCGGACGCGGCCGCCGTGCTGGAGGACCACGAGCCGGCCTGGTGCGTGCCGCTGCTGGCGCAGTTCGCGACCGCCCTGGCCGACGACCCCGACGACGAGGGGTTGCGCAGCATCCGCCAGGAGGTGGCCCGCGACCCGTTCATGGAGGCGGCCTACCGCTACGGCGTCCCGCACTGGCTGAGCACCTACGGCGCCGAGGCCGCCGAGCGCGACGGCGCGGTGCTGGCCGTGCGCCACCCGGACCCGCGGCAGGGCGTCTCCCGGTGCCGGATGGTGGCCGAAACCAGTCGTCAGCTCGACGCCATGGGCCTCACCCGGATCACCCTGATCCTCTCGGCGCCGCAGGGCCTCCCGGCCGGCCCGGCGCCCACGGGCGCCCCGCGTCCGCAGGGGCCGCGGCTGCGCGCCGTTCCGCCGCCCGCGGAGTGACCGCGCGGGCGGCGGCCCTGGGACACTGGTGCCGTCGTGCCGCCGACCGCGGCGCGCCACGGGCCGGTGCCCCTCCCGGTGTCACCGATCGTGGCACGCGAGGGGCCACGCGACGGGGCGGGCGGCGTGTCACGGATCGTGGCATCGCACGGCACGGTGACCGGTGGCGCCGCGAGGCGCGGGAGACAAGGCGGTAGGGGCGTGCGGCTGACCATCCTCGGCGGGGGCGGGTTCCGCGTCCCGCTCGTCTACGGAGCCCTTCTCGGCGACCGCGCGCAGGGCCGCGTCCGGCACGTCACCCTCTACGACGAGGACCCCGGCCGGCTCGCCGCCATGGCCCGGGTGCTCACCGACCAGGCCGCCGGAGTCCCCGACGCCCCGGCCGTCACCGCGACCGGTGACCTCGACGAGGCGTTGCGCGGCACCGACTTCGTCTTCTCCGCCATCCGCGTGGGCGGCCTCGACGGCCGCGCCGCCGACGAGCGGGTCGCCCTCGACCTCGGTGTGCTCGGCCAGGAGACCGTGGGCGCGGGCGGGATCGCGTACGGGCTGCGGACCGTGCCGGTGGCCCGCGAGATCGCCCGCCGGGTGGCCCGGACCGCCCCCGACGCCTGGGTCATCAACTTCACCAACCCGGCCGGGCTGGTCACCGAGGCCATGGCCGAGGAGCTCGGGGACCGGGTCATCGGCATCTGCGACTCACCCGTGGGCCTGGGCCGGCGCATCGCCAGGCTGCTGGGCGTGCGCCCCGAGGAGGCCTGGATCGACTACGTGGGCCTCAACCACCTCGGCTGGGTGCGCGGGCTGCGGGTGCGCGGCCGAGACGAACTGCCCCGGCTGCTGGCCGACGCCGCCGCGCTGGAGTCCTTCGAGGAGGGCCGGCTGTTCGGCGCCGACTGGCTGCGCGCGCTCGGCGCGATCCCCAACGAGTACCTGCACTACTACTACTTCAACCGCGAGACCGTCCGCGCCTACCAGGAGGCGAAGCAGACCCGGGGCGCCTTCCTGCGCGACCAGCAGGCGGCCTTCTACGCCGAGGCCGGCCGGCCCGGACTGCCGCCGGGCGCGGCCCTGGCCGCCTGGGACCGGACCCGGGCCGAGCGCGAGGCCACGTACATGGCCGAGAACCGCGAGGCGGCGGGGGCCGGTGAGCGGGAGGCGAGCGACCTGGAGTCCGGCGGCTACGAGCGGGTGGCCCTGGCCCTGATGCGGGCCATCGCCCGGGACGAGCGGGCCACCTTGATCCTCAACGTCCGCGGCCGCGGGCTGCTGGCGCCGCTGGACGCCGACGCGGTGATCGAGGTGCCCTGCCTGGTCGACGCCTCCGGCGCCCGTCCGGTCGCCGTCGACCCGCTGCCCTACCACGCGGCGGGCCTGGTGACGTCGGTCAAGGCCGTGGAACGCGCGGTGCTCGAAGCCGCGGCGAGCGGGTCGCGGGCCGACGCGGTCACGGCGTTCGCGCTGCACCCGCTGGTGGACTCGGTGGCGGTGGCCCGGCGCCTGGTGGAGGGCTACACGGCCGCCCACCCGGGGCTGTCCTACCTGCGCTGAGGCCCCGGGCCGCGCGGCGCCGGCCCGGTCGGGCTCCGGTCGCCCCGCCTGCCCTGCCCGGACCCGCCCGCGGTGCCGGCCCGGACCCGGCCCGCGGTGCCGGCCCGGCCGTCCTCCGGACGGCGTAGTGCCGCATGCGGGGCGGCGGGGGCGGCGTGAGAGTGCGAGATGTGACCACTGCCGCCGCCGTCGCCGAGGCCCCGCCCGTCCTGGACCGGCGGCGGCGTAACATCGTCTTCGGGACGATCATGCTGGGCGTGCTGCTGGCCGCGCTGGACCAGACCATCGTCGGCACCGCGCTGCCCACGATCGTGGCGGACCTCGGCGGCGGCGACCACATGTCGTGGGTGGTCACCTCGTACCTGCTGGCCGAGACGATCGCCACCGTGCTGGTCGGCAAGTTCGGCGACCTGTTCGGCCGCAAGGCCGTCTTCCAGGTCTCCGCGGTCGTCTTCATCAGCGGCTCGCTCCTGTGCGGCCTCGCCTCGAACATGACCCTGCTGATCCTGTGGCGCGGCGTCCAGGGCATCGGCGCGGGCGGCCTGATGGTCACCTCCATGGCGCTGATCGCCGACGTCGTGCCGCTGCGGGAGCGCGGCGCGTACCAAGGGGCCATCGGCGCGGTCTTCGGCGTGGCGACCGTCATCGGACCGCTGCTCGGCGGGCTGTTCACCGACCAGCTCAGCTGGCGCTGGTGCTTCTACGTCAACGTGCCCGTCGCGGTCTGCGTGGTCGCGGCCGCCGCCCGGACCATCCCGGCGGTGCGCTCCGCCGCCCGCCCCGTCATCGACTACCCCGGCATCGCGCTGGTCTCCGTCGGCGCCGGCGCGCTGATCCTGGCGACCAGCTGGGGCGGCAACGAGTACGCGTGGAGCTCGGCGGTCGTCGTCGGCCTGTTCGCGATCGGGGCGGTGGCCCTCGGGCTCTTCTGCGTGGCCGAGACGCGGGCCGCGGAGCCGATGCTGCCCATGCGGCTCTTCCGGAACCCGGTCTTCACCGTCTGCTCGGTGCTCAGCTTCGTCGTGGGCTTCGCCATGCTCGGCGCGATGACCTTCCTGCCGACGTACCTGCAGTACGTCGACGGGGACTCGGCGGTGGTCTCCGGGGTGCGGACCCTGCCGCTGGTCGTCGGCCTGCTGCTGTGCTCCGTGTTCAGCGGCAACGTCACCGGCCGGACCGGGCACTACCGGATCTTCCCGATCGTCGGCTCGCTGGTGATGGCCCTCGGGCTCTTCCTGCTCTCCCGGATGCGGCCGGGCACCGGCGCGTGGCTGGAGTCGGGCTACATGTTCGTCCTCGGCGCCGGCATCGGGCTGTCCATGCAGGTGCTGACCATCGCCGTGCAGAACACCGCCGAGTACGCCGACCTCGGCACCGCCACCTCGGGCGTCACCTTCTTCCGCACCCTCGGCAGCTCGTTCGGCACGGCCGTCTTCGGCACCATCTACGCCGGCCGGCTCGGGCCCGAGCTGCGCGCCGGGGTGGCCGAGGCCGCCCGGCTGACCGGGGAGGACCCGGCCCGGCTGGCGGCCGCCGCGTCGAGCCCGAGCGGCGTGCGGGGCCTCGACCCGGTGGCGCGGGCCCCGGTCGTGGACGCGTACGCCGACGCCCTGCAGACCGTCTTCCTGTGGACCGTGCCGGTCGCCCTCGCCGGTTTCGTCGTCGCGCTGTTCCTGAAGCAGGTACGGCTGCGCGATTCGGCCCGGGCCGCCTCCGGCGACCTCGGGGACGGCTTCGGCTCCCCGGTCACCGGGTCGGGGGACTCCGCCAAGCTGCTGGAGCTGGCCGTCGGCAAGCTGATCCGGGGCATGGACCGGGAGACGGCACGCCGGATCGTCGAGGAGTCCGACACCCGGCTCGACATCGCCGGGGCCTGGGCGGTGATGCAGGTGGACCTGCTGACCCGCACGGTCGGGCACGCCTCCCTCGGGCTGATCGCCGGCCGCCGCCACCTGCCCGCGGAGGTGCTCGTGCCGGTCTTCGACCGGATGGTCGAGGAGGGCTTCCTCACCAACGAGGGACCGTACTTCGCCCTCACCACGGCCGGCGAGCGCGAGGCCGGGGTCATCTCCCGGGCCTGGGGCGACTGGCTCGCCGGCGAGCTCGAACGCGACCGGGGCCGCCCGACGGACGCCCAGCTGCGCGTCGCGGCCGACGCGATCGCCAAGCGGCTGCTGGCCGAGGACCTGCGCGAGGGCATGTTCGGTCCGCGCCGCCCGGCCGGCGCGGCGCAGGCGTAGGCGCGGCGCAGGCGTAGGGCCTCCGGCCTCCGGCGGGCGGC
>NZ_JAJAUY010000194.1 GCF_020532625.1 Streptomyces antimicrobicus | reverse complement strand
GCCGCAGCCGGCGCCCGCGGCTCCGGCCGCTCCGGCTCCCGCCGCGCCCGCTCCGGCCGAGGCTCCCGTACCCGCTCCGGTGACCCCGGCGGCCTCGGCGCCGATGCTGGCGCAGACCGGTGCCGGGCAGCCCGCCGCCGCGGCCGTGCTCGCCTCGGCGCTGATCCTCGGCGGTGCCGTGCTGTACCGGCGGTCCCGGGTCGTCTGACGGCGGCGCCGGCGGAATTACCGGTCATCGGAAGAAATACCGGCCGGAGAATCCCACGGGGTTCTCCGGCCGTCGGCCGTCACCACCGTCCGGCGGCCCGCGTTCGAAAAGAACGAGCCACAGGGTTTCCGCATCCACCCGGAATCGTTACCCAGGTCGAAAGCGGCGCGTCGGTCGCCGCTGGAAAAGGATTGCGAGAAATGAAGTACACCAAGGTCGCCGCCGTCGTCGCCGGTTCCGTGGCCGCCCTCGGCGCCGCCGGTTCCGCTTTCGCCGCCCCGGCCCCCGCCCTGCCCCCGATGAGCCTGACCGGTGGCGTCACCGAGACGCTGAACGCCGCCGCCCCCGTCACCGCCAACCTGCCGCAGACCGTGGGCAACGGCCTGGCCGAGCAGGGCGACGCCGTCAACCAGGCCGTGGGCGCCGTCCAGGACGTCAACAAGGTCAAGAACGACGCCCCGGGCAAGGTCCTCAACAGCGCCAACGTGGTCGGCAAGGTCGCCCCGATGCTCGGCGGCGTCCACCTGAACGGTGGCAACGGCGGCAACGGCTGAACCCCCGCGACACGACCGCGCGACACGACTGTGGGCGCCACCGGCGGTGCCGGGGCGCCCACAGTCGTACGTGCCGCTGGTGGCGAACGTCAGTCGTTGATGCAGACGTTGCCGAACGCGGGGTTCAGCGCGCCGACGAGGTTGACCGAGTTGCCGCAGACGTTGATCGGGACGTGGATCGGCACCTGCGCGAGGTTGCCGGACAGGACACCCGGAGAGCCCACGGCCGCACCCTCGGCCGTCGAGTCGGCGACAGCGGCACCAGCGGCACCAGCGACGGCGAGACCAGCGCCGGCCAGCGCGACGGCGGCCTTCTTGGCAGTGTTCATGGGTAGTGCACCTTCTGCTCGATGTACTGCCCCGATCCGGGGCTGACGACCCCGATCCGGGGCCCACACCGAGCGAAACGGCCCAGTCTGCCAAGACGACACGGTTCCGTGCACGATCTGACCTGTTCAGCCCATTAGTGCTACCACTCGGTCAGGATTTCCGGCCCGGGACGTCGGGAACATCCGGGATGTCCGGGATCTCGGGGATGGTGACCTCGGGTGTGATCTCGTTCGGCGTCGCGGGCAGCTGGGGCGGCGTCAGCGGCGGCAGCTGGGGCAGCTGGACGCCCGGGATCTGTGGGAGGTTGACGCCGGGGATGTTGAGGTCCGGCAGCTTGATCTCCGGCAGTTTGATCTCAGGGATGCTGATCGGCGGCAGGCTGACGCCTGGCGGCAGGAGGCCCTTGATGGCCTCCAGGATGCCGTTGACCAGGTCGTCGATCGGCCCGGCGGCCGCGGCCCGCTCGGCGGCCGGGCGCTCCCCGGTCTCGGCGCTCGCGGGACCGGCCGCGCCGAAGAGTATGGCGGCGGCGAGGGCCGAGGGGACAAGGACGCGGGACGCCTTCGTGCGGTGCATGGGAGGTTCCTTCGGGGTCGCACTGGACGGCGGACCACAGCGATCCGCTTGCTGTCCCACCGTGCGAACACCTTCTACGGACCGCAACCGGAGCGGCGCTGCCTGCGGGCTGCGTACGGGCTTCGCGCACGCGTCCGGCAGCGCCTCACCCGGGTCGGGGAAAACCGGTGCGCGCACGCGCCGTTCGAGTGAAGGGCCGGAACCAACCTCCGCGGGTCCCGTTGACCAGGGCGCTCCATCAGCGGGCACTCGTGCGACAGAAGGACCGACATGCTCAAGAAGATTATGGCCACCGCCGCAGCGACCGCCGCCGTGGTCGGCGCGGGCGCCGCCGTGGCCGCCCCGGCCATGGCCATCGGCAACGACAACGGCGTCAACACCGTCAACGGCAACGGCTCCCAGCAGATCTACGGCAACCAGAAGACCACCGGTCCGATGAGCCCGCAGCTCTCCCTGGTCCAGGGCACCGCCAACAAGCCCTGCATCGGCCTGCCGGTGAAGGTCAACGCCCAGTCGCTGGTCGCGCTCATCGCCAACGTCGGCGTCCAGGACATCAACGTCCTGTCCAACCCGATGAACCAGCAGTGCACCGAGAACTCCACCCAGGCCAAGGGCGACGAGTCCCTCTCGCACATCCTGGACAACATCCCGGTGCTGTCCGGCAACGCCTCCGTCGGCAGCTGATCCGCTTCCCCCACCCGCCGCGCCCCGGGCGTCCGTGGAGCGAAGTGACCGAGGGCCCCGCAGCCACCCGCTGCGGGGCCCTCGGCCCGTCGGCCGCCGGGCGGGTCAGCCGGTCCAGAAGTCCCACCAGCGGGTCAGGACCAGCATGCCGATCACGCCGGTGTGCAAGGCCGGCGGGACCCAGCCGAACTCGCCGAGGAAGTCCCTCAGGGCGGCCGGGGCGGGCAGCACGCCCGTCCGGGCGTTGTGCGCCGTGACCGCCCAGAACATCACCAGGGTCGCCACCCAGGCCAGGCAGCACCACAGGCACAGCGCGTTGATCTCGTAGAGCGACTGGACCATCAGCCAGGTGCAGAAGCCCACCCCGAAGAGGGTGCCGGCGTTCAGGCCGGCCCAGAACCAGCCGCGGTAGCGGGCGCCGGCCAGGATCCCGGCGCCGACGCAGACCACGACGCCGTAGGCGACCAGGCCCAGCATGGGGTTGGGGAAGCCGAAGACGGCGGCCTGCTCGCTCTTCATCACGCTGCCGCAGGAGACGACCGGGTTCAGGCTGCAGGCCGGCTTGAAGTCGGGGTCCTGCAGGAGGAGGAACTTGTCGAGCGTGATCACCCACGAGGCGAGCAGCCCCGCGGCCCCGGTGAGCACCAGCAGCCAGGCCAGTGCGGGTGACGCCGCGGCGGGTGCGCCGTCCGTGCGACTGCTGGGCCGGCCCTGCTGTCGGGGGACGCCCACGGTATTCGTTGCCATGCCGCCCATCGTCCCGCACGTGCGCCCATAGCAGGGCCAACCCGTCGTTCTCGTGCGTAAGTTGACCAGAAGGGGTGGGGGAACCCCCGATGCTTCCCGGACGTTTTGCCGAACACCGGACGGGATGTCAGACGGAGGGGCTACGTTGAGCATCCGTGAAGTGACAAGCTGCGACGGCCTGGAGACCCACCTTGAGCGACCCGCTGGATCCGAGCGATCCGTACGAGACCACTGAGGCGCAGCTCGCCCGGTTGCTGGGCCGTGCGCTCAATTCCTTCGACCTGTCCGACCGCCTGGTCGAGCGGCTGGGCACCGCGCTCGCCCACAGCTCGTCGCTGTACACCACGCAGCACAGCCCGGCCTCCGGAGCGTGGCGCGAGACCCACCGGCACACGTACCTGCTGGCGGACGGCTCCTCGGCCTCGCTGTGGGAGCTGGCGTACCGCCAGCCGGGGGACCGCGGCACCCGGCACGAGCTGTTCGACGGGCGGGCCGAGGCCTGCCTGGCGGCGGCCCGGCTGTTCGGCGACGAGCCCGCGGCGCCGGTGTTCGCCGCGGCCGAGGAGGAGCCGGTGGCGGACGCGGCCGCGCTGAGCGCGCTGCTGGCCTCGCCGGGCCCGGTGCGCAGGCACCGCAGGTACGCGGTGGAGCGGTCGGCGGACCACGCCCGGCGGGTCCTGCGGCGCGCGGAGAACACGGACCGGCCGGGCGAGCGGGTGGCCGGGCTGCTCCGGTCGGCGTACGCCCACCAGATCTCCCAGGCCTTCGGCGGCCGGCCCTCCCCGGCCGACGGCCGGGCGGCCGGATTCACCCTGTACGAGCACGCGTTCGTCCTGCTGGACGGCCGCGAGCTCAGCCTGTGGGAGGTCGAGCACACGGCCACCCCGGACGGCCGCCACATGTGCGAGGTCTACGAGACCGAGGCGGCCGCCCGCGGCGCGATGGAGATCCGGGCCCGCGTGCGCTGAGCCGGGTGGGCCGGCCTCAGCCGACCGGGACCTTCTCCAGGGAGTCCCCGTCGGCGGCGGGGCCGGACGCCGCGGCGGGGGCCGGCTCGGCGGTGGCGCCGGCCTCGGCCTCGTGGCCGGCGCCGGGGGTGGCGGCCTTGCGCGGCAGCGCGAACATCACCGAGAAGATCACGACCATGACGGCCACGACCCACCACAGCGCGTTGCGGAAGGCGTCGACGTACGGGACGCCCAGGACCATCTCGTTGTCGATGACCCCGAAGTAGACCACCGAGGTCAGGCCGAGGCCGAGCGCGTTGCCCATCTGGCCGGTGGTGTTGATCAGGCCGGACGCGGAGCCGGCGTGCTCACGCGGCACCTCGGAGAGCACGGTGTCGGTGAGCGGGGCGACGATCAGGCCCATGCCGATGCCCATGACGATCAGCGGGGCGGCCATCTGCCAGGAGGTGATCTCCATGCCGTAGTGGTCGGAGAGGAAGAGGTAGAGCAGGACGCCCGCGGCCATCGTCAGCGCGCCGGCCTGGAGCACCTTGCGCCCGAAGCGGGGCACCAGCTTCTGCACCGACAGTCCCGCGGCGACCGAGACGGAGATCGAGAACGGGATACCGGTGAGGCCGGCGCGCAGCGCGCTCCAGCCCAGGCCCAGCTGCATCATCAGCGTCCAGACCAGGAAGAAGATGCCGGTCGCGATGCCGAAGGTGAGCTGGACGGCGATGCCGGCGGCGAAGCTCTTGACCTTGAACAGCGAGAGCTCGACCAGCGGGGAGCCGTCCTTGGCGATCTTGTGCTTCTCGTAGGCGATGAAGCCGGCGATCAGGAACGGCACCGCGCCCATGCACAGGAAGCCCCACAGCGGCCAGTCGTTCTCGCGGCCCTGGGTGAGCGGGTAGATCAGCATGACCATGCCGAGGGTGGCCAGCAGCACGCCGACGAGGTCCAGCTTGAGGGCGTGGGGCGCCTTGGACTCGGTGATGAAGGCCCGGCCCAGCAGCACGCCGGCGATCCCGACCGGCAGGTTGATCAGGAAGATCGGGCGCCATTCGAGGCCGAAGAGGTTCCACTCGGTCAGCAGCGCGCCGAGCATCGGCCCGGAGACGGCGCCGAGGCCGACGATCGCGCCGAACATGCCGAAGACCTTGCCGCGCTCGTGCGGCGGGAAGGTGACGTGGATGATCGCGAGCACCTGCGGGACCATCATGGCGGCCATGGCGCCCTGGAGCAGGCGGGAGGCGACCAGCATCTGCGGGTCGGCGGCGATGCCGCACAGCAGCGAGGCGGCGGTGAAGCCGGCGATACCGATCAGGAACAGGCGCTTGCGGCCGTAGATGTCACCGAGGCGGCCACCGGTGATCAGGCCGGCGGCGAAGGCGAGCGCGTAACCGGCGGTGATCCACTGGATGGCGCTGGTGGACGCCTGGAGGTCGGCCCGCATGCTCGGGATGGCTATGTTGACGATCGTGACGTCCACCAGGTCCATGAAGGCGGCGGTCATCACGATGGCGAGGGCGAGCCAGCGGCGGCGGTCGGCCGGCGCCGCGGCGGGGGCCGCGGCTTCGGGGGTGGGCCCGGTCTCGTTCCCGGGCGGGGTCTTGGGCGTCTCGGTGGTCATGGGACAAACGTAGACGGGATGTAGGTCAGTCGACGTCCTATTTCGCTGGCAGGCTGATGACATGACGGACACCCCGGCACGGCTTCTGACCCTGCTGTCCCTGCTCCAGACCCCGCGCGAATGGCCCGGGAGCGAGCTCGCGCGCCGCCTGGAGGTGAGCACCCGCACCATCCGCCGCGACGTCGAACGGCTGCGTGACCTGGGCTATCCCGTGGAGGCCACCCTCGGCGCGGAGGGCGGGTACCGGCTGGTGGCGGGGGCCGCGATGCCCCCGCTGGTGCTCGACGACGAGGAGGCCGTGGCGATCGCGGTCGGCCTGCGGGCCGGGGCCGGGCACGCCATCGAGGGCATCGAGGAGGCCTCGGTGCGTGCCCTGGCCAAGCTGGAGCAGGTCCTGCCGTCGCGGCTGCGGCACCGGGTGGGCGCGCTGCAGTCGGCCACGGTGGCCCTGACCCGTGGCGACGGTGCCCGCATCGACCCGCGGACGCTCACCACGATGGCGTCGGCGGCGGCCGGGCACGAGCGGCTGCGGTTCGCCTACCGGGCGCGGGACGGGGCGGACTCCCGGCGCCTGGTGGAACCGCACCGGCTGGTCAGCACCGGCGGGCGCTGGTACCTGATCGCCTACGACCTGGAGCGGGCGGACTGGCGCACCTTCCGGGTGGACCGGGTCAGCGACCCCTTCCCCACCGGGGCCCGGTTCGCGCCGCGGGAGCTGCCGGACCTCTCGCGGGAGCTCTACGAGGGGGCGGGGCGGCCGGCGTACCGGGTGGTGGTGGACTTCGCGGCGCCGGCGGCGGAGGTCGCCGAGGCGCTGCCCGGCTGGATGGACGCGCCGCAGCCGCTGTCGGACGCCGCGTGCCGGCTGTCGTTCGAGTCCCGCGACGCGGTGGACTGGGTGGCCGTGCGGCTGGCGATGACGGGACTGGACTTCGCCGTGCGCGAGCCGGCGGGCCTGGCCGAGGCCGCGGGCCGGCTGGGCGGCCGCCTGAGCCGGGCGGCGGGCGTGTAGGCCCGCCTTCTCCCGGGTGCCGTCGGTGGCCCGCGTCCGCAGCCGGTCCGTCCTCGCACCGCGCGGGCGGCTCACCGGGGCAGGCGGTCCCAGAACGAGCCGGCCTCGGCCCTGGCCTACGCCGAGCTGCACCTGCTCATCTCCACACCGGGGTTCACCCGCTGGACCCAGGACCACCAGGAGGAGATGAGGGACGGGCCGGCCTTCTACGCGGAGATCGACGAGGCCGCCGCGCTGACGGCCGCCGCGCTGGCCCAAGGCCTGCCGCCGGGCGCCGGCGACGCGGTGGACGCGTTCGTGTCCGCCCACGCGCGAGCCCGGCGGGAGTCGGACACCCCCGCGTTCCGCGCACACCTGCACCGGCTGGTGTCACGGTCGTCCGGCTTCGACCCCCGCCTGGAGCGGTACTGGGCCCTGGTCGGTACCGCAACGGCCGGGCGCGTCCTGAACATGACCGTGGCGCATCGATGGCTCACCGAGGGCCTGGCGATGTCGATCGCCGCGCCGAAGAGCTAGGGCCGGCGGCCCGGCACAGGAGGGAGCCCCGGCGCCTGGGGGGTGACGCCGGGGCTCGTTCGGGGGCCGTCGGATCAGGCGACGGCGTCGAAGCCCGTGTCTCGGGCCATCTTCTTCAGCTCCAGCAGGGCGTGCTTCTCGATCTGCCGGATCCGCTCGCGGGTCAGGCCGTGCTGCTTGCCGACCTCGGTGAGGGTCCGCTCCCGGCCGTCGTCGATGCCGTAGCGCATCTTGATGATCGACGCGGTGCGCTGGTCGAGCTTGCCGATCAGGTCCTCCAGCTCCTCGCTGCGCAGCAGCGAGAGCACGGACTGCTCGGGCGAGATCGCGGAGGTGTCCTCCAGGAGGTCGCCGAACTGGGTCTCGCCCTCGTCGTCCACGGACATGTTCAGGCTGACCGGGTCGCGGGCCCAGTCCAGGACGTCGCTCACGCGCTGCTCCGTCGAGCCCAGCTCGGCGGCGATCTCGGTGTGCTCCGGGTCCCGGCCGTTCTCCCGGTTGAACTCGCGCTGCACCCGGCGGATCCGGCCGAGCTCCTCCACCAGGTGGACGGGCAGCCGGATGGTGCGGGACTGGTCGGCGATCGAGCGGGTGATGGCCTGGCGGATCCACCACGTGGCGTACGTGGAGAACTTGAAGCCCTTGGTGTAGTCGAACTTCTCCACCGCGCGGACCAGGCCGGCGTTGCCCTCCTGGATCAGGTCGAGCAGGGGCAGGCCGCTGCGCGGGTAGCGGCGGGCGACGGCGACGACCAGGCGGAGGTTGGAGCGGATGAAGACCTCCTTGGCCCGCTCCCCCTCGGCGGCGAGGGCCTCCAGCTCCGCGCGCGTGGCACGGCCCTGGCTCTCCGCCTCCCCGTCGAGGATCTGCTGGGCGTAGACACCGGCCTCGATGATCTGGGAGAGCTCGACCTCCTTGGCGGCGTCGAGCAGCGGGGTGCGAGCGATCTCGTCCAGGTACATGCCGACCAGGTCGCGGTCTGCGATCTCCCCGCCGGCTGCGCGGGCGCTGGAGGCCGTCTCGGACTGGCGACGGGCGACGGCGCGGGTTGCCATGCGTGCTCCCTTGCGATGAGTTCGGTCGCGGTGCGGCTTGCTGGCTTCGGGACACTCTTCCGAGTGCCCCGCATCCGTAGGAAACAACGACCGGAATCGGGACAGAATTCCCACACGGCGTCCCGTTTTTTGGGATCTTGCAGTACCCTGCCCGCCAGCGCCGCCCTGACCGCTCCCCCCTCTTCCTAGACGGCGTCCGGCGCCGTCCGGTTGCCTGGGGGCGTCAGCCGAACTGCACCGAGCGCTTGGCCAGCCCCATCCAGAAGCCGTCGATGACGTCCCGGCGGGCGGCGAGGTCACCGGCCGCGTCCGCGGCGCCGAGGGTGACGAAGAGCGGGGCGAAGTGCTCCGTACGGGGATGGGCCAGCCGGCCGGCCGGGGACTTGGCCTCGAAGTCCAGCAGGGCGTCCACGTCGGCGGCGGCCAGCGCCTCCCGCCCCCAGGCGTCGAACTCGGCCGACCAGGCCGGCACCCCGCCGCCCGCGTGGCGCAGGGCGGCCAGGTTGTGGGTGAAGAAGCCGCTGCCGACGATCAGCACGCCCTCGTCGCGCAGGGGCGCGAGCTGCCGGCCGATCTCCATCAGGCGACGGGGGTCCAGCGTGGGCAGGGAGACCTGGAGGACCGGTATGTCGGCCTCGGGGAACATCTCCACCAGCGGTACGTACGCGCCGTGGTCGAGCCCGCGGTCGGGGATGTCCTGGACCGGGGTGCCGGGGGCCCGCAGCAGCTTGCGCACGCTCTCGGCGAGCTCCGGCGCGCCCGGGGCGTCGTAGCGGACCCGGTAGTAGTGCTCGGGGAAGCCCCAGAAGTCGTACACCAGGGGGACCCGCTCGGTGGCGCCGAGGGCGAGGGGGGCCTCCTCCCAGTGCGCGGAGACCATGAGGATCGCCCGGGGCCGCGGCAGGGCCGCGGACCAGGCGGCGAGCTGGCCGGGCCAGACGGGGTCGTCGGCCAGCGGCGGGGCGCCGTGGCTCAGGTACAGCGTCGGCATGCGGGTCGTGGTCATGGAACGAGCGTAACCCCATCTCGTTCAAATTTGAATAAC
>NZ_JAJAUY010000193.1 GCF_020532625.1 Streptomyces antimicrobicus | reverse complement strand
CCTCGTCGAACACGCACTGATGGCACGTTTGAAGTAGGTGCCGGGGAGACGGATTCACGTGATCTCCACGTCCGGCGGGGCGGGCTGTGTCGTTGGACACGGCCCGCCCCGTGGCGTTCATAACGTTTCGACAGAGGTTTGAAGGTTCTTGGCCACTCGGTGCGTTCGGGTGGTGCCGCTACGCGCACAACTCCCCCCATTTTTGGCGCGGCTCGTTCTTTATGTCCGTTTTACACGAGGGATCGCTCCCGGGAATTGGCCGGATTCAACTGTTTGGAACACGGCCGTTGGACATGCTGGAATTCAACGAACTAGCTAGTAGCACCGCCGAGAGGTTGTTGGTCGAGTGAGGCGAAGCAACTCGAGCCCCGCGGACGATTCCGCGCGCGGCAACTTCACCCCGCCGCAGCGCGCGGCCACGTCACCGCTCGACGCACCCGTCGAGGCGCCGGTGAGCAGCGGTAGCACCAGCAGGTTCTCCCCGCGCAACTGGCGCGTGCCCACCCGCCTGAACGCCATCCTCCTGGTACCCAGCCTCGTCGGCCTGGTCATGGGCGGCTTCCAGGTGAAGGGCTCCATCGACACCTGGAACGAGGCGAAGGACGCCGAGAAGACGGCCCGCATCGTCCAGGCGGCGGCCGAATACGGCCAGGCCCTGCTCAACGAGCGCGACCTGACCGCCGAGCCGCTGCTGCGCGGAGACCGCAACAACCCCTCCATCGCCGAGGCGTACGCCGCGACCGACGCCGCGAAGGCGAAGTTCCACCGGTCCGTGCAGGGCATGCCCCAGAAGCAGGGCCTGGAGCGGCGTCTTGAGCTGGTCAAGCAGGAAGAGCCCAAGCTCGAGCAGATACGTAAGACGGCGTTCCTCAAGGACATCGAGACCGCCAAGAAGAACCTCCCGTCCGCCGCCGGCCCGGTGCCGACGGAGGAGGGGTACGTGCTCGTGCAGCACAACCTCATGCAGTTCGCCAACGAGCTGGGCCTGGGCACCGGAAACGTGACCAGCTACGGCCGCATGGTCTACGCGATCCAGCTCGCCAAGGCCGCCAATTCCCTCCAGCGCTCGATCGGTACCCACCTGCTGGTCCGGCCGAACGACAAGGAGGACGTCCGCAAGGCCCAGCTGGTGGCGTTCTCCTCGTACGCCTACCTGGAGGACATCGCCCTCGGCGAGTACGTCGCCGGTGGCACCCAGGACGACACCGCCCGCCTCCAGGAGGTCATGGGCAACAAGTCCGCCCAGGGCGCCAACAAGCTCGCCGAGGCCAGGGCCAACGCCGAGCGCAACGGCCAGCCCTTCAAGGCCCCGCCGGTCGTGGGCGGTTCCGCGCTGACCGGCATGACCGAGGCGATAGCCAGCGGCGAGTCCAAGGAGAAGCTGGCCCAGGGCGGCACCACCGCCCCGGCCTGGCAGGCCGCCGCGACCGCCAAGTTCGAGGGCTACGCCGAGGTCGAGAAGGAGCTCCTCGACAAGGCCGTCAAGGACACCATCGCGATCTCCGACGACGCGCGCACCGACGCCATCGTCAACGGTGCCATCGTGGTCGTCGCCCTCAGCGCCGCGTTCATCATGGCCGGCCTCATGGCCCGCCAGATGGGCCGCTCGATGCGCCGCCTGCGCGGCGCCGCCTTCGACATCGCCGAGCAGCGCCTGCCGAGCCTGGTCGACCAGCTCTCGCGGACCGACCCCGGCAAGGTCGACACCCGTGTGGCGCCCATCCCGATCGACTCCCAGGACGAGATCGGCGAGGTCGCCCGCGCCTTCGACCAGGTCCACCGCGAGGCCGTCCGGCTCGCCGCCGAGCAGGCGCTCCTGCGAGGCAACGTCAACGCGATCTTCACGAACCTCTCCCGCCGCAACCAGTCGCTGATCGAGGGCCAGCTGACCCTGATCACCGACCTGGAGAACAACGAGGCGGACCCGGAGCAGCTGGAGAACCTCTTCCGGCTGGACCACCTGGCCACCCGTATGCGCCGCAACGGCGAGAACCTGCTCATCCTCGCGGGTGAGGAGCCGGGCCGCCGCTGGGACCAGCCGGTCCCGCTGGTCGACGTCCTGCGCGCCGCCTCCTCCGAGGTGGAGCAGTACGAGCGCATCGAGATGTCCGGCATCTCCGAGGCCGAGATCCACGGCCAGGCCGTGACCGACCTCGTGCACCTGCTGGCCGAGCTGCTGGAGAACGCCACCACGTTCTCCTCCCCGCAGACCAAGGTCCGGGTCAACGCCACGCGTCTGCCCGACGGCCGCGTCATGGTCGAGATCCACGACAAGGGCATCGGCCTGACCGCCGAGGACTTCGCGGACATCAACCACAAGCTGGCCAACCCGCCGACCGTGGACGTCGCGATCTCCCAGCGCATGGGCCTGTTCGTGGTCGGCCGCCTCGCCGACCGGCACGGCATCCGCGTCCAGCTGCGCCCCTCGGGCGAGCAGGCCGGCACCACCTCGCTGGTCATGCTCCCGGACGCCATCACCCACGGTGGTGGTGGCGAGGGGATCCCGGACGACGACTTCACCGTCTCCTCGATCATCCCGCAGCAGCAGGCCCCGTCCTTCGAGAGCGCGGCTCCCCTGCGCACCGCCGCCGAGCTCGGCTTCGACGACTCCCGCTACGAGAACCAGGGCGCCGACAAGCACGACCTGGACCCCGTGGGACGCTCCCTGGTCCGCGAGGAGCGCCGGGCCCAGCTGGAGGCCAACGTCGGCCACCAGCAGGGCGAGCAGCAGGGCCACCAGGAGTACGCCCAGGACTATCCGGAACCGCAGCCGGAGCACGACTACCAGCAGTACCAGGACTACGACCAGCAGGTCGGCCAGGGTTACGACCCCGCGTACGACACCCAGCCGACCGATGCCGGCTACTCGGCGTACCCGCAGGACGGCTACACCTATCCGGAGGGTTCCTTCGAGAACCGGCCGCAGGTCGCGCAGGGCTATGACGCCGGCTACGAGACCCACTCCCACCAGGGAGACTGGCCGGAGCAGAGCTCCTACTCCGGTGGCTACCAGCAGAGCCCCGGGGCGGAATCGGAACCCCCCGCCGCTCCCGAACCGGCCCCGGAACGCGTAGGCTTCGACCGTCCGGTCGCCGCTGCCGACACCGGCCACCAGCTGACCGGCGCGGGTCTGCCGCGCCGCGGCAGCCAGCAGCAGTGGCAGCCGGCGCAGCAGGAAGCGGAGTCCACTCCCTCCCTCTTCGACGAGAGGCCGCAGACGCGCAAGCAGCAGGCGGCGCCGACGGCGGAGCAGGGCGGCGAGAACGGCGGCGGCTGGCGTTCTCAGAACGACGAGCGCTGGGCGCAGGCCGGCAAGCTCCGTGAGCCGAAGGCGGGCGGGGTCACCTCGTCCGGACTCCCTCGGCGTGTGCCCAAGGCCAACCTGGTCGAGGGCGCGGCGGAGCAGACCCCGCAGGGCGGCCCCCAGGTCTCCCGTGCCCCGGAGGACGTGCGTGGCAGGCTGAGCAACCTGCGACGCGGTGTCCAGCAGGGACGCAGCGCGGGCTCTGAGCAGTCCCCTAGTAACAGCTATGACCAGGAGCGTTAGTGTGAGCCCGATGAGCCAGGCGGCACAGAACCTGAACTGGTTGATCACCAACTTCGTGGACAACACCCCAGGGGTGTCCCACACGGTGGTGGTCTCCGCCGACGGCCTTCTTCTGGCGATGTCCGACGGGTTTCCGCGCGACCGCGCCGATCAGCTGGCGGCGGTGGCCTCCGGTCTGACGTCGCTGACCGCCGGAGCGTCCCGCATCTTCGAGGGCGGGGCCGTCAACCAGACGGTCGTGGAGATGGAGCGCGGCTTCCTCTTCCTGATGTCCATCTCGGACGGATCGTCGCTGGCCGTACTCGCGCACCCGGAGTGCGACATCGGCCTCGTGGGCTACGAGATGGCCCTCCTCGTGGACCGCGCGGGCAACGTCCTCACCCCGGACCTGCGCGCCGAACTGCAAGGAAGTCTTCTCAACTAGCAAACAGGCAGTGCGTTTCGCGTCATCGCACCATAAGGTGCGGTGGCGCGGTTCCACAGGGAGTACTGCGTTCTTGGAGTCGGAGGAGGAAACGTGACAACACCCGGAGGACATCCTTATGGCGGTCAGCAGCCGCCGGGTGGGCACGACCAGAACCGCTTCAACTTCCCCTCCGCTCCCAGCCGGCCCGTGCCGGAGCACAACCCGTACCAGCACCAGTCGTACGGCCAGCCCCAGCAGCAGCGGCCCACGCGCCCCTCGGCCCCGCCGCAGGCGCCCAAGGCCCACAACCCGCTGGTGCGTCCGTACGCGATGACCGGTGGCCGGACCCGGCCCCGGTACCAGCTCGCCATCGAGGCGCTGGTCAGCACCACGGCCGATCCGTCGCGGCTGCAAGGGCAGTTGCCCGAGCACCAGCGGATCTGCCGGCTCTGCATCGAAATCAAGTCGGTGGCCGAGATCTCGGCCCTGCTCTCCATTCCTCTCGGCGTCGCCCGGATCCTCGTTGCCGACTTGGCAGAGGCCGGACTTGTCGCCATCCATCAGCCGGGCGGCGACGAAAACGCCGGCGGCCAGCCTGACGTGACACTGCTCGAAAGGGTGCTCAGTGGACTTCGCAAGCTCTAACGGCGGAGCGGCTCGCTCCACCACCTCCGCGAAGATCGTGGTGGCGGGCGGCTTCGGCGTGGGCAAGACCACGTTCGTCGGCGCGGTCTCCGAGATCAACCCCCTGCGCACCGAAGCCGTCATGACCTCCGCATCCGCGGGCATCGACGACCTCACCCACACCGGCGACAAGACCACCACCACCGTCGCCATGGACTTCGGCCGCATCACCCTCGACCAGGACCTCATCCTCTACCTGTTCGGCACCCCCGGACAGGACCGCTTCTGGTTCATGTGGGACGACCTCGTCCGCGGCGCCATCGGCGCCGTCGTCCTCGTCGACACCCGACGCCTCGCCGACTGCTTCCCCGCCGTCGACTACTTCGAGAACTCCGGCCTCCCCTTCGTCATCGCCCTCAACGGCTTCGACGGACACCAGCCCTACACCCCCGAAGAAGTCCGCGAAGCCCTCCAGATCGGCCCCGACGCCCCCATCATCACCACCGACGCCCGCCACCGCGCCGACGCCAAGTCGGCGCTGATCACGCTGGTGGAGCACGCCCTGATGGCCCGCCTGCGCTAGTCGGCAGCCGCTCGGAACGCAACGCCGGGAACCCTTCGAGGGTTCCCGGCGTTCTGTGCTTCAACGGCGGGGGACGGAGGGACTGTTGGGCGCTGAGGCAGCGGCGGTCAGGCTGGGCCAGGTACTGGCGACCCGGGCGGTGCGCCTGTGGCTGGGCCCGCGCCGACGGGACCAGGAGAGCCGGTCGGACCTGTCGGAGCTGATCCGTTTCCGGGTCCCGGGGCTGCGTGCCCAGCGGGACCTGATCCGGCAGTTCGAGCAGATCGCGGACGCGGTGGCCGCACGCGTCCAGCCCTTGCTGGAGCACGAGTTCCGCGGCCTGGCCCCGTCCGACCGCCAGGCGGCCCTGGACGCCGTCGCGGACACCTTCGCCCGGGCGGACCTCTCCGACGAGGCCGTCATCGGCTCCGACGCCGACCCGGCGGAGCTGGCCCGCCGCATCCGGTCCGCGGCCCCGGTCCCCGCCGGCTTCGACGAGGCCACGACCGCCTTCCACGAACTGCTCTTCTCCCAGACCTGCGACTGCTACGTCCGGCTGCTGCGCCGGCTGCCGGTCTTCACCGAACGCGCGGTGACCGAGCTGCTGGCCCGCAGCACGTCCCTGGCCACCGAGATCTCCCTCCTCCTGGAACGTCTTCCGGCCCCCCAGCTGTACGCGCCCCAGGGCGAGGGCCAGGACGAGGCCTTCCGGCGCGAGTACCTGGAGTTCGTCAGCCGCTCCCTGGACGAGGTCGAGCTCTTCAGCTTCGCGTCCGAGCGGGCGGCCCGGACCAAGCTGTCGGTCGCCTACGTGAGCCTGCGGACCAGCGCGGAGGCCCGCGGCCGGACCCGTGGCACCGGGTCCGTACCGCGCGCGCGTGCCGGAGACTGGCTGGCCGAGGAGGACGGGCACGGCGTACGGGTCGAGACGGCCCTCAAGGGCACCGACCGGGTCCTGCTGAGGGGCGAGGCGGGGTCCGGCAAGACCACCCTGCTCCAGTGGCTGGCGGTCAGTGCGGCCCGCGGCGCCTTCAACGGCGAGCTCGGCGACTGGAACGGGCTGGTCCCGGCCCTGGTCAAGCTCCGCCGCTACGCCGGCCGGGACCTGCCCGCCCCGGAGGCGTTGCTCGACCACACCGCGGGGCCCCTCACCGGCCACCTGCCCAGGGCCTGGATGGACCGCCAGCTCCGCGACGGCCGTGTGCTGCTCCTCGTCGACGGACTGGACGAGCTCCCGGCGAACGAACGCCGTCCGGTCCGCGACTGGCTGGGGTGCCTGCTCAAGGCGTACCCCGGCAACCGGGTCGTCGTGACCTCCCGTCCCGCCGCGGCCCGCGCCGACTGGCTGCGGCACGAGGGCTTCAAGCCGGTCCTGCTCGACCGGATGCGGCCGGCCGACGTGGTGGTCTTCGTCCGGAAGTGGCACCAGGCCGTCCTGGACCAGGGCGAGGACCTCGCCGAGTACGAACGGGCCCTGCTGGCCAGCCTCCAGGACCGCCCGCACCTGCAGTCCCTGGCCTCCAGCCCGCTGCTCGCGGCCCTGCTGTGCGCCCTGCACCTGAACCGGGGGCGCCAGCTGCCCCGCGACCGGATGGAGCTGTACCGGATCGCGCTGGAGATCCTGCTCCAACGACGCGACGCCGAGCGGAACGTGCCGAGCGCACTGGACGTGCCGCTGTCCCTCACGGACAAGATGCACGTCCTGCAGGACCTGGCCTGGCGGCTGTCCGACAACAACCGCAGCGAGATCTCCGAGGCCCAGGCCCTGGCGTACACCGGTCGGGCCCTGTCCTCGATGCGCCACCTGGACGGGGTGAGGCCCGAGGCGGTCCTCGACCACCTCCTCACCCGCTCCGGGGTGCTGCGCAAACCCACCGAGGACCGGGTGGACTTCCTGCACCGCACGTTCCAGGAGTACCTGGCCGCCGCGGATGCCGCGGCCGAGGACAACATCGGCAATCTGGTGGAGCGGGCGCACCTGGACCTGTGGCGGGACACCATCGTGATGGCCGCGGGCCACGCCACGCGCTCCCAGCGCACGGAGCTGATCAGGGGCGTCCTGGCCCGCGCCGCGGACGAGCCCCGCCACCGGCGGCGGCTACGGCTGCTGGCCGTGGCGTGCCTGGAGACGATGTCCTCGGTGCCCGAGGCGATCGCGGGGTCGCTGGACGCGGCCATGGACGACCTGATCCCCCCGCGGCGGCGGGAGGAGTCCGCCTCGCTCGCCACCGCGGGGCCGCCCCTGCTGCGGCGGATGCCGGCCTCCCTCGAGGGCTTCCCCGCGGCCGCCGCCGGCGCGCTGGCGAGGACGGCGGCCATCATCGGCGGTGAGCAGGCATTCGGTCTGCTGGAGCGCTGGGCCGAGGACAGCCGCTCCGACGTGCTCAGCGAGGTGGCAGCGGTCTGGGACTACTTCCCGGTCGAGGAGTACGCGCAGCGGGTCCTGCGGAAGCTGCCGCTCGCAGAGGTGCCCATAGAGCTCAGCCATCCCGCGCAGATCCCCGCGGCCGCCCGTCTGCGCGAGATCCGCCAGCTGTACGTCTTCTGCCGGCTCCGCCAGGGGCTGAGCCCTCTCGCCGGGCTCCTGACCGAGTTGCGTGCCCTCCATCTCTTTCAGGCCTGGTCCGTCACCGATCTGGACCCGCTCGCGAGCTGCACCCGGCTGCGCACGCTGTTCCTCGCGAACGCCCATGACGTGGACGTCTCTTCACTCGCTCAGCTGCCCGACCTGGAGTTCCTCGGGTTGTTCGCCCACCCTCGCCCGGGCGCGCGGGTGTCGGGCCCGACGGATCTGTCCGGTCTGGTCGCCCTCAGGGCCTGGTACCTCAGCGGCTTCGACCTGAGCGCCTGGCTCCCGACGATCACCTGCGCCCCTTCCCGACTGACGCATCTGTCGTTGGCCCGTTCGGTCGTCCCGGAGGATCTGGGCGGCCTGGCCGTGTTCGGGCAGCTGGAGACCCTGGATCTGCAAGGCGCCGTAACAGCCGACGGCCGACGACCCGACCTGGACTCCGTACCGGAGGGGATCAGGGTCGCCGGCTGACGGCGGAAGCCGGGCGGCGGGGCGGTCAGCCCTGCCAGCTGTGCGGGGCGCGGAAGCCCGGGGTGCGCTCCAGGCGGCGCCAGCCGGCCGTGGAGCGGGTGCGGGCGGCCGGGATCTCCGGGGTGGAGGCGGCTCGGGCCAGCAGGATCGCGGTGATCGCGGCCAGCTCCTCGGGCTCGGCGTGGCCCTTCTCGACGCGCAGCAGCATGTCGGTGCTCATCGTTGGCTTCTCTCCTTTACTGCGGCGGGTTGCCGTGCTTGCGGGACGGCAGGTCGGCGTGCTTGTTGCGGAGCATCGCGAGGGCCGCGACGAGGGTCTCGCGGGTCTCGGCGGGGTCGATCACGTCGTCCACGAGGCCGCGCTCGGCCGCGTAGTACGGGTGCATCAGCTCGGCCTTGTACTCCTTGACCATGCGGGCGCGCATGGCCTCGGGGTCCTCGGCCTCGGCGATCTGCTTGCGGAAGATGACGTTGGCGGCGCCCTCGGCGCCCATGACGGCGATCTCGTTCGTCGGCCAGGCGTAGGTGATGTCCGCGCCGATGGACTGCGAGTCCATGACGATGTACGCGCCGCCGTAGGCCTTGCGCAGGATCAGCGAGATCCGCGGGACGGTGGCGTTGCAGTAGGCGTACAGCAGCTTGGCGCCGTGGCGGATGATGCCGCCGTGCTCCTGGCTGACGCCCGGCAGGAAGCCGGGGACGTCCAGCAGCGTGATGATCGGGATGTTGAACGCGTCGCACATCTGGACGAAGCGGGCGCCCTTTTCGGAGGCCTCGATGTCCAGGACGCCGGCGAGGTGGCCGGGCTGGTTGGCGACGATGCCGACGACCTGGCCGTCCATCCGCGCCAGGGCGCAGATGATGTTGCGGGCCCAGCGCTCGTGGATCTCCAGGACCTCGCCGTCGTCGACGAGCTCCTCGATGACCTTGAGCATGTCGTACGGGCGGTTGCCGTCGGCCGGGACCAGGTCCAGCAGGACGTCCGAGCGGCGGTCGACCGGGTCGTCGGTCTGGTGGACCGGCGGGTTCTCGCGGTTGTTCGACGGGAGCATCGAGATGAGGTAGCGGACCTCGGCGATGCAGGTCTCCTCGTCGTCGTAGGCGAAGTGCGCCACGCCCGAGGTCTCGGCGTGCACGTCGGCA
>NZ_JAJAUY010000192.1 GCF_020532625.1 Streptomyces antimicrobicus | reverse complement strand
GCAGGCCCAGCATGACGCCCGCCGGCTTCGCCGCCGCCGCGGCGGTGCGCTTCTCCCAGGCGTCGCCGGCGCGGGTGCGGCGTACGGCCGTGGCCGGGGTCGGGCCCTCGGCCAGGAGGTGGTGCGGGGCGGCGTAGGTGATCTCGACGGTCACCACGTCGCCGGGACGGACCTCGACGTCCGGCTTGGTGAAGTGGACCAGGCGGTTGTCGGGGGCCCGGCCCGACAGCCGGTGCGTGGCGCCGTCCTTGCGGCCCTCGCCCTCGGCGACCATGACCTCCAGGGTCCGGCCGACCTGCTTCTTGTTCTCCTCCCAGGAGATCTCCTCCTGGAGGGCGACCAGGCGCATGTACCGCTCCTGCACGACCTCCTTGGGGATCTGGCCGTCCATCTCGGCGGCGGGCGTGCCGGGCCGCTTGGAGTACTGGAAGGTGAAGGCGTTGGCGAAGCGGGCCTCGCGGACCGTGTGCATGGTCTGCTCGAAGTCCTCCTCGGTCTCGCCGGGGAAGCCCACGATGATGTCGGTGGAGATCGCCGCGTGCGGGATGGCCGCGCGGACCTTCTCGATGATCCCGAGGAACCGCTCCTGCCGGTACGAGCGGCGCATCGCCTTCAGGACCCGGTCCGAGCCGGACTGCAGCGGCATGTGCAGCTGCGGCATCACGTTGGGGGTCTCGGCCATCGCGGCGATCACGTCGTCCGTGAAGTCACGCGGGTGCGGGGAGGTGAAGCGGACGCGCTCCAGGCCCTCGACCTTCCCGCAGGCGCGCAGCAGCTTGCTGAAGGCCTCGCGGTCGCCGATGTCCGAGCCGTAGGCGTTCACGTTCTGCCCGAGCAGGGTGATCTCGGACACGCCCTCGGCGACCAGGGCCTCGACCTCGGCGAGGATGTCGCCGGGCCGGCGGTCCTTCTCCTTGCCGCGCAGCGCCGGGACGATGCAGAAGGTGCAGGTGTTGTTGCAGCCGACGGAGATCGAGACCCAGGCGGCGTACGCCGACTCGCGCCGGGTCGGCAGCGTGGAGGGGAAGGCCTCCAGCGACTCGGCGATCTCGACCTGCGCCTCCTGCTGGATGCGGGCGCGCTCCAGCAGCACGGGCAGCTTGCCGATGTTGTGGGTGCCGAAGACCACGTCGACCCAGGGGGCCTTGGTGACGATGGTGTCGCGGTCCTTCTGCGCCAGGCAGCCGCCGACGGCGATCTGCATGCCGGGGCGGGCGGCCTTCATCGGGGCGAGACGGCCGAGGTTGCCGTACAGGCGGTTGTCGGCGTTCTCGCGGACCGCGCAGGTGTTGAAGACGACGACGTCGGCCTCGCCCTCGCCGGTGCCCTCGGGTGCGCGGACGTAGCCGGCGTCCTCCAGGAGGCCCGAGAGCCGCTCGGAGTCGTGCACGTTCATCTGGCACCCGTAGGTGCGCACCTCGTAGGTCTTCACAGTCGCCTCGCCCTCAACACTCACCCGACAAGGGTAAGGCCCCCGGCGGGTGCGGCCCCCGCCCGCGCGGGTCACCCGGTCCGGCCGTGACAGGACGGCCGGACGGGTGGCAGGATCGCCGGCATGCCCCTCGCACTCCCCCAGGTCAGCAGGCGCCGCGCCGTGCGGGGCCTGCTCGCCGTGCTGGCGGCGCTCGGGGTGCTGACGTGGTGGCTGTGGCCGTTCGGGCAGCCCGAGCCGACCGGCCGGCTGACCTTCAGCACCGGCGTCCCCACTGGGGTCTACCACCGCTACGGCGAGCTGCTGCGGCAGGCGCTGAACCGGGACATGCCGGAGGTGCACGTGACCCTGGTGCCGAGCGAGGGCTCGCAGCAGAACCTCCAGCGGGTGGCCACGGGCGAGGCGGACGTCACCATCGCCACGGCCGACGCGGTGGCCAAGTACCAGCTCGACCGCAGGCCCGGGGCGGAGCGGCTGCGCGGCGTGGCCCGGCTGTACGACGACTACGTGCAGCTGGTGGTGCCGGCGGCCTCGCCGGTGCACTCGGCGGCGGACCTCAAGGGCAAGCGGGTGGCGATCGGGCAGCCCGGCTCCGGCGTGCGGCTGGTCTCGGAGCGGCTGCTCACGGCGGCCAAGCTGGACCTGCTCAAGGACCTGACGACGGTCCCGATAGGGATCGACCAGATGCCGGCGGAGCTGGAGGCGGGCCGGATCGACGCCTTCTTCTGGTCCGGCGGACTGCCGACGAACGCGGTCCGGGAGCTGTCGGAGCGCTACGAGATCCGCCTGGTGCCCCTCGGCGACCTGGTGGAGGCCATGCAGAGCGGCGGGATCATGGCGCGCCACTACCGGCCGGCGGTGATGCCGCAGGACGCCTACGCCCGGGCCCGCAACACCTCGGCGGTGACGACCCTGGCCGTGCCGAACCTGCTGGTGACCACCGACCGGACCGGCACCGCGCTGGCGGAACGGTTCACCCGGACCGTGCTCCTCAGCCGGGACGGGATCGGCCACGAGGTGCACGCCGCCCAGCTGGTGGACCTGCGCACGGCGATCTACACCGACCCGCTGGAGCTGCACCAGGGCGCGCAGCGGTACTACCGCTCGGTCAAGCCGTAGCCGGAAGCGCTCGTCAGGAGTCCAGGAGCGCGGCCGCGGCGGCGGCCGCGCCGATCAGGCCGGCGTCGGTGCCCAGCTGGGCGGGGACGACCTCCAGTCCGGCGGCGAACGAGAGCGTGGCGTACGTCGCCAGGTGCGCCCGGACCGGCCCGAAGAGCACGTCCCCGGCGGCCGCCACCCCGCCGCCGATCACCGCGATGTCCGTCTCCACCAGCGTCGCCGTGGCGGCGACGGCTGCGGCCAGGGCGCGCCCGGCGCGGTCGAAGGCGGCCAGGGCGACGGGCTCGCCGGCGCGGGCCGCCGCCGCGACGCCGGCCGCCGTACGGTCCGGACCGGTGAAGCCCTGGGCGCGGGCCCAGCGGGCGATGGCGGTGCCGGAGGCGATGGCCTCGACGCAGCCGCGGCCTCCGCAGGCGCAGACCTCGCCCTCGACGTCGACGCTGATGTGTCCGATGTGGCCGGCGTTGCCGGTGGGGCCCGGGTGGAGTCGGCCGCCGAGGACCAGTCCGCCGCCCACGCCGGTGGAGACCACCATGCACAGCGCGTTGTCGTGGCCGCGGGCCGCGCCACGCCAGTGCTCGGCCGCCGTCATCGCGACCCCGTCGCCGACGAGCACGGTCGGCACCTCGGCGCCGTGCCGCGCGAGCTCCGCCGCGACGCGCGCCTGGACCGGGAAGTCCCGCCAGGCGCCGATGTTGACCGGGCTGACCGTGCCGCGCGACGCGTCCACCGGCCCGGCGCTGCCGATGCCGCAGCGGGCCGCTCCGGACCACTGCGGCGCGGCGGCCAGGTCCGCGACGACCTCGGCGACGGCCGCCATCACCGCGTCCGCGTCGACGTCGCGCGGGGTGGGCCGGCGGGCCGTGACCGGCATGGTGCCGTCGGGGTGCACCAGCGCACCGGCGATCTTGGTGCCGCCGATGTCGACGGCCACCGTCAGGCCGGCGGAGGCGGCGCCCTGGCGGGGCGTGGTCAGGGCCGAGCTGGGAGTCGTCATCGGTGTGTGCTCCTGGAAGGGGTCGCCATCAGTATGCGGGCGGCGGCGGAGCGGTGCTCTCGCGGGGTTCGAGCCGCGGCTGCTCGGCCTGCCGGACCCGCGGTGGCCCACCGGCCAGTACGGCGAGCAGCTCCTCGGCGGCGAGCCGGCCGAACCCGGCCGTGTCCCGCACCAGCGCGGTCAGCCGGGGATGGGTGACCCGGCACAGCGCGGAATCGTCCCAGGCCACGAGCGAGAGCCGGGCCGGGACGGGGATGCCGAGCCCGGCGGCGACCGCGGCGCCGGCGACGGCCATCACGTCGTTGTCGTAGACGAGCGCGGTCGGCGGCCGCGGGGCGCACAGCACCCGCCGGGTGGCCGCGGCGCCCTCGGCGTCGGAGTAGTCGGTCGGTACCGAGCGGACCTCGTCCGGGCGCAGCCCGCGCCGCCGGGCCTCGATCCGCAGCGAGTCGATCCGGCGGGCGGTGTGGGCGAGGTCGGGCAGGCCGGCGACGTGGACGATCCGGCGGTGCCCGAGGGCGGCCAGGTGGTCGAGCACCTGGACCATGGCGCGGGCGTCGTCCGCCCAGACCGACGACAGCGGCGGGGCCGGCCGGGGATCGCCGACGGTGACGGCCGGCAGGCCGAGCGCGGTCAGCAGCGCGGGGCGCGGGTCCCGGGTCCTGGGGTCCACGACGAGGACGCCGTCCACCCGGCGCTCGGCCCACCAGCGCCGGTACAGGGCGCATTCGGCGTCGAGGTCCTCGGCCACCTGGAACAGCAGCGGGGTCCCGGCGGCCGAGAGCGCCTCCTGGATGCCGGAGACGAGCTGGAGGAAGAACGACTCCACGCCGAGGGTGTGGGCGGGCCGGGCGAGCACCAGCCCGACGGCGCCGACCCGTTCGCCGGACAGGGCGCGGGCGGCGCTGTCGGGCCGCCAGCCGAGCTCCTCGGCGACCCGGCGGATCCGGGCGCGGGTGCCGTCGGAGACCCCGGGCCGGCCGTTGAGCGCGAAGGAGACGGCGCTCTCGGAGACTCCGGCCCGGCGGGCGATGTCCTTGATGGTGGGTCTGCGGGCCATGCCGCGTGCCGCCCCCCTCTTCCCGGCGTTCCGACCGACTGATCATCGCAGAGAAGTCCCGCGCCGAGGCGGGTTGTCGGGTCGGTGGCCAGGGCGACCTCGACCGTCGAGCGGGGGTCCTTCCGTTGCGGTCGGGGTTCACAGGGCGGGGCGCTACGGGCGGGGGCGGCAGGCGATGGCGCACAGGTCCTGGGCCGCGCCGACGGGACGCTGCCCGACGGGCCATACGGCCCTCAGCCGGCGGGGGATACGCAGGCCGGAGACGGTGACGGCGGTGAGGGTTCCGGCCGCCAGGTCGTCGGCGACGGCCAGCGAGCTCATCACGGCGGGGCCGACGCCGCTCATGACGGCGTTCTTGATCGCGGTCGTGGAGGCGAGCTCCAGCAGTGGTGCGGCCTTCCAGTCGGGGACGTGCGCCTCGACGGCGCGCTCGAATGCGGTGCGGGCGCCGGAACCCGGCTCGCGTTGGACGAGCTCGGCGCAGGCCAGTTCCTCGACGGTGATCGCGGTACGGCGGGCCCAGGGGTGCCGGGGCGCGACCACCACCAGCAGTTCGTCCTGCGCCACCGCCCGGTCGGCCAGCCCCTTGGGGACGTGCGGGCTCTCGATGAAACCGATCGGGAACCGGCCGTCGAGGACCGCCTCGGCCACCTCGGCGGAGTTGCCGGCGTCCAGCGTCACGGCTATGCCGGGGGTCCGCGCCCGCAGGTCCTTCAGCCAGCGGGGGAAGAGGTACTCCCCCACCGTCTGACTGGCCGCCACGCTCATCTGCGCGCTGCGCCGGTCCCGCAGGGTGGAGATCCCGGCGTCCAGGCGCTGGGCGGCCTCGATGACGTCCTGCGCCAGCGCCGCGATCAGCGTGCCGGCGGGGGTGGGTCGGGAGCCGAGTGTGGTCCGTTGCAGCACGGGGGTGCCGACCAGCTGTTCCAGGGAGCGGATGCGGGAGCTCGCCGAGGGCTGGGTGATGTGGTGCGCCTGGGCGGCCCGGCCGAGGCTGCCGAGGTCGATGACGCTGAGGAGGAGGTCGAGGGCGGGCAGGTCGGGGACTCGGGCCGAGATGCGCATCGGGCCTTTCCTGGGTGGTCGGGGGCCGGCCGGCGGGGGCGCTGGGCAGGTGTGGACGGGTCGGCACGACCGGCGCGACCAATTTCAGCTAGCCATGACTCATCCGGACAGGTCAAGTCGGGATGGAGTGAGGAGGTCCACTGTCTCAGCCGGACATGACGGGGCCGGATGGATCCGGATACGGTGGCGGGATGGCGGACGAGGAGCTCAAGCCGACGACCCCGCGGCCACCGGACGCGGCCCGACAGCGCACCGCGCGGCCGCCCCAGGGCGTGGCGGAGCTGGCGGGGCCGGGGGGCGACTGGGTGCGCGAGGAGCTCGGGCACGGCGCGTTCGAGGCATGGCACTTCTTCCCCCACGGATCGGCGGGCACGGCGCCCGCCTATGTCTTCATCCAGCCCGCCGCCGGTGGCGACCCGGCCGCCGTGGGGCGGGGGGTGACCACGACGGTGCTGCGTGAGATGCGGCCGGCCGAGGCCGCCGGCGCCGCGCGTCGGCTGCACCGGACGCGGCAAGCGGTGCGCTACCCCCTCGCCGAGCGCGTGGAGGCGCTCCTTCAGTCGTACACGCGACCCACGGACGCCTATCTGGCTGCGGTCGCGCTGCGTTACGAGCGGCTGGCGGATGCCGGTATCCGGTCGCCGGTGCGCAGCCTCGTCGACATCACGGGCCTGCCGCTGGGCACCGTCAAGTCCCACATCCAGCTCGCGCGCAGGAAGGGCCTCCTCGAAGCGGTCGGGGCGAAGGCCGGCGGGCGGGCGACCGAGCGGGCGCACGCGCTGGTGGCGGCGGTTCCGCAGGACGCCGGCTGACGGGCGGCCGCGTCCTCGCGGCCCCAGCATCACCGCAACCGGCCCTCCGTGCCCAGGGGGGAGCGGCCGATGCATGCACAGGGCAGATCCATGCCGGTCCGCGTGCCGGCATAGATCGGGTCCATGGGTGCATCGGGCGGACGGCCCTACTGCAATGCGGCTCCCGTCACGAGGGTGAGGGGAACGATCCGCACCGTGCAGGGGTGAAGAAGTGAAGGTGAAGCACCTGGCGATGGCCACCGCCGTCGCCGCGATGACGCCCGCGGCCCTGGGGGCCGTACCCGCGACGGCGGCCGGCCGGTCCGCCGCATCGGCGACCGCGGGTGAGCGGGGCGATGCGGCGGACGTCGCGCCGCCCGCCGTGCCGCAGGACTCCCCCGCTGCCCCCACGGCAGCGGAGGCGCCGGTGCTGGGGCTGGAGGGCATGCCCGAGGCGTTCGTGGCGGGCGGGGACTGGGGCGAGTTCTCCGCCGTCGTGGACCACTCGCGGGGCGGCGAGGCGGAGCGCTACCACCTCGTCCTGGTCGTCCATTCCGGGGGGCTGGTGCCCGAGCGGGACGTGCAGCTCCAGGCGTACGTGCGGGGAGCGTGGCAGGACCTGCCGTTCGTCCCCGCCGGTGGCGAGCCCCTGGTCTACCTCGCCCGGGACATGGCGGTCCCCACGAGCGTGCTCACCCTCCCCGTCCGGGCGCGGTTCGGCGCGCGGGCAGCGCTCACGGACGTCTACTTCGGCCTCAGCGGCAGCAGCGTGACGCACGAGGAGGTGAAGTCCCGCACGGCCCACGCGGCGTCGGTGATCGTCGCTCCGTCGGGAGGGGGCGAGGAGCCCGGCAACGGTGAGGACCCCGGCAACGGCGAAGACCCGGGCAACGGTGAGGACCCCGGCAACGGCGAAGACCCCGGCAACGGCGAGAACCCCGGCAACGGCGAAGACCCCGGCAACGGCGAGGACCCGGGAGGCGGCGAGGGCCCGGGAGGCGGCGAGGACCCCGGCGCCGGCGGGAAGCCGGGGAACGGCGGCGACCCCGGCCACGGCGAGCCGGCGGAGCCGGGTCGGACGCCCGACCCGGGTGGGACTGCCGGCCACGGCCGGCCCCGGCCCGGGGACGACCAGGCCCGAGGCCCCGAAGAAGACGGCCGGTTGGCCGAAACCGGGGCCGACAGCCGCGGCACCGGCCGGCTGCTCGGCGTCGCGGGCCTGATGGCGGCCGTCGGAGGCGGCCTGGTCATCGGCACGGGGAGGCACCGCCGCCGCAGGCGGCCCGCCGCGGGCTGAACCGCACGAGTCGGGCCACGTTCGAAGGGCTTCGGCCGACGACGCGTCGAGGTCGGGCGCCGCTGACGAGGGACGGCCCGGACGGCGGGGGCACCGATCAGGTCAGGGGCCGTCCGGCGCCCACCGAGGGCGTGTTGACGTCCCGGAGCGGGGGCGGCAGTTTGTGAGCGCCGGGAATCGGCTTCCCTACGGTCTCCACACCACAGGACGGCCCCATGCGCGACACCGTGCGCTTCGGCGTGAACTACACCCCGACCCGCGGCTGGTTCCACCACTGGCTCGACTTCGACCTCGCCGAGGTGCGGGCCGACCTCGACTCGATCGCGGGGCTCGGGCTGGACCACGTACGGGTGTTCCCGCTGTGGCCGCTGTTCCAGCCGAACCGGGCGCTCGTCCGGCCGCGGGCGGTGGAGCAGCTGGTGGCCCTCGCCGACGCGGCCGGGGAACGGGGGCTGGACGTCGTCGTGGACGGGCTCCAGGGCCACCTGTCGAGCTTCGACTTCCTGCCGTCGTGGACGCGGACCTGGCACCGGCGCAGCCTGTTCGCGGACCCGGACGTCGTCGCGGGCCAGGAGGAGTACCTGCGCACGCTGGCGGGGGCGCTGGCGGACCGGCCGCACTTCCTGGGCATGACGGTCGGCAACGAGGTGAACCAGTTCGCGGACCGGCCGCACCCCGACCCCGACCGGGTCACCCCGGAGCAGGCGCAGGCCTGGCTGGAGCGGATGCTGGCCGCGTGCGCGGCGGGCGCGCCGGGGCGCGCGCACGTGCACGCCGAGGACGACGCGGTCTGGTACCGCGACGACCACCCCTTCACGGGCGCGCAGGCGGCCCGGCTGGGCGCGGCCTCGGTGGTGCACGCGTGGGTGTTCAACGGCACGGCCCAGCGGTACGGGCCCGCCGGGGCGGCGACCGAGCTGCACGCGGCGTACCTGGTCGAGCTGGCCAAGGCCTACGCGGTGGAGCCGGGACGGCCGGTGTGGCTGCAGGAGGTCGGGGCGCCGGCGCCGCTGATCCCGCCGGAGCGGGCCGCGGCGTTCGCCGAGGCGACGCTCGGGCACGTGCTGGACTGCCGGGACGTGTGGGGGGTGACCTGGTGGTGCTCGCACGACGTGGCACGGGAACTGGCCGACTTCCCCGAGCTGGAGTACGGGCTCGGGCTGCTGACGAACGACCGCCGGGTCAAGCCGGGCGGCGCCGCCGTCGCCCGCGTCGCCGCGGCGGTCCGGGCCGCCGGGCCGGGGCCGGGCCCGGCGGTCCGGACCACGGCGGTGGTCGCCGATGTGGGCGGCGCCGCCCGCGGTACCCGCCGCTCGGTGTGCGCCCCGGGCGGCCCGGTCCTGGAGACCTGGACCCGTCTGACGGCCGAGGGCGTCCGCCCGGCGATCGTGCTGTCCGACCTCGCCACCGACCCGGCCCACCTGTCGTCCCGGGGCATCACGGAACTCGTCCCGGCCGGCCGCTGAGGCACCGCCGCACCTGCCCACCTCCGAGGAGACCGCATGTCCGAGCTGCCGCCGTCCCGCGCACGTGATCCCCGGCCGGGGCCGCTGCCCGGGCGGCGGGGGCTGCTGACCGGCGGGGCGG
>NZ_JAJAUY010000191.1 GCF_020532625.1 Streptomyces antimicrobicus | reverse complement strand
CCGCGCGGGCTCAGCCGCGAGGGCGGACGTACGCCAGCAGTTCCTCGTGCAGCAGCCCGTTGGAGGCGGCCGCGTTGCCGCCGTCCACGCCGTCCACCCCGTCCAGGCTCGTGAAACGGCCGCCCGCCTCGGTCACCACGACCGCGATGGCGGCCATGTCCCACAGGTTCAGCTCCGGCTCCGCGCACAGGTCCAAGGAACCCTCCGCGACCATCATGTACGGCCAGAAGTCGCCGTAGCCGCGGGTGCGCCAGCAGGCGCGGGTGAGGTCGAGGAAGCCCTCCAGCCGGCCCTGCTCCTCCCAGCCGCCGAGGGAGGAGTACGCGAACGAGGCGTCGCCGAGCGCGGCGACCTTGGAGACGCCGATCCGGCCCTCGGTGGCCAGGTCGCCCCCGGCGAACGCGCCACCGCCCTCGCTCGCCCACCAACGCCGGCCCAGGGCGGGGGCGGAGACCACACCGACGACCGGCCGGAACCGGCCGTTCTCGTCCTCCTCCATCAGGGAGATCAGCGTGGCCCAGACCGGCACCCCGCGCACGTAGTTCTTCGTCCCGTCGATCGGGTCGACCACCCAGCGCCGCGGGCCCGAGCCGACCAGCCCGTACTCCTCGCCCAGGATCGCGTCCGCGGGCCGCGCCTCCCGCAGCAGGGCGCGGATCGCGGTCTCCGTGGCGGTGTCCGCCTCGCTCACCGGAGTCATGTCCGGCTTGGTCTCCACCTTCAGGTCCAGGGCCTTGAAGCGGGCCATGGTGACGGCGTCGGCGGCGTCGGCGAGGGCGTGGGCAAGGCGCAGATCATCGTCATACTCGGGCATGGCCGAACAGTATCGGCACCCGACCGGCCGGACCACACGGCCTCTCTTGACACCGTCGCGTTCCCGCCTCAACGCTGGCGGGAACGGACGGGCGGGCGGGAGGCGACGATGCCGGCAGCGCGGGAGTCCTTGCTGGAAGCGGCGGGAGCGGCGCTGGCCGCGCGCCCGTGGCGGGCCGTACGGATGGTCGACGTCGCGGCGGCCGCCGGGGTGTCCCGGCAGACCCTGTACAACGAGTTCGGCGGCAAGCACGGCCTCGGGCGGGCGCTGGTGCGGCGCGAGACCGACCGGTTCCTCGCCGGGGTCGACCGGGCCCTGGACCTGCCGGCGCCCCCCGCGGAACGGCTGGCCGCCCTCGCCGACTGGACCGTGACCGCCGCCCGCACCCACCCGGTGGTGCGCGCCCTGCTCACCGGCTGCTGGAGCGACGCCTTACCCGCGCCCGAGGCCGGCTTCCCGGCCCCGCGGCTGCCCGGCGCGGTGCCTGCCGAACCGGGCGCGCTCACCCGGGCGGTGCGCGACCGGGCCGCGGCCGCGCTCGGCCCCCTGCACGCCTCGCCCGGCCACTGCGAGCTCGTCGTGCGGCTCGCCCTGTCCTACGTCGTCGCGCCGGCCGAGGAGCCGGCCGAGCCGGTGCTCGACCACCTGCTCGGCGCGTTCAGTGCGCCGAGCCCGACAGCTGCAGGCCGATCACCCCGACGATGACCAGCGTGATCGAGACGATCTTCAAGGTGGAGACCAGGTCGCCGAGGAAGACCATGCCGTAGATGGCCGTACCGGCGGCCCCGATCCCCGTCCACACCGCGTACGCCGGTCCCACGTCCAGCTTCTTCAGCGCCAGGGTCAGCAGACCGAAGCTGCCGAGCGCGAAGCACGCGAAGGCGATCGTCGGCCACAGCCGGGTGAACCCGTGGGACAGCTTGAGGCAGACCGCGAACCCGGTCTCCAGGATTCCCGCGACCACGACCAGCAGCCACGCCATGTCGGATGCCTCCCCGCGTCAGGTGACCCGGTCCCGACCTCGGACGCACGCCACTCGTGCGGATATCCATTGACCGGACGGGCCGCGCGGCAAACGTCAGTCGCCCTCGCGCCGCTCGCGCGTCGCCAGCAGCCGCCGCAGCGAGTACAGCCGGGCCGGGTCCGCGTGCCCCTCGGCCACCCACGCGTCCAGCGCGCAGTCCTTCTCGTCGTGGCTGCACGCCCGCGGGCACTCCTCGGTGCCCGGCACCAGGTCGGGGAAGGCCAGGATCACCCGCGAGGGGTCCACGTGGTGCAGGCCGAACGAGCGCACGCCCGGGGTGTCGATGACCCAGCCCTCCACGCCCGGCAGCGGCAGCGCCAGCGCCGAGGTGGTGGTGTGCCGGCCGCGTCCGGTGACCCGGTTGACGTGGCCGGTGGCCCGTCGCCGGTCCTCGGCCACCAGGGAGTTGACCAGCGTCGTCTTGCCGACGCCCGAGTGCCCCACGAACGCCGTGATGTGCCCGGCCAGCCGCTCGCGCACCCGGTCGGCCGCGTCGCCGTTCTCCAGCTCCTCGCGGCTGGTCACCACATGGTCCACGCCCAGCGTGGCGTACGTCTCCAGCAGCTTGTCGGCCGGCGCCAGGTCCGACTTCGTCAGCACCAGCAGCGGGGCGAGGCCCGCGTCGTACGCCGCGACCAGGCAGCGGTCGATCAGCCGCGGCCGGGGCTCGGGGTCCGCCAGCGCGGTCACGATCGCCAGTTGGTCGGCGTTGGCGACGACGACCCGCTCGAACGGGTCGTCGTCGTCCGCGGTACGGCGCAGCACCGACCTGCGCTCCTCGATGCGCACGATCCGCGCGAGGGTGTCCTTGCGGCCCGACAGATCGCCGACCAGTCCCACCCGGTCGCCGACCACCGCCGCCTTGCGGCCCAGCTCGCGGGCCTTCATGGCGGTGATCTCGCGGTCCTCCACCAGACACGTCAGCCGGCCCCGGTCGACCGTGAGGACGAACCCCTCCGCCGCGTCCTCGTGCTTGGGCCGGATGTTCGTCCGGGGCCGGTTGCCCTTCGGGTTGGGGCGGCTGCGGATGTCGTCCTCGTCGGTGTGCTTGCCGTACCGGCGCATGGCGCTACTCTCCCGCTCCCGCGAGCATGTCGGTCCACATCGTCGGGAAGTCCGGCAGGGTCTTCGCGGTGGTCGCGACGTTCTCGATCTGGACGCCCGGGGTCGCCAGGCCGATGACCGCGCCGGCGGTGGCCATGCGGTGGTCGTCGTAGGTGTGGAAGATCCCGCCGTGCAGGCGGCGCGGGCGGATGTGCAGGCCGTCGGCGGTCTCGGTGACGTCACCGCCCAGCTCGTTGATCTCCTTGGTCAGGGCCGCCAGCCGGTCCGTCTCGTGCAGCCGCAGGTGGGCCACACCGCGCAGCGTGGAGGGGGAGTCGGCCAGGGCGGCGACCGCCGCGATGCCCGGGGTCAGCTCGCCGACGTCGCCGAGGTCGACGTCGATGCCGTGGATCGTGCCGGTGCCGGTGAAGACCAGGCCCGCGTCGGTCAGCTCGCAGGAGCCGCCCATCTCCGTGAAGATCGAACGCAGCGCGTCACCCGGCTGCGTGGTGCGGCGCGGCCAGTCGGGGATGGTGACCGTGCCGCCGGTGACCATCGCCGCGGCCAGGAACGGCTGGGCGTTGGACAGGTCCGGCTCGACCACCATGTCGCGGCCGAGCAGCGCGCCCGGCGCCACCCGCCACACGTTCTTCTCGCCGCCCGCCTCCGGGGTGTCCACCTGGGCACCGGCCGCGCGCAGCATCTCCACCGTCATCTTGATGTGCGGCAGCGAGGGCAGCGTGGCGCCGACGTGCCGGACCTCCACGCCCTGGTTGAAGCGCGGGGCGGACAGCAGCAGCGCGGAGACGAACTGCGAGGAGTTCGACGCGTCGATCTCGACGGTGCCGCCCTCCAGGGCGCCGCCGCCGTGCACGGTCATCGGCAGCGCGCCGCGACCGCCGTCGTCGATCCGCGCGCCCAGCGCCCGCAGCGCCTCGATGACCTGGCCGAGCGGGCGCTCGTAGGAGCGGGGGTCGCCGTCGAAGCGGATGTCACCGGCGGCCAGGGTGGCCACGGGCGGCAGGAAGCGCATCACGGTGCCGGCGTTGCCGACGTCCACGGTGGCCGGGCCGTGCAGGGCGGCCGGGATGACGCGCCACGCCTCGCCCGAACCGGCGTCGGCGGAGCTGGAGGAGACGGTCTCCTCGATGCCGACGCCCAGCGCGCGCAGCGCGTCCGACATCAGCTGGGAGTCGCGCGAGCGCAGCGGCCGGCGGACCCAGCCGGGCTCGGCGGCGAGGGCGGCCAGGACCAGGGCGCGGTTGGTCACCGACTTCGACCCAGGCACGGTCACGGTGGCGTGGACGGCTCCGTCCGCGAGCGGGGCGGGCCAGAGGGCGGGCGGCGCAGGGGTCTGGGTCATGCCCCTCACTTTAGTGGCAGAGCCATGGCCCCAGATGATCCGCTCACAGGCCGAGAAGCCACCGCCCGCCGCCGATGAGCGAGCAGAGGGTGACGACATGGAACATGATCAGCCAGACGACCGGATGCAGATGGGTGAGCCGCCCCAGCTGGTCGGCGTCGGAGTCCGGCGCTCCGCCGTGCCGGCGCTTGGCCTGGAGCTCGAAGACCGGCCGGACGCCGCCCAGCAGCAGGAACCACACCACCCCGTAGGCGAACAGCGCCTGCACCTCGGCCGGGGCCAGCCAGGACACCAGCAGGAAGGTGCCCCCGGTGACGACCACGGTCAGCGCCCCGTACGCGTTGCGGATCATCACCAGCATCACCAGCAGCAGGGCGGTGGCCGCCCACAGCAGCAGCGTGATGCGGTGCGCCCCCAGCAGCGCGGCCCCGCCCAGGCCCAGCAGGGACGGCGCGGTGTAGCCGGCCGCCGCGGTGAGGATCATGCCCAGGCCCGTGGGCCTGCCGCGGCTGACGGTCAGGCCGCTGGTGTCCGAGTGCAGGCGTATGCCGTCCAGGCGGCGGCCGGTGAGCACCGCGACCAGCCCGTGGCCGCCCTCGTGCGCGATGGTCACCGCGTTGCGGGACATCCGCCACAGCGGCCGGGGCGCCACGAGCGCCAGCGCGACCACCGCCGTCACCGCCACCAGCCACAGCTCGGGCGCGGGCTGGGTACCGGTCAGCCGGTCCCAGATCCCGGCGGCGGTGGTACCCGCGGAAGAGGCGACGGTCATGGGGCGGACTCCTTGCCGAGGTGGGACGGGGCCATGGCAGTGTGGCAGCCATGTGCGGACGGTATGCAGCCAGTCGTAGGCCCGAGGACCTCGTCGACGTCTTCGGGATCGAGAAGTGGGAGCCGAAGGAGGCGCTGGAGCCGGACTGGAACGTGGCGCCGACCAAGCCGGTCCACGTCGTCCTCGACCGCCCCCTGAAGGACGCGGCGGACCCGCGTCCGGTTCGCCAGCTGCGCACCGTGAAGTGGGGCCTGGTGCCGTCCTGGGCCAAGAACCCCGAGGGCGCGGCCCGGATGATCAACGCCCGCGCCGAGACGCTGCACGAGAAGCCCTCGTTCCGCAGGCCCTTCGCGCAGCGCCGCTGCATCGTCCCGGCCGACGGCTATTACGAGTGGGTCACCGGCGCCGACGAGCGGCAGCTGGAGGTGGAGGGCAGGAGGAAGCGGCCCCGCAAGCAGCCGTACTTCGTGCTGCCCGCCGACGGCTCGGTCTTCGCGATGGCCGGTCTCTACGAGTTCTGGCGCGACCGGACCCTGCCCGACGAGCACCCGGACGCCTGGTGGGTGACCTGCTCGGTGATCACCACCGACGCCGAGACCACCCCGCTCGGCGTCGCCCCCGCCGAGGGGCCGCGTGCACTGGCCGACATCCATCCGCGGATGCCGCTGATGCTCACCCCCGACCGCTGGGACGCCTGGCTGGACCCGGCCACCACCGACGCCCGGGACCTGCGCGCGCTGCTGGAGCCGCCGCCGGGCGGGCTGATGCGGGCCTACCCGGTCTCCACGGCCGTCAGCAACGTCCGCAACAACGGGCCCGAGCTGCTGAAGGAACTCGCCGCGCCGGAGCTGGGCACGCTGTTCTGATCCGCCGCGCCCGATCCCGCGGGACGGCAGGATGGGCGCATGACGTTGCGCACCCCCAGCCGCACCCGGAGCGTGGACACCCCCGCCGGTGCGGCGCGGATCACCTGGTACGACGCCCGCGCGCCCCGGCTGGTGCTGGCCCTCGGCCACGGGGCCGGCGGCGGCATCGAGGCCCGCGACCTCCAGGCGCTCGCCGCCGTCCTGCCCGCCCAGGGGGTCGGCGTCGCGCTGGTCGAGCAGCCCTGGCGGGTCGCCGGGAAGAAGGTGGCCGCGGCCCCCGCGACCCTGGACCAGGGTTGGCGCGCCGTGTGGCCCGAGCTGGCCGCACCGGGGCTGCCCGTGGTCGCCGGCGGCCGCAGCGCGGGCGCCCGGGTGGCCTGCCGCACCGCCGCCGAACTGGGCGCTGCGGGAGTGCTGGCGCTGGCCTTCCCGCTGCACCCGCCGGGCAGGCCGGAGAAGTCCCGGGCCGAGGAGCTCACCGGCGCGGACCGGCCGACGCTGGTGCTCCAGGGCGGCCGCGACCCCTTCGGCCGCCCCGACGAGTTCCCCGAGGGCGCCCACGAGCTGGTGGAGGTGCCGTACGGGGACCACGGGTTCGCGGTGCCCAAGAAGGCGGAGGTCTCCCAGCAGGACGCCCTGGACGTGATCACCGCGGCGGTGGCCGACTGGCTGGACCGCCTGCCGCTGTGACCCTCCAGCGGGAATGACCGCGCGTACTCCTTGGTTGTGCGGGGTGTCGGAACGCACGGAGCTCCGGCGAGGACACGCCGAAGATCCGCCGAAGGAGAGGACGCGCATGACCCAGGTCATGAGCCAGAACCGCCCCCAGGCCACTGACCTGGACTGGACGGTGCTGCCGGCGCCGCAGCGCGCCCAGGCCCGGGCGGCGCGGGGCGGGGAAGGTCGACTATTCTCCGATTCGAGTGGGTCCGCATTCGGAGCCGCCACGCAGTCGGAGGAGGTGGGTTCCGTCCCTGGGACCGACGAAGGCCACGCGGAGGAGACGCCCGTGGAGCGCAACGCGCGCTTCGAGCGGGACGCACTCGGCTACCTCGACCAGATGTACTCGGCCGCGCTGCGCATGACGCGCAACCCGGCCGACGCCGAGGACCTGGTCCAGGAGACGTACGCGAAGGCGTACGCGTCCTTCCACCAGTTCCGCGAGGGAACCAACCTCAAGGCGTGGCTGTACCGCATCCTGACCAACACCTTCATCAACTCCTACCGCAAGAAGCAGCGTGAGCCCCAGCGCAGCGCGGCGGAGGAGATCGAGGACTGGCAGCTGGCCCGTGCCGAGTCGCACATGTCGACGGGCCTGCGCTCCGCGGAGTCGCAGGCGCTGGACCACCTGCCCGACTCGGACGTGAAGGAAGCGCTCCAGGCCATCCCGGAGGAGTTCCGCATCGCCGTGTATCTCGCGGACGTGGAGGGGTTTGCGTACAAGGAGATCGCGGACATCATGGGTACACCCATCGGTACGGTCATGTCGCGACTGCACCGTGGCCGCCGTCAACTCCGCGGAATGCTGGAGGACTACGCCCGCGAGCGCGGTCTGGTCCCGGCCGGCGCGGGAGAGTCGAACGAACGGAAAGGCTCGGGCTCATGAGCTGCGGAGAGCCGCACGAGACGGAGTGCTCTGAGGTCCTGGACCACCTTTACGAGTTCCTCGACCATGAAATGCCGGACGCGGACTGCACGAAGTTCGAGACCCATTTCGGCGAGTGCAACCCGTGCCTGGAGAAGTACGGCCTGGAGAAGGCCGTCAAGAAGCTGGTGCAGCGGTGCTGCGGGTCGGACGACGTACCGTCCGACCTGCGGGCCAAGGTGATGGGCCGGATCGAGCTGATCCGCGCCGGGCAGGCGGTGCCCGACACCGACGTCACGGCGGGCCCCGCCCCCACCGGCTGATCCGGCCGGTCCGGCCGACCCGGTCGGTCGCGCCGGCCGCTCGCCCGAACGGCCGCCCCCGGAACAGCCCTTCGTTCACCCGAAGGCGGTAATCCCGGGGTGCCCGGACGGCGCAATGCCACAAGGCGGCCCCCCATCCGCGGGGGCCCGCCTATTCTCCCCATTCGGTACCGGTACGACCGGTGCCCGGGAGCGCACCCCCGCGCCCCGGTACGGGGAGGAGAACGCGATGCGGGTACTTCCACCGGCCGCCCGTGTCTTCCTCCTGGCCACCGCCTGCGCCGCGCTCGCCTGTGTGGTGCCCGCACTGCCCGCCCTCGCCCGCGGTGACGTCCCGCTGCTGCCGGTCGTCCTGCTCGCCGGGCTCTACCTCGGCTGCGAGCTGGTCCGGCTGTGCCCGCTGCCCGAGGGACGGTCGGGGCGGCCCGGGCGGTCGGCCCGGTCCGACCCGGCCCCCGAGGGCAGCGGTTCCTTCCTTCCGGTGCTCCTCGCCGCCGTCTTCCTGCTGCCCCCGGCGGCCGCCGCGCTGGTGGCCGTGCCCGGCGGGCTGGCCGGTCCGGTGGTGCAACGCCCCGCCGGGGTGCGCCGGATGTGGCACGCGGCCCAGCAGGCGGGCGCCGCCTGGGCCGCCGCGCACGCGTTCGCGCTGCTGCGCGGTCCGGCCGCGCTCGGCGGTGCCGGACGGGCCTGGGTGGCGGACTTCCCCTACCTGCTGCTGCCCGCGGCCGTCGCCGCCGCCGTGTTCTGCCTGGTGCTCACCGCCCTCGACGGCGGCATCCTGGTCGCCGCCGAGCGCCGCCCCGCCGCCCGGGCCTGGCGCGGACTGCTCGCCCGCTCGCTGGCCCCCCACGCCGTGCACGCCCTGGCCGGGCTGATGATGGCCGTGCTCTGGCACAGCCCGTACGGGCCGCCGGCCGCGCTGCTGGTGCTGCTGCCCATGTACCTGTCCTGCTGGATCTTCGCCCAGTACCACCGTGAACGCGCCGCCCACCAGGCCACCATCCGGGCCCTGGTGCAGGCCGTCGACATCAAGGACCGCTACACGCGCGGCCACAGCGAACGGGTCGGACAGGCCTCCGCGATGATCGCCCGCGAGCTCGGCATGGACGGGGACCGCCTCGAAGTCGTCCGGATCGCGGGCATCCTGCACGACGTCGGCAAACTCGGCGTACCGACCCGGCTGCTGCGCAAGGACGGTCCGCTGACCCCGCAGGAACGCAAGGTCATCGAACTCCACCCCGAGTACGGCCACGAGATGGTGCGCGGCATCGGCTTCCTCGGCGAGGCCCGGTCGGCGATCCTGCACCACCACGAGCGGATCGACGGCTCCGGCTATCCCTACGGCCTGAGCGGGGACCAGATCCCGGTGCCGGCCCGGGTCGTGGCCGTCGCCGACGCCTTCGACGCGATGACCTCCACCCGCTCCTACAGCCGGGCCCGGCCGGTGCCCACCGCCCTGGCCGAACTCCAGCGCTGCGCCGGCTCCCACTTCGACCCGGTCATGGTCGGGGCCCTGGTCCGGGCGATCGGCCGGGACGGCTGGCACCCGGTGGTCACCTCCGACGCCGACCTCCAGGTCATCCCGGCCGCCGAGGGCACCGGGGCCCTGCCGGGCATGCCCGCCCAGGGCGGCGAGGCCGGCAGCCGGGCCCAGGCCGCCGGGGGCGCCGGGGCCGCCGGGGGCGGCGC
>NZ_JAJAUY010000190.1 GCF_020532625.1 Streptomyces antimicrobicus | reverse complement strand
TGCCAGCCGGTGCCGGCGCCCGCACCTTTCGCCCCCCGTTCGGCGCCATCGGCCGCCCCGCAGCCCGCCATCGGCCGCCCCGCCGCTCCCCATCTGCCGTCCCGCCGACCGCCCGCCACCCCGCCGCCCGCCCGTCCGCCGGGTCGCCGGGTCGCCGCCCCCACGCGCCTCAGCGGCCGCCCGAGACCCGCAGCACGGCGCCGGTGGCGTACGAGGCCTCGGGGGACAGCAGCCAGGCGATCGCGGCCGCGATCTCCGCGGGCTGCCCGGGCCGCCGCAGCGGGATCGTCGCCGCCGCCTTGGCCGGACGGTCGGGGTCGCCCATGGCGGCGTGCATCTCGGTCTCGATGACGCCGGGGGCGACGGCGTTGACCCGGATGCCGGCCGGGCCCAGTTCCTTGGCGAGGCCGACGGTCAGCGCGTCGGTCGCCGCCTTGGTCGCCGCGTAGTGCACGTACTCCTCGGGGGCGCCGAGGGTCGCGGCGGCGGACGAGACGTTGACGACGGCTCCGCCACCGGTGCGCGCCATGTCACGGGCGGCACGGCGGCAACACAGCAGGTAGCCCAGGAGGTTGACCTCCAGCACCCGGCGCAGGTCCTCCGTCCGGGCGTCGGCGAGCCGGCCCAGGGGGCCGGTCACCCCGGCGTTGTTGACCAGCCCGGTCACGGGGCCGAGTTCCGTCCCGGCCGTGTCGAACAGCCGCTCCACGTCCCGTTCCTCGGAGGTGTCGCACTGCACGGTCACACAGCGGGCCTGCGGCGCCGCGGCCCGGACCTCGTCCGCCGTGGCCTCGGCGGCGGCCCGGTCGCGGACGTAGCCGAGGACGAGGTCGTGGCCGTCGGCGGCGAGCCGTACGCAGGTCGCCGCGCCGATGCCGCGGCTGCCGCCCGTGACGATGGTGATGGGACGTGACATTTCGTTCCTCCGGAGCGCGCTAGGGTGTCCGCCGGCCCGGGTCCATGATCGCCTGCCCGCCCCGGACCGCGCGCACGGGCGGCGCCCGCCCGGGGGGCCCGTTCCGGAGCCCGTTTCCACCCCTGGGTCCTCACTCCATAGGGTGAGGGCATGTCCGACGACGAGTCCCCCCTGATCCGGAGCATGCGGGCGGCGGTCGCCGCCGCGCCCGAGGACGTCCCGCTGCGGCTGCACCTGGCCGAACTCCTGCTGGCGGACGGGCGGAACGACGCCGCCGTGGCCGAGGCCGCGGTCGCCCTCCAGCACGCACCGGGCGACGTCCAGGCCCGCGCCCTGATGGCCCGCGCCATGAACCTCCCGACCGCCGCGCCCACCGCGCCCCCGCCGCCCGCAGCACCGGGCACGGGCATCCAGGACGCCCAGCACAGCCCCGACGCCCAGCACGCCCGACACCCCCAGGACGGCGAGCCGTCCGGCCCCGCCTCCGGCCCGACCTCCGGCCCCGCCGCCTTCGACTGGGCCGCCGCCGAGCAGGACCTCGGGGACATCGTCGGACCCCGCTTCGTGGCCCCCGAGGACGACTCCGCCCCGCGCCTGGACACCCCGCTCACCACGGACGGCAGCAGCGCCGGGCACGCCGGCCCGGACGGCGCCGACGGCGCCGAGGAGGCGCCCGCCTGGGACGTCGACGCCCCCGGAGCGGTCCGGCTCGCCGACGTCGGCGGCATGCAGGAGGTCAAGGACCGCCTCGAAGCGGCGTTCCTCGCCCCCATGCGCAACCCCGAGCTGCGCAAGCTCTACGGCAAGAGCCTGCGCGGCGGCCTGCTCCTGTACGGCCCGCCCGGCTGCGGCAAGACCTTCATCGCCCGGGCCGTCGCCGGGGAACTCGGCGCGAACTTCGTCTCCGTCACCCTCTCCGACGTCCTCGACATGTACATCGGGACCTCCGAGAAGAACATCCACGAGATCTTCCGGATCGCCCGCGCCAAGGCGCCCTGCGTGGTCTTCCTCGACGAGCTCGACGCCCTCGGCGCCAAGCGCAGCCGCACCCACCACAACGGCATGCGCAACGTGGTCAACCAGCTCCTGACCGAGCTGGACGGCATCGACAGCGGCCAGGACGAGGGCGTGTTCGTGCTCGCCGCCACCAACGTGCCCTGGGACGTGGACATCGCCCTGCGCCGCCCCGGCCGCCTCGACCGCACGCTGCTCGTGCTGCCGCCCGACGGCCCGGCCCGCGAGGCGATCCTGCGCTACCACCTGCGCGACCGCCCGATCGAGGCCGTCGACCTCGGCAAGCTGGTCAAGGCCACCGAGGACTTCTCGGGCGCCGACCTCGCGCACGTCTGCGAGGCCGCCGCCGAGACCGCACTGCTCGACTCCGCCCGGACCGGCAAGGTCCGCATGATCGGCATGTCCGACCTGCTCGGCGCCGCCCGCCAGGTGCGGCCCTCCAGCGAGCCGTGGTTCGCCGCGGCCCGCAACGTGGCGATGTTCGCCAACGACGGCGGTATGTACGACGACCTGCTCGCCTACCTGAAGAAGAAGCGGAAGCTGTGATCCCGTGAGCGGCACCCTCGACCGCGCGGAGGCGTACCTCGACCTCGGCCGCTACCAGCAGGCCGCCGCGCTCGCCTCCCAGCACCTGGCCCAGCAGCCCGACGACGCCTCGGCGCTGCTGGTGCTCGCCCGCTGCCAGCGGCACCTGGAGGACCTGCCCGCCGGGCTGGCCAGCGTCGACCAGGCGCTGCGGATCACCCCGGACGCCCCGTTCGCGTGGATGCTGCGCGCCGACACGCTCTCCCGGATGGGCCGGCACCACGAGGCCGTGGCCGCCGCCCAGCGCTGCGTCGAGTACGGCCCGCTGTTCTGGTGGAGCCACCACACGCTGGCCCTGGTCCTGGAACGCAGCGGCAACGGGGCGCTGCGCAGGGACGGTTACGCCGCCGCCCTGCGGGCCACGGAGCTGGGCCCGCAGGAGGCATCGGCGCACTTCATGCTCGGCCTGATCGCGCACCGCCTGGGCGACCACCGCACCGCCCGCGCCGCGTACGGGACGACGCTGCGCCTGGACCCGCAGAGCAGCGAGGCGCACAACAACCTGGCCATGCTCGACCAGCGGCGTTCCTGGTCGAGCCGACGCGCCTGGTCCCGGGCCGCGGAGGGCTTCGTCACCTCGGCCTCGCTCGACGTCGAGGACACCCACGCCCGGTTCAACCTGGAGGGGATGGCCTGGGGCGTGGCGGCCTCCGCCCGGTGGTGCGCCTTCGCCGGGATGGCGGTCGCCCTGGTCAGCACCCAGGGCGGGCGCTCGGGCGGCCAGGACGGCGGCGGGCCGGCCGGCCCGCTGGTGGGCGCGCTGCTGCTGGTGCTGATGTGGGGCGCGTGGTTCCTGTGGCAGCGCAGCAGGATGACGCCGCGGGTGCGGCGCACGATGGCGCTGGTCGCCCGCGGCTGCCCGCCCGTCCTGGTGATGGCCGCGGCCGTGGCCCTGCCGGCGCTCCACTCGCTGGTGACGGTGGTGTCGGCCGTGGCGCTGCCCGCGGTGGACACCGGGGTCCTGGCGGCGTGCGCCGGCCTGCTGTTCTGGAACCTGATCCTCACCTACTGGATCAGCCGGGTGTTCCTCGGCCGCCGCGCCCCCGGACGGCGCGCACGCCGCGGGGCGGGCGGCCCAGGGTAGACCGCGAAAAACCCCTGGACCAGCGGAAATACCGGGCCGGAGAGTAGCCCCGCAACGCCCTGCTCCCGATCACCAGCCGAAGGAGGCGGAACGCCATGTCCACCTTGCGGGTCACCGCCGAGGAACTGACCATCCACGAACACCCCAACGCGGACGCGCTGGAACTCGCCCAGGTGGGCCTGTACCGCGCCGTCGTCGCCAAGGGCGCCTACCGCACCGGCGACTTCGCCGTCTACATCCCCGAGCAGGCGGTCCTGCCGCCCGACCTGATAGCCGAGCTGGGCCTGACGGGCCGGCTCGCCGGCGGCAACGCCGACCGGGTCAAGGCCGTGCGCCTGCGCGGCGAACTGTCGCAGGGACTGGTGTGCCGGCCCGCCGCGCTCGCCGACGTCGACCTGGCCCGGGCCGCCGCGCAGGGAGAGGACTTCGCCGAGCGGCTCGGCATCACCAAATGGGCCCCGCCCGTCCCGACGACCATGAACGGCGAGGTGGAGTCGGCGCCCGACCTGCTGCCCTGGGTCGACATCGAGAACCTCCAGCGCTACCCGGGCATCTTCGAGCCCGGCGAGCCGGTGGTCCTCACCGAGAAACTGCACGGCACCGCCTGCCTGGTGACCTACGTCGCCGAGGACAAGCGCCTGCTGGTCTCCTCCAAGGGCTTCGGTGCCAAGTCGCTGGCGCTGAAGGAGGAGGAGCGCAACCTGTACTGGCGCGCCGTACGCGCCCACGACGTGGAGGCCGTCGCCGCCGGGCTGGCGGCCCGGCTCGGCGCCACCCGGGTCGGCATCTTCGGCGAGGTCTACGGCGCGGGCGTGCAGGACCTCGGCTACGGCAACGACGCGCGCACGGACACCGGACCCGGGCTCGCCGTCTTCGACGTCTCGGCGGAGATCGACGGCCAGGTCCGCTGGCTCGACCCCGCCGAACTGCTGGAGGGGGTCCTGCCGCTGGTGCCGCGCCTGTACGAGGGCCCGTACGACCTGGACCGGGTGCTGGAGGTGGCCACCGGACGCGAGACCGTGTCCGGCAAGGAACTGCACCTGCGCGAGGGCGTGGTCATCCGTCCCGCGACCGAGCGCTACAGCCCGGTCGTCGGCGGCCGGGCCATCGCCAAGGCCGTCAGCCCGGCCTACCTGACCCGCAAGGGCGGCACGGAATACGAGTGAACGCGCGGGCGCGGATCGTCCGCGCCCGCGCGTCCGCGTGGTGGGATGGCCCGGACAGCGGCGGCGGGCACGGAAGGGCGGTCGGGCGGATGGCCGAGGACACGATGCGGGCGATGGCCTACGAGAGCTACGGCGGTTCGGACGTGCTCAAGGAGATGCGGCTGCCGCTGCCCAAGGTCGCGCCCGGCGAGGTCCTGGTGAAGGTCGAGTGCGCGGGCGTGAACCCCGTCGACTGGAAGATCATGGCCGGCGGACTCGACGCGCTCATGGACGTCGTGCACCCGGTGGTCCCCGGCTGGGACGTCGCCGGCACGGTGGTGCGGCTCGGCATCGACGTCCCCGAGTTCGCCGAGGGGGACGAGGTGATGGCGTACGCGCGCAAGGACTACGTGCACGGCGGCACCTTCGCCGAGTACGTCAGCGTCCCCGTGCGCGCCCTCGCCCGCAAGCCCGCCTCCCTCGGCTGGGAACAGGCCGCCGGCCTGCCGCTGGCCGGGCTGACGGCGTACCAGCTGCTCACCCGGCTGGACACCGGCCCCACCGACACCGTCCTCGTCCACGGCGCGGCGGGCGGGGTCGGTTCGCTGGGCGTCCAGATCGCCCGTTCCCTGGGCGCGCGGGTCATCGGCACCGCCTCCCCGCACAACCACGAGCGGCTGCGGGGGATGGGCTGCGAGCCCGTGGAGTACGGCGACGGCCTCACGGAACGGGTCCGCGCGCTGGCTCCCGACGGGGTGAGCGTCGTCGCGGACTTCGTCGGCGGCGTCCTCGACGTCACCCTGGCCGTGCTGCGCGACGGCGGCCGCCACGCCTCGATCGCCGACCACTCCGTGCTGGGCTCGGGCGGCCAGTGGATGTGGGTCCGCCCGAGCGCCGCCGACCTGACCGAACTGGCCCGGCTCGCGGACACCGGGGCGCTGACGGTCCCGGTCCTGCGGACCTTCCCCCTGCACGAACTGCCCGAGGCGTTCGAGCTCAGCCGCTCCGGCGGCGCCGCCGGCAAGATCGTCGTCCGGCCCTGAGCGCCGCCGGTCCCGCAGGCGCACGCCCGCTCAGCGCAGGGTCGGCACGTCCCCGCACTCCGCCCGGCCGACCTCCACGTCCGGCAGGCCCGACAGCCAGGGCCTCGCCAGGGCGGCCAGGGCGGCGGCGGTGGGCGGCCGGGGGCCCAGCCCGATCGCGTAACGGGCCACCAGCCCCTCGGCGGTGACGGGCCGGGGCCAGGCGTGGACCTGCTCGACGTCGGCCTCCTCCAGGAGGCCCACCAGCGCGCGGAGGCGACCGCGCACCCGGCCCAGCGTCTGCGTGAACCCCGCTTCGTCCCGGGCACGCACGGTGACCACCGCCCAGGCGGCGTGCCTGCGGTGCAGGGGCGGGGGCGCCGCCAGTGCCTGCGGTGCGTCCGGGTCCGCCAGCAGTTCCCACGCCCGGTACAGCTCCTGCGTCAGCAGGTCGTGGAAGGCCGGCCCGACCTGGGTGGTGCAGCTGCGGACCGGCGCGGACGGGGTCAGGACGGTGATCCGCCCGGCCGGGCCCGGCTCCTGACCGGCCGGGTCGCCCAGCGCGACCGGAGTGCGCCAGTCCCACGCCGCCCACGTCGCGAAGAACTCCCTCAGCAGCGCCGGCTCGTCCAGGGCCGCGGCGTCGGCCCGCGCCACCGTACGGGCCGCCAGGACCGCCCAGGCCAGGCCGGGCAGGCCGCCGTGCGGGGCCGAGTCCAGGCCCCGGGACCTCGCCCAGGCCTTCACACGGCGCGCCAGGCCCGCGAACGCCTCGTGCCGCGGCCCGACGGCAGCCCGTACCGCGTCGGCGTCGCCGACCGCGCTCAGCGCGACCGCCGCCGCCTCGCCGAGCTCGGCCCGGCGCCCGACGGCCTGCGGGGGCGCCAGCGCACCCGTGGCGACCACCACCAGGTCCACCGTCAGCCCGCCCACCGCGCACCGCAGTCCGGGCACCCGGGCCCCGACCACCTCCCGCAGTCCCACCGCCTCCGGCAGCGCGGCCTGCACCCGTGGTGCCACCTCGGACAGCTCCGCCCGGCCCGGCAGGGCCGCCACCAGGTCCAGATCGGCGTCCGGCAGCGCACAGCCCGTGCGCCGCGAGCCCACGACCTCCACCACGCCCTCCGGGAACGCGGCGGCCACGCGCCGTGCGACCTCCTCGGCCCGGGCGGCGAGGTCGACCGGGGCGGCCGCGGGCGCGGCTCCCGGCGCGGCGGCCTCCTCCTCCGGCAGCCACCGCACCGCACCGGTGCCCAGCGCCACCGTCGCCCGTACCCGCATCGGCTCCTCACCCCGGCGCGAGAGCACCACCAGCTCGCCGACCCGCGCCGTCCGCGCGGTCCCGGCCAGGCGCGCCGCGCAGTCGGCCACGGCGCGCCGCGGGTCCGCGGTCCGGCCCAGCGTGAGGTGCGGGGTGAATCCTTGCGCCGGGCCCTGTGCCCGGCAGCCCGGGAACCGCCGCACCAGCGCCTGCCGCAGCTCCGCCCAGGGGGCCGCGCCGTCCGCGGCCGGGTCCAGCCACACGGTGGCGTCCGTACGGCTGCCGAAGCTGTCCACCCCGCCCAGCCGCGCCGTGAACGGCGCCACCTCGGCCGCCGCCCGTGCCAGCAGCGGCACGGCCTGCTCGAAGGCCGACTCCGGGGCGAAGCCGAACAGCAGGTTCACATGCGGCGGCCACCGGTCGATCCGCGGATCGAGCTCGCGCCGGACCTCCTGGATCGCGGGCCACAGCCGCTCCGGCGGCAGCCAGGCCACCGCCGTCCGGGCCGTCGCCGGGACGTCGAGCACCGCGGCCTCGGGGACGTCGTGGGCCCCGGGCCGGTCGAAACCGACCTCGGCCTCCACCGCGAAGTGGTCGGAGACGTACAGCCCGTCCGGCGTGGCCGGCCGGTCCCCGCGCAGCGCCGCCCGGACCACCCGCACGGCCCCCGCCCCGTCCGTACCGGCCCGCAGCAGGATCCGGTCCAGCCGGGCGGCCCGGCCGGTCAGCGACGACACCGCGGCCAGCGGGTTGACCGCCGGGTCGAAGGTCGGCGTGGTGTCCCGCGGCCCGTGGACGAGGGACCAGGCGTCGAGCAGCTCCAGGGCGGCGGCCGGGCCCTCGGCGCCGCCGCGGCCGTCGTTGAAGTCGCCCAGCAGCACCACGTCGCCCTCGATCCCGGCCAGTCCCTCCGCGATCCGCGCGAGTTCGGCCCGGCGCCGGGCGGCGCCGTCGGCCGCGTGGTCGCTGGAGAGATGGGTCGCCGCGACGACCAGCGGACCTCCGGCCGTCTCCACCGTCATGGCCGAGACCGCCTTGTGCGGGCCCAGCGCGTGGACGCCCGCCTCCCGCACGGGCAGCCGACTCAGCACCAGCAGCCCGCACTCGGCGACGTCGCGGCCCCGCGCGTCGGTGCTCACGGTGTACCGCTCCCGGACCCACGGCTCGCGCAGCACGCGCGCCAGCAGCTCCGGTTCCACTTCCTGCAGGGCGATCACGTCGGCGTCGGCCGACGCCAGTTCGGCCAGCAGCAGCGGCCTGCGCCGTGCGGTGTCCAGGAGCGGGCCGTCGTAGCGGTCCCACAAGGTGTTCCAGGTCAGCAGCCGTACGGTCGCCGGGGCCGGGCCCGGGCCCGGCCCCGGCGACTGCGCCCGGGCCGGATCCGTGCCGTCCACCGGGGTCCACGCGCCCCGTACCGCGTCCCAGGCGTGCGGGGCGCGGGCCGTGAAGAACGGCGCCCGCAGCAGCCGCGGCCTGCGGACCCGGCCCGCGGCCGTCGCGTCGATCCGGTCCAGGCCGGTCGCCCGGTCCCACACCAGCTCCCCGTCCGCCTCCACGAACAGCACCCGGTGCCAGGGGACGTCCCCGCCCGGCACGAACGACGGCAGCGGGACCCGCTTGGGCGCCGCGCCGCGCTGGTGCAGGCCCAGGACGAAGCGGGCCGGGTCGAACCGGGGGTCCCACCGGACCTGGTGGTAGAGCTCCTCACTGGTGCGCATCACGCCTCCTCGCCCACGCGCCCGGCCACGGCCCGGCCGGCGCCCCGGTCCGCCAGGCCGCCCGCGACGTCCTCGATCCTGCCACCGGCCCCCACGTACCACGTGCGGTGGGCCTCCTGGCCCGGGTACGGCGGCACGAACCGGCGCAGCTGCCCCGTCAGCACCTCGGGCGGCACCGGATGGGCCCGGGCGCGGTTGCGCCGGACCAGCTCGTCCTCCTCGACGAGCACCACGACCTGGCTGACCAGCGCGTCCCGGCGGGCCGCCACCGCCCGGACCAGGGACCGCTGCTGCACGGTCAGCGAGGTGGCGTCCCACACCACCGTGCCGGGTGTGCCGGGTGAGCCGGGTGTGCCGCCCGCCGCCGCGAGGGCGGCGTCCAGCCGGTCCAGGCCCTCGCGCAGTACGTCCCCGTTGGCCCGCTGGTCGGCCCGCGCACCGCGGGCGGCCCGCAGCTCGTCCAGCGAGACCACGGCGCCGGCGGCCAGGGCCCGGCCGAACGTGCTCTTCCCGCTGCCGGACGGGCCGACCAGCTGGACGAGGTGCGGGAAGCCGCCGTCCCGCCACCGCCACGTCGCCGCCGCGGCCTCCTCCACCGTGCCGATCCGGCCCCGCGCGTACGCCTCCCGGGCCTCGGCCCAGCACCGGTCCGCGGCGTGCGGCGGCAGGCCGGCCAGGGCCTCGCGCAGGCCGTCGCGCAGCGGCGCCAGCGGGTCCGGCCCGAGCAGCCCGGCCTCCTCGGCGTGCAGCAGCGACCAGGCGCACTGCTCGG
>NZ_JAJAUY010000019.1 GCF_020532625.1 Streptomyces antimicrobicus | reverse complement strand
GCCGCCCAGGCGGGCAGCGGCGGCAGGGCGGCGGCCGGGGAGTACGCGCCGCGGCGGGCGGCGACCAGGCGCTGGTGCAGGGTCCGGGCGTCGGAGGGCCGGTCCTCGGGCCGCTTGGCGAGCAGGTCCAGGACGACCTGCTCGAAGAAGGCGGGCAGTTCGGGCCGGTGCTCGCGCGGCGGGACCGGGGCGGTGTCCCGGTGGCCGACCAGCACCGACCAGTTGTCGCCTTCGAAGGGCGGGGCGCCCGTGGCCAGCTCGTAGAGCACACAGCCCAGCGAGTACAGGTCGCTGCTGTGGTCGGCCTCGCCGCCGGCGATCTGCTCGGGCGACATGTAGTGCGGGGTGCCCATGGCGACCCCGCCGCCGGTGAGCTTGGAGGTGAAACCGATGTCGTGGGCGAGCCGGGCGATGCCGAAGTCGCAGATCTTCACCGTGCCGTCGGTGAGCCGCATGATGTTGGCGGGCTTGAGGTCGCGGTGGACGACGCCCTGCTGGTGCGTGTAGGCGAGGGCGGCGGCGACCTGCTCGGCGATGTCGACCAGGTCGTCGACCGGCAGCGGGCGGGCGTCGTTCTCCTCCAGCAGCTGGCTGAGGTTGCTGCCGTCGAGCAGTTCCATGACGAGGTAGAGCGGCCCGCCGGCGGCGCTGTCGTCGCCGAAGTCGTGGACGACGGTGACCCCGCGGTGCTGGAGGGAGGCGGCGACGCGTGCCTCGCGGCGGAAGCGTTCGCGCAGCACCTGGGTGAAGTGGGCGTCCTGCTCCGGGCCGAGCGGCTTGAGGCACTTGACGGCCACCTGGCGGCCCAGGGACTCGTCGCGGGCCCGCCACACCTCCCCCATGCCGCCGCGGCCGATCAGGTCGAGCGACCGGTACCGGCCATGGATCAGTCTGCTCTCCGCCATCTCGTGGTGCCGCCCCCGTCGTCGTGCTGTGCCCTCCCCGGCTCGTCCAGTATGGCCGCCTGTCTGCGCAGTGTGTACGCCGACGGGCGGCTTGCCGAGCCCAGCCTGCGCATCGCTCTCAAGATGTGACCTGAGGGGAGCTGCCAGCGTAGACCTGCGGGAACGGTGCGCAGTGCGCTTCCGGTGCGACGCAGGCGCAAGGTGACCACCTCCGGGGCGGGAGCGGGTCGGCCGTAGAGCTGGTGCGCGTACGCGGGCAGCGATCCGTACGCGAGTTCGGCGAGCGGACGCCAGAGCAGTTTTCGGCCAGGTACGAGCACGAGCGGGGTCGGCGGGTCGCGCAGGAAGGCGTCCACGGCCCGGGCGTCCGGCCCGGCCGCGAGCGCGGGCCGGACCCGCTCGAAGTACGCCGCCAACTGCGCGGTGCCGGCGGGGACCTCGGCCGGGTCGAGGCCGACGAGCCGGGCGGAGACCCGGTTCTCGTCGACGTAGCGGTCCGCCTGGGCGGGGGTCAGGGGGACGCCGGAGCGGCGCAGGACGTCCAGGAACGAGTCGATCTGCGCGCAGTGCACCCAGAGCAGGAGTTCGGGGTCGTCCACGGGGAAGCGCTCGCCGGTGGCGGGGTCGGTCGCCGACAGCGCGCGGTGGATGCGGCGGACCCGGGCACCGGCGCGCTCGGCGTCCTCGGTGGTGCCGTAGGTGACGGTGCCGACGAAGTCGGCGGTGCGCAGCAGGCGGCCCCAGGCGTCGGCCCGGAAGTCGGAGTTCTCCATCACGGCGCGGACGGCGCGCGGGTGCAGGGCCTGGAGGTAGAGCGCGCGGACACCGGCGATCCACATGACCGGGTCGCCGTGGCACTGCCAGGTCACGGAGTCGGGGCCGTACAGGCCGGGGTCGGGGGCGTCCATATCGGTAGTGGTACCCCTCGGGCGGGGGCGCTCAGCCCTCCCCCTCAAGATGGCCGAGATCGTTCCAGCGCTCCAGGGCGGGGTGCTCGTGGGACCAGCCCAGTACGGACAGGGAGGCCGGCCCGAGGTCGAGCTGGGCGGCGAAGGAGACGTCCCGGCCCAGCCAGCGGGCGGCGAGCGCGCGCAGGAAGTGGGCGTGCCCGAACAGCACCGCGTCCTCTTCCTCCGCCCGTGCCCAGGCCACGACGGTGTCGGCGCGGGCGGCGACCTCGGCGAGGCTCTCGCCGCCGGGGACGCCGTCGCGCCACAGGTCCCAGTCGGGGCGTTCGGCGAGGATCTGCGGGGTGGTCAGGCCCTCGTAGGCGCCGTAGTCGAACTCCCGCAGCGCGTCCCAGGCGGTGGCCCGGCCCGCGAACCCGGCCAGGCGGCAGGTCTCGGTCGCGCGGACCAACGGGCTGGTGCGGACCCGGGCGCCGGGCAGTCCGAGCCAGGGCGCGCGGCGCAGCCGCTCGCCGAGCAGGGCGGCGTTGCGGCGGCCTTCCGGCAGCAGCGGCCGGTCGGTGCGGCCGGTGTGCCGGCCGCTGCGGGCCCAGTCGGTCTGGCCGTGGCGGGCCAGCAGGATGCGCGGTCGGGCGGACGGCATGCGTCCACGCTACGCCGGGCCGGCGCCGTCGCCCCGGCGACACGGTGAGCCGGGGCAGGAAGGACAGGAGGGACAGGAGGGACAGCACGGAAAGGGCGGACGGGACGGGGAAGGGGAGAAACCGCGGGACAGCGCGAAGGGACGGAAAGAGCCCGCCCGCTTCTCGCGGAACCCGATTGTGCGGTGCGCAGCTCGGGACTGCTTCTCCGCATCCTCGAAAGGGACTCTTTCCGTCGATTCCATGGAAACACCGCCCGCGCGCCACGTCGAACCGGGAAACCGATAATGGGACGAGCAGTCATCGACCGCCCCTTTCCGGCGGCCCTCCCGAGGAGAGAGCGATGGCCGATCTCTACGTCCCACCCCGGCCCCCCTACCCCCCGGTCCGGGTGACGGCCGTGCTCGACAGCCCGCTCTCGCGCTGGCTGTGGCTGGTCAAGTGGATCCTGGCGATCCCGCACTACGTCGTGCTGGTCTTCCTGTGGCTCGCCTTCCTCGTCGTCAGCGTGATCGCGTTCTTCGCCGTCCTGTTCACCGAGCGCTATCCGCGCCCGCTGTTCGACTTCAACGTCGGGGTGCTGCGCTGGTCGTGGCGGGTGTCGTACTACGCGTACGGGGCCCTGGCCACCGACCGCTACCCGCCCTTCAGCCTCGGCCCCGTGCCCGACTACCCGGCGCGGCTGGAGGTCGCCTACCCCGAGCGGCTCTCGCGGTGGCTGGTGCTGGTGAAGTGGTGGCTGCTGGCGATCCCGCAGTACCTGGTGATCGGGGTCTTCACCGGGTCGCACCGCAGGATGTGCGGCGGCGGCCTGATCACGCTGCTGGCGCTGTTCGCCGTCGTCGCGCTCGCCTTCACCGGCCGGTACCCGCGCGGCCTGTTCGACCTGGTCGTGGGCCTGAACCGGTGGGTGCTGCGGGTCTGCGCCTACGCGGCGCTGATGACGGACGCCTACCCGCCGTTCCGCCTGGACCAGGGCGGCGAGGACCCGCCGGTGGCGGCGGCCGGGGTCACGTCCGCAGGGCCTGGTTGAACCGCAGCAGGTTCCCGGCGGGGTCGCGGAACGCGCAGTCGCGGACGCCGTACGGCTGGTCCGTCGGCTCCTGGAGCACCTCGGCGCCGGCGGCGCTGATCCGTTCGAAGGTGGCGTCGCAGTCGTCCGTCGTGAAGATCACCCCGCGCAGCAGGCCCTTGGCCATCAGCTCGGCCATGGTCCGCCGGTCGGCCGCGGAGGCGTTCGGGTCGGCCAGCGGCGGTTCCAGGACGATGCTGACGTCCGGCTGCCCGGGCGCGCCGACGGTCACCCAGCGCATCCCCTCGAAGCCGACGTCGTTGCGGACCTCCAGGCCGAGCACGTCGCGGTAGAACGCGAGGGCCTTGTCGTGGTCGTCGACGGCGATGAAGCATTGCGAGACCCTGATGTCCATACCGCTCACGCTACGGCCGGGCGTCACTCCTCGCTCCCCCGGTCCGCACCGGCCGCGTGTGGATCTTGGCCATGCACGCCGGGACGGCGGCGCCGTCCTGGTGGTCCCGGGCCCGGTACGCGCTCGGGCTCTCGCCCACCAGCTCGCGGAAGCGGGAGCTGAAGGAGCCCAGGGAGGTGCAGCCGACGGCGAAGCAGACCTCGGTCACGGTCAGGTCGCCGCGGCGCAGCAGGGCCTTGGCCCGTTCGATGCGGCGGGTCATGAGGTAGCTGTACGGCGTCTCGCCGTAGGCGGCGCGGAAGCTGCGGGAGAAGTGGCCGGGCGACATCAGCGCCTCGCGCGCCAGCGCCGGGACGTCGAGCGGCTCGGCGTAGTCGCGGTCCATCCGGTCGCGGGCGCGCCGCAGCCGGACAAGGTCGTCGAGCTCCTGCCGTGTCACCCGGCCAGTCTCCCACGGCGGCCGCGAAGCCGTCGGAAGCCGAAGCCGTCACGGGCCGAAGCCGTCAGGGGCCGAAGGGATCAGTAATGGAGAAGCCGCGCCCGCCGGGACGTCTCTACTCTGGCGGGCATGAACACGAAGAAGACGGACCAGCGGTCGCCCGAGCCGCATGCCGCCGACAGCCACGACCTGATCCGCGTGCACGGCGCGCGCGAGAACAACCTCAAGGACGTCAGCGTCGAGATCCCCAAGCGCCGGCTGACGGTGTTCACCGGCGTCTCCGGCTCGGGCAAGAGCTCCTTGGTCTTCGACACGATCGCCGCCGAGTCGCAGCGGCTGATCAACGAGACCTACAGCGCCTTCGTCCAGGGCTTCATGCCGACGCTGGCCCGGCCCGAGGTCGACGTGCTGGAGGGGCTGACCACCGCGATCATCGTGGACCAGCAGCGGATGGGCGCCGACCCGCGGTCGACGGTCGGCACCGCCACCGACGCCAACGCGATGCTGCGCATCCTCTTCAGCCGGCTCGGCGATCCGCACATCGGCCCGCCCAGCGCCTACGCCTTCAACGTGCCCTCGGTCCGCGGCAGCGGCGCCATCACCGTCGAACGCGGCGCGAAGAAGGCGGTCAAGGCGACGTACAGCCGCACCGGCGGCATGTGCCCGCGCTGCGAGGGCCGGGGCACGGTCACCGACATCGACCTGACCCAGCTGTACGACGCGGACAAGTCCCTCGACGAGGGCGCGCTGACGATCCCCGGCTACAGCATGGACGGCTGGTACGGCCGCATCTACCGCGGCTGCGGCTTCTTCGACCCGGCCAAGCCGATCGCGCGGTTCACCGAGCGCGAGCTGCACGACCTGCTCCACAAGGAGCCGACCAAGATCAAGGTCGACGGGATCAACCTGACCTACGAGGGCCTGATCCCCAAGATCCAGAAGTCGATGCTGTCGAAGGACGTCGACGCCCTCCAGCCGCACGTGCGCGCCTTCGTGGAGCGCGCGATGACCTTCACCACCTGCCCCGACTGCGACGGCACCCGGCTCAGCGAGGGAGCGCGGATCTCCAAGATCAAGGGCATCAGCATCGCCGACGCCTGCGCGATGCAGATCAGCGACCTGGCCGAGTGGGTCCGCGACCTGGCCGAGTCGTCGGTCGCGCCGCTGCTGGCCAAGCTGGGCCACACGCTCGACTCGTTCGTGGAGATCGGGCTCGGCTACCTCTCGCTCGACCGGCCCTCGGGCACGCTGTCGGGCGGCGAGGCCCAGCGCGTGAAGATGATCCGCCACCTGGGCTCCTCGCTGACCGACACCACGTACGTCTTCGACGAGCCCACCACGGGGCTGCACCCGCACGACATCCAGCGGATGAACGAGCTGCTGCTCAGGCTGCGGGACAAGGGCAACACGGTGCTGGTGGTCGAGCACAAGCCGGAGGTCATCGCGATCGCCGACCACGTGGTGGACCTCGGGCCGGGCGCCGGTACGGCGGGCGGCGCGGTCTGCTTCGAGGGCAGCGTCGAGGGACTGCGCACCAGCGGCACCGTCACCGGCCGGCACTTCGACGACCGGGCCGCGCTGAAGGAGTCGGTCCGCACACCGAACGGCGTGCTGGAGATCCGCGGCGCCGACACGCACAACCTGCGCGACGTCGACGTGGACGTCCCGCTCGGGGTGCTCACGGTCGTCACCGGGGTCGCCGGCTCCGGCAAGAGCTCCCTGATCCACGGCTCCGTCCCGGCCTCGGCCGGCGTGGTCTGCGTGGACCAGACCCCGATCCGCGGCTCGCGGCGCAGCAACCCGGCGACGTACACCGGGCTGCTCGACCCGATCCGCAAGGCGTTCGCCAAGGCCAACGGGGTCAAGCCGGCGCTGTTCAGCGCCAACTCCGAGGGCGCCTGCCCCACCTGCAACGGCGCCGGGGTCGTCTACACCGACCTGGGCATGATGGCGGGCGTCTCCAGCACGTGCGAGGACTGCGACGGCAAGCGGTTCGACGCCTCCGTGCTGGAGTACCACCTCGGCGGCCGGGACATCAGCGAGGTGCTGGCGATGTCGGTGACCGAGGCGGAGGCGTTCTTCGGCGCGGGCGAGGCCCGTACGCCAGCGGCCCACAAGATCCTGGAACGCCTGGTCGACGTGGGCCTGGGCTACCTCAGCCTCGGCCAGCCGCTGACCACGCTGTCCGGCGGCGAGCGCCAGCGGCTGAAGCTGGCCACGTACATGGGCGAGAAGGGCGGCGTCTACGTCCTGGACGAGCCGACCGCGGGCCTCCACCTGGCCGACGTCGAGCACCTGCTGGGCCTGCTCGACCGGCTGGTGGACTCCGGCAAGTCGGTCATCGTCATCGAGCACCACCAGGCGGTCATGGCGCACGCCGACTGGATCATCGACCTCGGCCCGGGCGCCGGCCACGACGGCGGCCGCGTCGTCTTCGAGGGCACCCCGGCCGAGCTCGTCCGCGCCCGCAGCACCCTGACGGCCGAGCACCTGGCCGCCTACGTGGGCGCCTGACGGCACGCGGCGCGACCTGCACGCGCCGCAGGGCGCGCTCCCACCCCTCGCGCAGCCGCCGCGCGGCCGGAACCACCGTGACCGGTCATGGGGTGCGGTGCGCGCCCTCCTGGGACAATGCGGAGGGAAGCGCACCGCGCGAACCGACACCAGGGGCGATCATGTCCGAGCACGCGAACGTCTCCCCGGAGGCACCGGTCAGGGTGTTCCTCCTCGACGACCACGAGGTGGTCCGGCGCGGCCTGCGGGACCTCCTCGACGCCGAGCCCGGCATCACGGTCGTGGGTGAGGCGGGCACGGCCGAGCAGGCGCTGGCCCGCGGGCCGGCGCTGCGCCCGGACGTCGCCGTGCTCGACGTGCGACTGCCCGACGGCGACGGCATCACCGTCTGCCGCGAGCTGCGCTCCCACATGCCGGGCCTGGCCTGCCTGATGCTGACGTCCTTCGACGACGAGGACGCCCTGCTGGACGCGATCATGGCGGGGGCGGCGGGCTACGTGCTGAAGCAGATCAAGGGTTCCGACCTGGTCTCCGCCGTGCGCACGGTCGCCACGGGGCAGTCCATGCTGGACCCGGCCACGACCGCCCGCCTGATGCGCTCCTTGCGCGCCCCGGAAGGGGCGAAGGAACCGGAGGACGCCCGCCTGACGGGTCTGACGGAGCGGGAGCGGGCCGTGCTGGAACTGATCGGCGAGGGGCTCACCAACCGGCAGATCGCCAAGCGGCTGTACCTGTCGGAGAAGACCGTCAAGAACCACATCTCCCGGCTCCTGGGCAAGCTCGGTGTGGAGCGCCGGGTCCAGGCGGCGGTGATCGCCGCGCAGATCCGCGACCAGGACCACGGCGGCCGGAGCGAGCCGTGAGGACACCGCGGCCCTGAGCGGTACCGGGATCAGGCGGGCCAGGACCAGTCACCGGGATCAGGCGGGCCAGGACCAGTCGGCGACCTCCGGCAGGTCGGTGCCGTGGGCGCGGATCCAGTCGTGGTGGCGGGCGCGCTGGTCGGCCATGGCCCGGCGCAGTTCCCCGGCGCGGTCCGCGAGGCCGGGGACGCGGTCGATGACGTCCATGACCAGGCGGTAGCGGTCCATGTCGTTGCGGACCACCATGTCGAACGGGGTCGTGGTGGTGCCCGACTCCTTGTACCCGCGCACGTGCAGCTGGGAGTGGCCGCCGCGGCGGTAGGCGAGGCGGTGGATCAGCCACGGGTAGCCGTGGTAGGCGAAGATCACCGGCCGGTCGGTGGTGAGGAGGCCGTCGTACGCGGCGTCCGTCATGCCGTGCGGGTGTTCCTCGTGGGGCATGAGGCGGGCGATGTCGACGACGTTGACGACGCGGACGGCGAGCGAGGGCAGGTGCTGGCGGAGCAGGGCGGCGGCCGCGAGCACCTCCAGGGTGGGCACGTCGCCGGCGCACGCGAGGACGACGTCCGGTGGGCGGGAGCCGTCGTCGGTGCCGGCCCATTCCCAGACGCCGGCGCCGCGCTCCACGTGGGCGCGGGCGTCTTCGAACGACAGCCAGTCGAAGCAGGGCTGTTTGCCGGCGACGATCACGTTGACCCGGTCGCGGCTGCGCAGGGCGTGGTCGGCCACGGCCAGCAGCGTGTTGGCGTCCGGCGGCAGGTAGACCCGCACGACCTCGGGGCTCTTGTTGAGGACGTGGTCGACGAAGCCGGGGTCCTGGTGGGAGAAGCCGTTGTTGTCCTGGCGCCAGACGTGCGAGGTGAGCAGGTAGTTGAGGGAGGCGATCGGTGCCCGCCAGGACAGTTCTCGCGAGGTCTTCAGCCACTTGATGTGCTGACCGACCATGGAGTCGACGATGTGCGCGAACGCCTCGTAGGTGGAGAACAGACCGTGGCGGCCGGTCAGCAGGTAGCCCTCCAGCCAGCCCTGGCAGACGTGTTCGGACAGGATCTCCATCACCCGGCCGTCCCGGGACAGGTTCCGGTCGGTGGCCTCGGTGAGGGCCTGCCACGCCTTGCCGGTGGCGTCGTACAGGTCGTCCAGCCGGTTCGAGGCGGTCTCGTCGGGCCCGACGACCCTGAAGTCCCTGCAGGCGGCCGTGTCCTGCATGATCCGGCCGAGGAACTGCCCGAGCACGCGGGTCGGTTCGTGCCGGGTGCCGCCCGGCTTGTCCACGGGGACGGCGTGCGCCTCGGGCGGGGTCGGCGGCAGCGGCCGCAGCAGCCGCCCGCCGTTCGCGTACGGTACGGCGCCCAGGCGGCGGTCGCCCTCCGGGACGCACGCCAGGACCTGCGGCACCGGACGGCCGTCGGCGTCGAAGAGCTCCTGCGGCCGGTACGAGCGCAGCCAGTTCTCCAGTTGCCGCAGGTGCGCGGGGTCCTCGCGGACGGCGGCGAGCGGGACCTGGTGGGAGCGCCAGGTGCCCTCGACCGGGTCGCCGTCGACGCTCCGGGGCCCCGTCCAGCCCTTCGGCGTGCGCAGCACGATCATCGGCCAGCGGGGGTACTCCCGTCCCGGGCCGCTGCCCGCCGTCCGCGCCTCGGCCTGGATCTCCGCCACGCGGGCCAGCGCCTGGTCCATCGCGCGGGCCATGGACCGGTGGACCAGGGCGGGGTCGCTGCCGCTCACGTACAGCGGTTCGTGGCCGTAGCCGCGCAGCAGCGCGTCGAGCTCGGCCTCGGGGATCCGGGACAGCACCGTCGGGTTGGCGATCTTGTACCCGTTGAGGTGCAGGACGGGCAGGACGGCGCCGTCGTGGACCGGGTCCAGGAACTTGTTGGCGTGCCACGACGCGGCCAGCGGTCCGGTCTCCGCCTCGCCGTCCCCGATGACGCAGGCGACGAGCAGCCCGGGGTGGTCGAAGGCGGCGCCGTAGGCGTGGGCGAGGGCGTATCCGAGCTCGCCGCCCTCGTGGATGGAGCCGGGGGTCTGCGGCGCCACGTGGCTGGGCACACCGCCGGGGAAGGAGAACTGCCGGAACAGCCTGGCCATGCCGTCGGCGTCGCGGGGCACGTCCGGATAGGTCTCGCTGTACGTCCCCTCCAGCCAGGAGTTGGCCAGGACGGCGGGGCCGCCGTGCCCGGGCCCCCAGACGCACAGGACCTCCAGCGACCGCTCCTTGATCACGCGGTTGAGGTGGGTGTGCACCAGGTTCAGGCCGGGCGAGGTGCCCCAGTGGCCGAGCAGCCGCGGCTTGATGTGCTCCGGGCGGAGCGGTTCGGTCAGCAGCGGGTTGTCCAGGAGGTAGATCTGGCCGACCGCCAGGTAGTTGGCGGCGCGCCAGTGGGCGTCCAGCTCGGAGAGCGAGTGGGCGGTCAACGCGGTCATGTCCGCTCCTGCGGGTGTGGGTCAGGGACGTTCGTCGACTGAGCCGATACCGACACCCTCGTGCCGCCGGCCCGTGGCCGCCAGGGGAGGACCGGCCCTCGGGGAGGGACCGTCGGCCCTGTCGCCCGCCTGCCCGGCCCGGGGAAGGTGAATCCCGGTGGCGCCCGGTGCTTCCCCCGGCCGGCGCCACCGTCCGCACCTCGACCCCGATGCTCCTGCAGCAGTACGGAGGACAGACCTGTGAAGCGCACCCTCGTCGTCGGCGTGGACGGCTCCCCCGAAAGCCGGGCCGCGGCCGACTGGGCGGCTCGGGAAGCCCTGCGCCGGGACCTGCGTGTGCACGTGGTCCACGCCTGGTCGTGGCAGCCGCTCGCCGTCCCCGTCGTCCAGGAGCGCGACGTCGAGGCCCGCCGGGCCCAGGAGATCCTGGAGGAGACGCGGAGCGAGCTCACCCGCCGCCGTCCGGGGCTCTCCCTCACCACCGAGGTGGTGCCGGACGTCCCCGTGCCGGGCCTGCTGCGAGCCGCCGAGGACGCCGAGATGCTGGTGATCGGCACCCGCGGGCACGGCGCGCTGGCCGGCTTCCTGCTCGGCTCGTACGGGCAGCAGCTGATCGCCGCCGCCACCTGCCCGGTCGTCTCCGTCCGCGCCCCGCACGGCGGGGCGGTGCCCGGGGCCGGCGAGGGCGAGGGCGAGGACCGGGGCGAGGTGGTCGTCGGCCAGCACGGCGGCGTGGAGGAATCCGCCGACGTGCTGCGCTTCGCCTTCGAGACGGCCTCGGCGCGCAAGGCGACCCTGCGCGTGGTGCGGGCCTGGAACCTGCCCCCGGTCTACGGCTACAGCCCCGGATCGATGTGGGCCGCGGACCGGTTCGGCGGACTGGAACCCTTCGAGCAGGCCGCCCTGGAGCAGGCGCTGGAGCCGTGGCGGACGCGGTGGCCCGAGGTGGACGTCGTCACGCACGTGGAGATGGGCAGCGCGGGCCAGGTGCTGCTGTCCGCCGCCGCGGACGCCCAGCTGGTCGTCGTCGGCCGGCAGATCCGCAAGTCGGCACTGGGGCCCCGGATCGGGTCGGTGGCCCACGCGGTCCTCCACCACGCGCAGTGCCCCGTCGCGGTCGTGCCGCACCTCTGAGGCGGCACCCGCGGGTGGGGCCGGGCAGCCACCGCGGCGGCGCGGACCGCCCGGCCCCACCCGTGGGCCCTTCCTACCCCGCCGGGGGAACCGGGTGCCGGCCGGGCGGGGTCAGGGCCGGACGACCTCGTGGTCGTCGAGCAGGAACACCCGGACGGGCTCCTGCGCGGGGAAGGAGGCACCGCCGCCTGTCATGACACACCCCGGCGGTCAGGGGCGCAGCCACCGGCAGGGACGGGCGCGGCCACCGGGAAGGACGGGCAGGGCCGGACGCGGCCGCCGACCGGCCGGCTGCCCGACGAGGGACCTTCGGCCCCCGCCGAGGGCCTGCCCGGCCCTCGCCCGTACGGGTGGCAGCGGATGGACTGGTGCGGACGGGAACGGCGCGACTCCACGGAGCCGCACGCGACGCGGAGGATGCCATGACGACCACGTTGATCGACCTCACCACCGTGGCCCGGGACGACCGCGAGCTGCGGATCGCCCTCGCGGGGGAGCTCGACTTCCACACGGCCGGACAGGTGGGGCCGAGCCTGCGCGCCGTCGCGGCCTGCGGACACCCGCGCCTCGTCCTCGACCTGCGCGGGCTGACGTTCTGCGACAGCGCCGGCATCGACCTGCTGACCCGTCTCGACCGCCACTGCCGGGCGGGAGGGACACGGCTCCTGCTGAGCGGGGTGCCGCCGCTGGTGGTCAAGTCCATCCGGGTGCTCGCCGCCGACCGCCACCTGTCGTTCGTCGTCTCATGAGCGCGGACCAGTCGGGGCACGGCGCGTCATGACCGGGGAACGTCCGAGGCCGCCTGCCGGAGGGACCGGCGGGACGACCGCCGCCCGGCACATGCGCGAGCTGGACAGGACCGAGGCGCTGGGCCTGCTCGCCACGGTGTCGCTGGGACGCATCGTCTTCACGCAGGACGCCCTGCCCGCCGTCCGGCCGGTGAACCACCTCCTCGACGGCGAGGACATCGTCGTCCGCGTCCTCGGAGGCGGCGCCCTGGCCTCGCTGGCGGCGCCCACGGACGCCCCCGGCGTGGTGGTGGCCTACGAAGCGGACCAGATCGACCCCGAGACCCACCTGGGCTGGAGCGTCGTCGTCACCGGCTACGCGCGCCCGGTCGCCGACCCCGGGGACGTCGACCGGTACACGGCCGCGCTGCGCCCCTGGGTGGGGCAGCCGGTGACCGGCACCGTGCGGATCCGGCCCGATCTGGTCACGGGCTTCCAGGTGGAGGCCGTACCGTCGCCGCCCTCCTCGGCGCCGTGGGGCTGACCGTGCCGCATGCGGGCCTCGTTCACATCCCGCGACCGACCCGTGCCGTGTGCTGCCCTCCGCGGCACCCTGGGGCCGACCGCGCCCGTGCCGTCCGCCTCAGCCGCGGGGGCCGAGCGGCGCCCGCGCGCACCAGGAGCTCGTCGCCGGCTCGCGGGCGCCCCGCGGGACCGCGGGTTGCAGTGATCTGCAATGGTGGAGGTCGCAAGGTGTGACCAGGGGCGAACGGACGCCTCTGGCGCGGGAACGGTTCCGGGTGGACGAGATGGGCAATCAGGGCAGAGGTATCCAGGTGAGCACGCCGCTGTACCAGCTGAAGGCGGAGTTCTTCAAGACGCTGGGGCACCCGGTGCGCATCCGCGTCCTGGAGCTCCTGTCCCAGCGCGAGCACGCGGTCGCCGAGATGCTGCCCGAGGTCGGGGTGGAGGCCGCCAGCCTCTCCCAGCAGCTGGCCGTCCTGCGCAAGGCCAACCTGGTGGTCACCCGCCGGGAGGGCTCGAACGTGTTCTACAGCCTCACCCACCCGCAGATCGCCGAGCTCCTGCGGGTCGCCCGCGGCATCCTCTCCGGCGTCCTGGAAGGCCAGGCCGAACTCCTGGCCGACCTCAAGGCCGGCCGCCACACCTGAGCGGGGCGCAGTTGCGCCCTCACTTCTGGGCGTGCTGCCCGAGGTAGAACAGCAGCCACACGAACCCGGCGAACAGGTGCGTGCCGAAGATGTAGAAGAAGGCCCGCAACGCGACGCCCTTCTCCTTCCAGCTCTCCTGCTCCACGGCCGTGACCTCCTCGGGGCGGTTGTCCGTCATGACGCCACGACCCCGCGCGGTGCGCCCGAACTAGCAAATTGCATAACTCTGCAAGTCTACCGGTCGCCGGTCCGGGTGCGAGCGAGGGTGCGAGCGAGGGTTCGGGATCTGGGTCCGGGATCGCGGTCCGGGATCGGGGTCCGGGTTCACGGATCCGGCGCCGGGGAGGCGCTCAGCGGCGGACTCGGGGCATGCCCAGGCCCAGCCAGGAGATGATCTCGCGCTGGATCTCGTTGTTGCCGCCGCCGAAGGTGAAGATGACGGCGCTGCGGTAGCCGCGTTCGAGTTCCCCGTGGAGGACGGCCCCGGCGGAGCCGTCCTTCAGGGCGCCGGCGGCGGCCACGACCTCCATCAGCCAGGCATACGCGTCGCGGCGGGCCTCGGAGCCGTAGACCTTGACGGCGGAGGCGTCCTGCGGGGTGAGGGTGCCGGACTGGACGGCGTTGACCATCTGCCAGTTGAGCAGCTTCATGGCGTCGAGGCGGGCGTGGACGCGGGCGAGCCGGCCGCGGACCCACCCGAGGTCGATGACCCGTCGGCCGTCGGCGAGCTTGGTCCGCGCGGCCCAGCGCTGGACGTCGTGCAGGGCGCGTACGGCCATGGTGCCGTGGGCGGCGAGGGTGACGCGCTCGTGGTTGAGCTGGTTGGTGATCAGGCGCCAGCCCTTGTTCTCCGGGCCCACCCGGCGGCCGGCCGGCACCCGGATGTCCTCGTAGTAGCTGGCGGTCGTGTCGTGCGAGGCCAGGGTGTTGATGACGGTGCAGCTGTAGCCGGGGTCGCTGGTGGGGACCAGGAGCATGGTGATGCCCTTGTGGGCGGGCGCCTCGGGGTCGGTGCGCACGGCGAGCCAGACCCAGTCGGCGGTGTCGCCGTTGGTGGTCCAGATCTTCTGTCCGTTGACGACGTAGGTGCCGGTCTCCTCGTCGCCCTCGCGGACCGCCCTGCACGTCAGGGCGGCCAGGTCCGTGCCGGCGCCGGGCTCGCTGTACCCGATGGCGAAGTCGATCTCGCCGGAGAGGATGCGGGGCAGGAAGTACGCCTTCTGCTCGTCGGTGCCGAACTGCATGAGGGTCGGTCCGACGGTGTTGAGGGCCATCAGCGGCAGCGGGACGACCGCCTGGGCGGCCTCGTCGAAGAAGATGAACTGCTCCATGGCGGACATCCCGCGCCCGCCGAACTCCTTGGGCCAGCCCACCCCGAGCCAGCCGTCGGCGCCGAGCCGGCGAACGGTCTCGCGGTAGAAGCGCTTCTGCGCCGCCGGTTCGCCGTAGCGGGCGGAGACGTCCTCGGGCACCAGCTCGGCGAAGTAGGCGCGCAGTTCGGCGCGCAACCGCTGCTGCTCAGGCGTGTATTCGAGGTGCACGGCCCCTCCGGGAAGCTCTCGGTCGTCCGTCGCTGGCGGCGGTCAGGGTAGAACCTGTTCCAGGAATTCGGAAGGGACGTGCGGCTGCTCAGCCCAGCGCCGTGATCATGGCCAGCGCCGTGGCCGCCATGGCGGTGCGGGCGGCCGTCAGGTACGGGCGGGGGTCGGCCGGGGTCAGGTGGGACCGGATGGCCTCGGTCATCGCGACGTTGAGGGCGGTGCCGATGTTGACCTTGCGGATGCCGCCCGCGACGGCCGCGGCGAGTTCGGCGTCCGGCAGGCCGGAGGAGCCGTGCAGGACCAGCGGTACGTCCACGGCCTTGGCGAGCCGGTCCAGCAGGGCGTGGTCCACGGCGGCGGTGCGCGTGGTCATCGCGTGGGTGCTGCCGATGGCCACGGCGAGCGCGTCGACGCCGGAGTCGGCCACGAACCGGCGGGCCTCGTCGGGGTCGGTGCGGGCACCGGGGGCGTGCGGGTCCAGCGGGGCGGCGCCGTCCTTGCCGCCGACCTCGCCGAGTTCGGCCTCGATCCACAGGCCGTGGGCGTGCGCCCAGTCGGCGGCGGACCGGGTGGCCTCCAGGTTCTCGGCGTAGGGCAGGTGCGCGGCGTCGTACATCACCGAGCCGAAGCCGGCGTCGGCGGCCTGGCGCAGCAGCTCCGGGCTCTTGACGTGGTCGAGGTGCAGGGCGACGGGCACGGAGGCGGCCTCGGCGCAGGCGAGCGCGGCCCGGGCGATGGGCAGCAGCCGGCCGCCGCGGAACTTCACCGCGTTCTCGCTGAGCTGGAGGACCACGGGCGCGCCGGCCTGTTCCGCGCCCGCCACCACAGCCTCTGCGTGCTCCAGGGTGATGATGTTGAAGGCGGCGACGGCGCCGCCCGCGCGTACGGCGTCCCGCACGAGCCCGCCGGTGTCGGCCAGGGTCATCGCACGGCCTCCTCTCCGGCGGTCAGGACGACCGAACGGGTCAGGTGGCGCGGCCGGTCCGGGTCGAGCTGCTGCTGCGCCGCGACGGCGACGGCCAGGCGGTGCACGCGGACGAGCTCGGCCAGCGGGTCGAGCCGGCCCTCGACCCAGTGGGCGCCGGTCCGCCGCACCTGCTCGGCCAGCCCCTCGGGCGCCTCGCCGAGCGACCAGGTGGCGGTGCCGGGCCCCGAGACGCTGATGGGGCCGTGCCGGTACTCCATCGCCGGGTACGACTCCGACCAGGACAGCGAGGCCTCGCGCATCTTGAGGGCGGCCTCGTGCGCGAGGCCGACGCTCCAGCCGCGACCGAGGAAGGAGAACTGCCCGCAGCCGTCCAGCGCCGGCGGCAGCGGCTCCTCCAGGGCGGTACGGCCGTCCGCGACGACCGCCTCGCCGTGGCGGCCGACGTGTGCGCGCAGCAGCGTGAGCGCGGTGGTGGCGAACCGGGTCTGCACGACGGAGCGTTCGTCGGCGAAGTCGAGGACGACCCGCTCGTCGGCGAGGCTCACGGCGGGGGTGTCGGGATCGCCGAGGACGGCGGTGGTACGGGTGCCGGTGTCGCGGAGGGCGGCCAGCAGGTCGAGGACCTCGGTGGTGGTGCCGGACCGGGTCAGGGCGACGACCCGGTCGTAGCGGCGGTGGCGGGGGAACTCCGAGGCGGGGAAGGCGTCGGTCTCGCCGTGCCCGGCCTCCTCGCGCAGGACGGCGGCGGCCTGCGCCATGTAGTACGAGGTGCCGCAGCCGACGACGGCGGTCCGCTCCCCCGGCGCCGGCAGCACGTCCCGGTGGGCCGGGGCGAGCTCGGCGGCCCGTTCCCAGCACGCGGGCTGTGTGCTCAGCTCGTACGCGACATGACTCATGGCCGCTCCCTGTGCGATGAGGTGCGTTCTTGGGGGTGGGTCTTCGTGATCGGTGCTCCGCCGCGCGATCCCCGCTCTACACCGCGATCCATGCCCTTCCCTACGACGATCGACGGCCCGCTCTGTGATCGATGCCCTGGCTCGTGCGCCCCGCTCCGCCGGCGCGCGGCGGAGCGGTGGTGCGGGTGGTGCGTTTTGCTGCAAGGTAGCGGGCTGTTTCACGCAACTTCAAGCACCTTCGCGATGATCGGCTGGGCTAGTGTCGTGGGGTACGGCCATACGTACGAACCGGAGGTGTCTGTTTCATGTCGCTGTCGCGGGAGGCACGGTGGCAGGCGCTGCTCGCCCTGCTGGTGGAGCGGGGGCGGCTGGAGGTGGATCCGGCGGCGGCGGAGCTCGGGGTGTCCGCGGCGACCATCCGGCGCGACCTCGACCAGCTCGCGGAGCAGCAGATGCTGGTGCGCACGCGCGGCGGCGCCGTGCTGCACGGCGTGAGCTACGAACTGCCGCTGCGCTACCGCACCTCACGGCGGGCCGCGGAGAAACGGCGCATCAGCGAGGCGGTTGCCGACCTGGTGGACGCGGGCGAGGTGATCGGGCTGACGGGCGGTACGACGACCACGGAGGTGGCACGGTCCCTGGCGGGCCGGGCCGACCTGGCGGAACTGACGCCGCCGGCCCTGACCGTCGTGACGAACGCGCTGAACATCGCGGGTGAGCTGGCCGTGCGGCCGCAGTTCAAGATCGTGCTGACGGGCGGGGTGGCCCGCCCCCAGTCCTTCGAGCTCACCGGACCGCTGGCGCAGGGTGTCCTGGAGCAGATCACCGTGGACACGGCGGTCCTGGGCGTGGACGGGTTCGACGCCGCGGACGGCGCCGCCACGCGGCACGAGGACGAGGCGGCGGTCAACCGGCTGCTGTGCGAACGCGCCCGGCGCGTGATCGTCGCCACGGACTCCAGCAAGCTCGGCGTCCGCGCCTTCGCGCGGATCTGCCCCACGTCCGCGGTGGACGTCCTGGTCACGGACGCGGGCCTGGGCGACGCCGGAGCCGCGGCGTTCGAGGAGGCGGGCGTGGAGGTCGTACGCGTCTGACGCCGCCCCGCGGGATCCGGGCACCAGCGGCCCGGCCCGGTTCCCGGTGGCCGGCCGCCCACGGCCCGAGCGTCCTCGCCCGGCGGGCCGCTCGCCCACTCGCCCTGCTCACCCGGCGGCCCGGCGGCTGGATCGCCCGGCTTTCCCCGTCGGCCCGGCCGCCCTCAGCCCAGCCGCCCCGAGCCAGGCCCCGCTCAATGGATCCGCAGCTGCCCCGAAGCCGTGCGCAAGGCCGACAGGACCGGGGCGATCAAGGGGTGGGTCTCGGCGCCGCGGCGGGTGGCCGCGAAGACGCGGCGGGTGGCCGACGGCCCGGTCACGGGGCGGACCTGGACCTCCTTGAGCTCCATGCCGCGCAGCGCCGAGCGGGGCACGAGCGCCACGCCCGCACCGGCCCCGGCCAGCGCGGCCACGGCCCGGAAGTCGTCCGAGGAGTGCGCGAAGCGGGGCTGGAACCCGGCGAGTTCGCAGGCCAGCAGGGTCACGTCATGGCACGGGTTGCCCGGGTACTGGCCGATCCACTCGCTGTCCGCGAGGTCCGCCAGGGCGACCTCGGGCAGCTCCGCCAGCGGGTGCCCGACGGGCAGCACGGCGTCGAAGGGTTCGGCGTACAGCGGCAGGACCGACAACCGGGCGTCGTCGGCGCCGGGGCCGCCGCGGTACTCCACGGCCAGCGCGACGTCGGCCCGGCCGTCCAGCAGCATGGGCAGGCTCTCGTCGCCCTCGGCGTCCCGGACCCGCAGCCGCAGGCCCGGGTGGTCCACGGACAGCCGGGAGATCGCCGGGGCGAGGACCTCCGCGATACCGGTGGCGAAGGCCGCCACCGTCACCTCGCCGGCGGCCCCGCCGGCGTACGCGGCGAGTTCGGCCTCGGCCCGCTCCAGCTGCGCCAGCACCTCGTGCGCGTGGCCGAGCAGGATCTCCCCGGCCGCCGTCAGCCGTACGCCCCGTCCGCTGCGGGTCAGCAGCGCGTGCCCGGTCTCCTGCTCCAGCGCGGCGAGCTGCTGGGAGACGGCGGACGGGGTGAGGTACAGGGCTGCGGCCGCGGCGGTCACCGTACGGTGGTCCGCCACGGCCCGCAGGATGCGCAGCCGGCGGGGGTCGATCACCCGCCCATTGTCTCAGGCCGAGGCGCTGCCCAGAGCGGCCCGCGCGTCGACGAACGCCGCCACCGCGCGCTCGACGTCCGCGGTCGAGTGGGCGGCCGAGAGCTGCACCCGGATCCGGGCCTGGCCCATGGGGACCACCGGGTAGGAGAAGCCGATGACGTAGACGCCGCGCTCCAGCAGGAGCTCCGCCATCCGGGCCGCCTCCGCCGCGTCCCCGATCATCACGGGCGCGATGGCGTGGTCGCCGGGCAGGATCTCGAAGCCGGCCTCGGTCATCTTCGTGCGGAACAGCTTGGTGTTCTCCGTGAGCCGCTCGCGCAGGTCGCCGGCGGACTCCAGCAGGTCGAGGACCTTCAGGGAGGCGGCGGCGATGACCGGGGCGAGGGAGTTGGAGAACAGGTACGGGCGCGAGCGCTGGCGCAGCAGCTCCACGATCTCGGCGCGGGCGGCGACGTAGCCGCCGGACGCGCCGCCGAGGGCCTTGCCGAGGGTGCCGGTGATGATGTCGACGCGGTCCATGACCCCGTGCAGCTCCGGCGTGCCGCGCCCGCCGGGGCCGACGAAGCCGACGGCGTGCGAGTCGTCGACCATGACCATGGCGTCGTAGCGGTCGGCGAGGTCGCAGATCTCCGGCAGCGGGGCGACGTAGCCGTCCATGGAGAACACGCCGTCGGTGACGATCAGCTTGCGCCGGGCGCCGCCCTCGACGGCGGCCTTGAGCTGGGCCTCCAGGTCCGCCATGTCGCGGTTGGCGTAGCGGAAGCGGCGGGCCTTGGACAGGCGGATGCCGTCGATGATGGAGGCGTGGTTGAGGGCGTCGGAGATCACCGCGTCCTCGGCGCCGAGCAGGGTCTCGAAGACACCGCCGTTGGCGTCGAAGCAGGAGGAGTACAGGATCGTGTCCTCCTGGCCGAGGAACGCCGACAGCCGGGCCTCCAGCTCCTTGTGGACCTCCTGGGTGCCGCAGATGAAGCGCACGGACGCCATGCCGTAGCCCCAGCGGTCCAGGGCGTCCTTGGCGGCGGTGACGACGTCGGGGTGGTCGGCCAGACCCAGGTAGTTGTTGGCGCAGAAGTTGAGCACCTCGCCGGGCGCGCCGCCCGCGGTGACGTTGACGGCGGCGCTCTGCGGCGTGCCGATGACGCGCTCGGGCTTGTGCAGACCCGCCGCGCGGATCTCGTCGAGGGTGCTGCGCAGGTCGGCGCGTACGGACTCGAACATGGGCTTCGCTTTCTCCTTGTGGGTCCGGGGCGAAACGGACATCCGGGGCTGGTCGGGACGTACGCCCGAAGGCCGGGCGTGCGCCCCCGCGGGGCCGGGCGCGTGCCCGCCGCGGGACGGGACCGGTGGCGGGGCTACGCCGTCCAGTCCAGGATGATCTTGCCGCTGCGGGCGGTGGCGGCCTCGTCGAAGGCGGCCTCGAAGTCGCGGTGCGAGTAGCGGCCGGTGACGACCGGGCTGAGGTCGAGGCCGCCCTCCAGCAGCACGGTCATCGCGTACCACGTCTCGAACATCTCGCGGCCGTAGATGCCCTTGATGGTGATCATCGAGGTCACGATCCTGGCCCAGTCGACGGGGAACTCGTCGGCGGGCAGGCCGAGCACCGCGATCTTGCCGCCGTGGGTCATGTTGGCGATCATGTCGCGCATCGCCTCGGGGCGGCCGGACATCTCCAGGCCCACGTCGAAGCCCTCGCGCAGCCCCAGCCGGGCCTGGGCGTCGGCGATGGTGGCGTCGCTGACGTCGAGGGCCAAGGTGGCGCCCACCTTGCGGGCCAGCTCCAGGCGCTCGGGGCTGACGTCGGTGATGACGACGTTGCGGGCGCCGGCGTGCCGGGCGACGGCCGCCGCCATGATCCCGATCGGGCCGGCGCCGGTGATCAGCACGTCCTCGCCGACCAGGGGGAACGACAGCGCGGTGTGCACGGCGTTGCCGAAGGGGTCGAAGATCGCGGCGACGTCCAGGTCCACCTGGGTGCGGTGCACCCAGACGTTCTGGGCGGGCAGGACCACGTACTCGGCGAACGCGCCGTCCCGGCCCACGCCCAGGCCCAGGGTGCTGCGGCACAGGTGGCGGCGGCCGGCCAGGCAGTTGCGGCACTTGCCGCAGACCAGGTGGCCCTCGCCGCTGACCAGCGCGCCGATCTCGATGTCCCGGACGTCCGCACCGACCGCGGCGACCTCCCCGACGAACTCGTGCCCGAGCACCAGCGGGGTCTTGACCGCGCCCTGGGCCCAGCCGTCCCACGAGCGGATGTGCAGGTCGGTGCCGCAGATTCCGGTCCGCAGCACCTTGATGAGCACCTCCCCGGGTCCGTACTCGGGCTCCGGCACGTCCATGAGCCACAGTCCGGGCTCGGCCTTGTGCTTGACGAGTGCCTTCATGGGGTGGCTCCAGGCTTGCGAGGGAACGCCGTGCGCACGGGGGCACGTGCGGCGGTTCGGACGGGGACCAATCTGCCGAGACGGCGTTGATCAGTCCATCGAGGATTTCTTAAGCGGGTCGACAGCGGAGCTTCACGCCTATGCTCCTCCCGTGTCCCGGAGAGCAGCCGGGGCATCGATCGAGCCGGCGCGCCGGCGGCGAGCGAGGGCAAGGGTCCGGGGGACGGACCGGGGAGTGGGAGGTGGCGTTCGTGCCGAGCCTGCGCAGTCGCGCGCTGTCGGCCGCGCTGATGGCGACGGGGCGCCGCAAGCGGCTCGCGAGTGCCGAGGCGGTACGGGCCACGGTGGCGCTCGGCGTCCGCCGTCCGGCCTCGCACCTGCCTCCGCGTTCGCTGGGGCGGGTGGCGGACCTGTCGCGGACGTTCGTCGGGGCGTGGCCGGTGTACGACGCCCAGCCGCGCGGCGCCGAACCGGCGGCCCGGGTGCTGTACGTGCACGGCGGGACGTACGTCGACGAGCTGGAGCGCCCGCACTGGTCGATGGTGCGCACGCTGGTGACCCGGGCGCGGGCGCGCTGCGTGGTCCCGGCGTACATCCTGGCTCCGCGCGGCACCGCCGACCGGACGGTGCCGGTCGCCGCCGACCTGCTGAGCGGCCTGATCGCGGCCGGCGGCGCCGGCGGCACCGTGCTCATCGGGGACTCGGCCGGCGCCGGGCTGGCCCTGGCGGCGGCGCAGCGGCTGCGGGACCGGACCGGGGCCGGGCCCTCGCGGATCGTGCTGATCTCGCCGTGGCTGGACCTGACCGTGAGCCACCCGGACCAGGCGGAGATCGAACGGGCCGATCCGCTGCTGGCCCGCTCGGGGCTCGCGGAGGCCGGCCGGCTGTACGCGGGCAACCTGACGGCGGACGACCCGCGGGTGAGCCCGCTGCGCGGCTCGTTCGCCGGGCTCGCCCCGATCACCGTCTTCACGGGCACCCGGGACGTACTCACCACCGACAGCCGCGAACTCCTGCGCCGGGCCACCGCGGACGGCGTCGAGGTCGACTACCACGAGGAGCCCGGCCTGCCGCACGGGTACCCGCTGCTGCCGGTGCCCGAGGGCCGGGCGGCCCGCAACCGGATCGTGGAGATCGTCCGGTCGGCGGCGGGCTGACGCGCGGCCGGCCGACGCCCGCTCGCCGGCCGCCGATACGGCACCACCGCCGGGCGGGTTCAGGCCACGCAGGTCATCAGGGTGCTGACCGGGGAGCTGCGGTAGCCCGCCCAGTACGTCTCGTCCCACGTGGCGCAGGGCGGCGGGGTCTTGACGGGGTGCCAGCCGATCGAGGTGAAGCCGGCCTCGACCGCGGCCTCGCCGTACTCGGCGTGCGGCCATTCGCGGAACTCGAAGGGCTGGGGCGGGTCGATCAGGAACAGGGCCCGCAGCAGCGGGGCGTCCGCGTCCTGTTCGCGGACCCGGTCGACGATCCGCACCCCGTACGGCGACCAGTCCACGTGCGGGAAGGCGCCCGGGTTCGGGACGATGGCCAGCAGCCGGGCGCCGGGGCGCATGTTGTCGCGGATGCCGCGGAACATGGCGTGCAGAGCCGCCCGGTCCGGCGCGTAGTTGAACAGGTAGACGGCCGTGACCAGGTCGAACGGGCCGAGCGGGGGCAGCGCGGCCGCGTCCGCGACGACGTACTCGATGCCCTCCGAGCCCTCGGGATGGGCCCGCGCCCGTCTGATCGTCTCCTCGGAGGCGTCCACGCCCACCGTCCGCCGGGCCCCGGCCCGGGCCAGCAGCCGGGTGCAGTGGCCGTACCCGCAGGCGAGGTCGAGCGCGTCCAGGCCCTTGACCCCGCCGAGCGCGTCCAGCGCGTCCACCAGGGTGTGGGTGTCGGCGGCCGAGAAGGCGGCCGTGGTCGGGGACGGCTCGAAGCGCTCGCCGATGGTGTCGTACTGCTGCAGCATGATCGCTACCCTCCCCCGGGCCGGGCGGCGCCGGGGCGCCACCTGCCCGGCCTTCCCTCGGACGAGGGACCGGCGCCGCGCGCGTTCGGGCCAGTGGCCCGACGCCGACGCGGGCCAGTGGTCCGACGCCGACGCCCGGCACCGGGCGGCCGACCCGGCACCGGGCCCCGGCCCCGGCGCCGGGCGCTCCGCCCGCGTGCGGGGCCGTCGGACCGGGGCGCATGCTGGCTGTGTGGCGGGCAGAGCGGACGACGGGCCGGGGCCGGTCCTCGCCCGGGCCACGGTCGGCGCGGTGGAGGCCGTCGGTGGCTTCGCGGGCGGGGTCTACCTGTGCTCGGCGACTCCCAAACTGCTCAAGCTCGCGGTGCTGGCGGGGCTGCCCGCCCAGCTGTTCGAGCCGTGGTGGCACATGATCGAGAACCGGCCGTTCCCGGTCGCCGAGGCGCACCGGACCGGGCAGGCGGTGCTGCTGGCCGACGCCGAGGCCGCCATGCGGCGCTTCCCGCAGCTGATGGCCGGGCTGCCGTACCCGTTCGGGTCGCTGTACGAGCCGCTGGCCGCCGACGGGCGGAAGTTCGGGGTGCTGATGGTGCTGCGCCCGCCGACCCCGGGGCGGCCGGTGGGCCCCTCCGACCGGCGCCGGCTGCGTGAGGCGGCCGCCCGGCTGACCCGCGAGCTGGCCCGGCTGGCGGACCTGGGCGTGCCGGTGTGCTGGGAGGCCGACCCGCTGGGCCTGCAGCTGCCGCAGCCGTGCCGGCCCCCGCCCGGACCGGCGGCGGCGCCGTTCGAATGGGCGGCCGACGAGCCGGCCCCGGAGGCACTGACGGCGGGGTGGGCGGCCGAGGACCGGCTCGGGCTGTCCGCGGCCGCGGGCGCCCTCGCGGAGGGCCGGCCCGGGCGGGCGTACGTGCTGCCGGTGCAGGACGGCCGGGCCCGGCCCCACGCCGTGGAACTGCACGGCGGTGACGGACACCGGGTCCGGGCGGGCGCGTTCCCCGTCCCGCCCGGGGCCGCCGCGGACCGGCTGCCGCAGGCCGTGGTCGGCCTGGACCGGCTGGGGCGGGTGAGCTACGTCAACCGGGCCGCGCGGGAGCTGCTCGGGCCCGAGCCGGCCGGCCAGGTCCTGTGGGAGGCGCTCCCCTGGCTCGGCGGGCCCGCGCACGAGGACCACTTCCGTGCCGTGTTCATGTCCGGCGACCCGGTCGAGTTCGTGGCCCGGCACCCGTACGGCGTCTGGCAGGCGGTCGCCCTGCACGCCGACCGGGCCGGGGTGACCCTCCAGCTGACCTCGGCCGAGCAGCCGGTGTACGCGCCCGGCTCGGTGGTCCGCCCCGGCGGCGGCCTCGGCTCGCCCGCCGACCGGGCGTCGGCGCTGTACCGGCCGGTGGCGCTCGCCATCGCGCTGACGGAGGCGGTGACCGCCCGCCAGGTGTCGGCCGTGGTGACCGAGGAGCTGCTGCCCGCGTTCGGCGGCCGGCAGCTGGCCATCTACCTGCTGAGCGAGCAGCATCTGCACCTGGCCTGGGAGACCGGCTTCCCGGCGGGCTTCCTGGACCGTTTCGACGGGGTGGGGCTGGACGCCCGGCTGCCGGGCGTGGAGACCCTGACCACGGGGCGGCCGATCTTCTTCGAGTCGATGCAGCAGCTGGCCGCCGCCTATCCGGGCATCCCGCTGGACGCGGACGTCGGGGCGCGGGCGTTCCTGCCGCTGATCGCCTCGGGCCGCCCGGTCGGCTCGTGCATCCTCGGTTTCGACGCGCCCCGCGGCTTCAGCCCGGAGGAGCGTACGGTCCTCACCGCGCTCGCCGGGCTCATCGCGCAGGCGCTGGAGCGGGCGCAGCGCTACGACACCGAGGCGGCCCTGGCCCGGGGCCTGCAGGCCGCGCTGCTGCCGAACCGGCTGCCGGTGCTGCCGCACGTCGACACGGTCGGCCGGTACCTGCCGGGCACCCAGGGCCTGGACGTGGGCGGGGACTGGTACGACGTCATCGAGACCGGGGACGGGCTGCTGGCCCTGGTCATCGGGGACGTCCAGGGGCACGGGGTGGCCGCCGCCGCGACGATGGGGCAGCTGCGCAGCGCGGTCCGGGCGTTCGCGCTGAGCGGGAACGCGCCCGAGCAGGTCGTCGGCGGCACCAACCGGCTGCTCATCGACCTCGACCCGGGTCAGTTCGCGAGCTGCTGCTACGTCCTGCTCGACCCGGCGACGGGCGCGGCGCAGGCGGTCCGGGCCGGGCATCCGCAACCGCTGCTGCGGGCTCCGGACGGCCGGACCGAGGTGCTGGACCTGCCGGGCGGGGTGGTGCTCGGCGTGGACGGGGAGGCGGCGTACCCGGTGGCGGAGCTGGTGCTCGGGCCGGGGTCGGTGCTGGCCCTGTACACCGACGGGCTCGTGGAGCAGCCGGGCGAGGACATCGACCACGGCGTGGACCAGCTGCGGGCGGTGCTGGCCTCGGCGGGGCCGGGGCCGCTGACGGAGACCGCCGACCGGCTGATCAGCGAGGCCGGCCGGGCCGCCGACCGCCCGGACGACATCGCCCTGCTCCTGGCCTGCCGTACCGGGCGCTGACCGGACCGGCGGTAACCGGACCGGGCGCCGACCACGCCCGGCCGGCGGCCGGTCCGGTCGGGGCGGCGCCGCACAGGGCCCGGTCGCGCAGCTCCTCCAGGGCCGCGTCGGCGGGGTGCGGGAGCGGCCGGCCGGTGGCCTCGTCGAGGCGGTGGTACTTCGTGAGGTTCAGGCCCAGGGCGATCTGGCGGCTGCCGTCGGGGCTGGACAGGGCGAGGGTGCCGGCGCCCCACACGAGTCCGTCGTGGCCCCAGGCGGGCCCGCACGGCGTGTCCACGGAGTACAGGCCGAGCCCGTACCGCAGGACCACGGTGCCGTCCGGGGCCTCGACGGGCCGGGTCGCCCGCATGTGGTCGAGCTGGGCGGCGGGCAGCAGGGCGCCGCGCAGCAGCGCGCGGTAGAACGTGTCGAGGTCCTGCGCGGTGGAGACCAGCGCGGCCGCGGTGCCGGCCCAGGTCATGTTGTAGACGCTGTAGTCGCGCGGCGGGTCGTTCCGGCCGAAGAAGGCGTCGTACATCCGCGGGTGCGGGCCCTTGATCCTCGGGTCGGTGCCGGGGAAGTAGGTGTCGCGCAGGCCGGCCCTGCGGATCACGTCCTCGGTGATCACCTGCTCGGGGTCGCGGCCGGTGACCGCGCGCAGCAGCTCGCCGAGGACGACGTAGTTGGTGTTGGAGTAGCTCCAGTCGGTGCCCGGCTCGAAGAGCTGCGGCCGGCCCACGCCGTACGCCACGAGCCGCGCGGGGGCGACGGTCCGGTACCGCTCGGCGTCCAGGCTCGCCGGCGAGTTCTGCCGGAGGGAGGGGAAGGCGTCCGGCAGGAAGTCCGCGATGCCGCTGGTGTGGTTCAGCAGCATCCGCACGGTGACCTTGCGGCCGCGCTCGCCGGGGACGAGCTCGGGCAGGTAGGCGCCGACCGGCCGGTCCAGGTCCACGCGGCCGGCGGCGTTCTGCTGGAGCACGGCGACGGCGGTGAAGGACTTGGTGGTGCTGCCGACCCGGTGCCGCAGGTCGGCGCGCACGGGCCGGCCGGTGTCGCGGTCGGCGAACCCGGCGGCGCCGTCCCACCGCGCGGCGCCGTCGCGGACCGAGGCGAAGACGCCGTACACGCCGGCCCGGTGGACCGCGCGCAGGTCCTCGGCGAGCGCCGCGCGGTCGAGGGCGTGGGACGCGGCGGCTGCGCCGGTGGGGGCGGCTCCCGCCGCCACGGCGAGCAGGGCCGGCAGCAGCGCCGAGGCCGCGGCGGTACGGAGCCGGCGACGAGGGCGGTGGCGAGGGCAGCGGCGAGGGCGGTGACGGTCGAGGCACGCGGGACGGCGCATCCGGTCCTCCCCTTCCGAACGGCCCGGCAGGGCCTTCGACGATCGGACGCTCACGGTCTCCTCGATTCTCGGCGCCGGCGGCACGCGTTCCCTCGTGCCGCGGGACGATCCCGGACCGGTCGACGTCATCAGGAAGATGCAGGCGCGCTCGGGGACGACCGGGTGCTCCGGGTGCCGGGGCGGCCCGGTGGGCGAAGACTGGAGGTGAGGGGACCCCGGTCCCCGGGGCCGCTCGGCCCCCCGCCACCGGCGTCCCCGCCGCCGGACGTGAGGGGAGGGACCCCTCGCTCGCCCGGACCCGGGAGGCGACAGGCAATGAGCGGCATCTTCGGTGACACCCTCACCTACACGCAGGAAGACGGCGGCGAGGTCCGACTCGTCACCTTCGGCGACGACAAGTACGCGCGCTACGAGACCCTCGACGGCTGGTCCGTCGTCTACGACGCCACCCAGGGGCGCTACTGCTACGCCACCGACGACGGCGGCGGGGACGAGCGCCGGTTCGTCTCCACGGGCGTCCCGATCTCCCAGCCGCCGCCCGCCGGTCTGCCCCGGCACCTGAGGGAGGGTCAGCTCTACCGGCGCGAGCGGGTCAAGGCCCGGCTGATGGACATGGTCCCGCCGAGCGAGCGCGCCGCCCTGGACCCCGACACCCTGCTCACCTTCGGCCCGCAGCAGGGGCTGCTGCCCGGCGACGCGCTCACCGAGGGCGACGTCCAGGGCCTGACCATCCTGGTCGACTTCCCCGGCACGCCCACCGACGTCCCGGTGGACGCCGTCGAGGCGCTGCTCAACGCCCCGGACTTCACGGCGAACGGCAACACCTGCTCGGTCAAGGGGTTCTTCGAGACCATGTCGACGGGCCGGCTCCGGTTCACCAACACCGTGGTCGGCCCGTACCGGCTGAGCCGGCCCAGGCTCGCGTACACCCTGCCGGCCAACCAGGGGCTGCTGGTGCCCGAGGCGCTGCAGGCGGCCCTCGACGACGGCGTCGACTTCGGCCGGTTCGACTCGCTGGGGCGCGGCGTGGTGGACTCGATCTGCATCATGTACGCCGGCCGCACCGAGTTCCGCGGCGACCTGTGGCCGCACAACTCCCGCTTCCTGGCCGAGATCGACGGCGTGACCACCAACTTCTACACCGTCACCAGCATCGGCGAGAGCGCGGCCGACCTCAGCATCGGCACGTTCTGCCACGAGAGCGGGCACCTGCTGTGCCGGTGGCCGGACCTGTACGACTACGGCAAGATCGAGCGCGAGGGCGACGACTTCACCAGCGCGGGCCTGGGCACCTACTGCACGATGGCGGCCGGCAACCACCTGGGCCGCGGCTTCGTCCCGTCCGCGGTCTGCGTCTACCTGCGCCGGCTGGTGGGCTGGACCCGGGACGTGGACATCTCCGAGCCGGGCACGTACGAAGCGCGGCACGGCGCGTACGACGAGGCGCTGGTCTTCCCGCACCCGGGGCGCCGCGACATCGAGTACTACCTGGTCGAGAACCGCAGCAGCATCGGCTTCGACGCGGAGCTGACCTCCAGCGGGCTGGCCGTGTACCACTGCGACATCCGGGGCTCGAACGAGTTCCAGCAGGGCACCCCGACCCGTCACTACCAGTGCGCGCTGCTGCAGGCGGACGGCCACATGGACCTGGAGACCAACCGCAACCAGGGCGACGGCGCCGACCTGTACGGCCCCACGCCGGGCACCGCCGTCTCGCACGGCAGCCGGCCGGCGTCACTGTGGTGGGACGGCACCGAGTCCGGCTTGACGCTGTCCTCGATCAGCGCGCCCGGCGAGGTCATCACCTTCCGCACCGGTGAACGGGGTGTCGCCGGGACCCAGGTGGAGGGCGCGTCCACGCCCGGGGCGGCGATCGTGGACGACAGCCTCGGCGGGCTGACCGACGCGATCGTCCTGGAGGCGGAGGGCACGGTGCAGGAGCTGACCGTCACGGTCGACATCGAGCACCCGCGGGTCGGCGACCTGCGGGTGGTGCTGCTGTCGCCGACCGGTCGGCGGGCGGTGCTGCACAACCGGACCGGCGGGGATGCGAAGGATCTGCGGCTGACCCTGGGTTCGCAGCCGCCCACGCCGCTGGCACCGCTGCTCGGCGACGGCGTGCGGGGCACGTGGAAGCTGAAGGTGGCCGACGTGGCGGCACCGGCGGCGGGGACGCTGCTCGGGTGGTCGCTCACGGTCCGCACGGGCACCTGAGCCCCGGGCGGCGCACGGCGGCGTACCCGGCGGCGTACGGGGGCCGCGGGGGCGTGTCGGGGGGCCGCAGGGGCGTGTCGGGCCGGGGAGCCGGGTCGGGCGTGTCACGCTCGGGCGTCATGGACGCGCGTACGCCCGGTCCGCCGGGCCCGTCGATCACCCGCGTCATGGTCGTCCTGACCGCGGTGACGGGGCTGGTCGAGGCGGTGAGCCTGCTGGCGCTCGGGCCGGTGTTCACCGCGATGCAGACCGGCAACCTGCTCTTCCTCTCCTTCGGCGTCGCGGGCGCCGGCCGCGTCGGTGCCTTCCCGGTGCTGGCCCCGGCGCTGTCGCTGGTCGCGTTCGCGGCGGGGGTGGTCGCGGGTGCCCGGCTGGAGGCCACGGCCGAGGCCCGCGGCCGACGCTGGTTCGTGCTCGCGCTCTTCGCGGAGGCGGGGCTGCTGGCGTGCGCCGCAGGCGCGGGGTGGGGCCTCGCACCGCGCTACGGCTCCCCCACCCACCGGCACCTGGCGGTGACCGCCCTGCTGGCGTTCACGATGGGCCTGCGCAACGTCACCAGCATGCGGGTGGGGGTGGTGGGCGTGCCGACCACCTTGTCGACGCGGACCCTGACCGGCCTCCTCGGGGGCGTCCTCGGCCATGACGGCTCGTTCGCCCGGGGCGGGGCCACCTGGCAGCGGCGGGCCGCCGCGGTGGTGGCGATGTTCGCGGGCGGGGCGGCCGGGGCCCTGCTGGTGCGGGCCGGCTGGCCGGTGGCGCAACTGCTGGCGCCGGCCGCCCTGCTGGTGCTGGCCCTCGCCCTGTTCGAACGGACCCGGCCCCGCCTGCGGCCTGCCTGACCCCGCCGCCGCCCCTCAGGCCGCGGCCCGGCCGCTGCGGGCCAGCGCGAACACGCCCGTGACGATCAGCGCGACCCCGAGCAGCTGCGGCACCAGCCACCACCCGGACCGGACGTGCTCCTCGTAGAGCAGGACGCCGAGCAGCAGGCTCACGCTCGCGTCGCCCAGGGTCAGGGCGGGCTGGGAGGCGACCAGCGGCCCGCCCTGCATGGCGTGTTCGAGCAGCAGCAGGGCGCAGAGCCCGGCGGCGGCGAACGCGTACGTCTGCCAGGCGGTCAGGAACCCGGTGATCCCGCCCTCGTCGAGCAGGTGCATGGAGGTCTTCATCAGCGCCGCGGTCAGGGCGTAGCAGACGGCGGTGGCTGCGCCCAGACAGCCCGCCCGGGCCCGGCCGGGCGGCCGGCGCAGTCCGGCGGCGGCCAGGGCGAGCACGGCGGCCCCGCAGACGACCAGCGCGGGCAGCCACCGGTCCAGGGCCACGTGCGTGCGGTTGCCCGACGGCGCGGCGGCGACGAGCGCGAGGCCCAGCCCGGCCACCACGCCCGCCACCGCCAGCCACAGGGCGCCGGGCATCGGCCGGCGGGCCATCAGCGAGGCGATCAGCAGGGCGAGCGGCAGCTCCAGCACGAACAGCGGCTGGACGAGCGAGAGCGGCCCGGTGGCCAGCGCCGCCGCCTGGCCGGCGCCGGCGACGATCACGGCGAGGATCCCGGCCAGCCAGACCGGCCGGCGCAGCAGGTCGAGGACCAGTCCGGCCCGGAAGCCCTGGTGCTGCGCGACGGTGAGGGCCGCGCGCCGCTGGAGCACGGTGGCCAGCGCGTTGCTGACCGCGGCCAGCAGCGCGAAGAGGACCGGCAGGACGACGCCCATGGGCCGATCCTCGCCGCGCGGGCGGGCCGGGTGCGGCAGGCACCGCGCGGGCGGCGGCCGCGGGCCCCGGTCGGGCGAATCCGGTGGCGCGGGCGTGGGGCGGGCGCGCGGGGGTGGTACCTCGATGGGCATGGAGCCCCAGGTGTCCCCCGTCCTGCGCCGGGCGGCGGCGTACGCGTGGCGGCTGATCGCCGTCGGCGTGGCCGTGTACGGGATCTTCATGGTGCTGGGCCGGTTCCACGAGATCGGCATCGCGCTCTTCGTGGCGCTGGTGATCACGGCGCTGCTGCGGCCCGTGGCGGATCTGGCGGCCCGGTTGCTGCCGCGTGGGCTCGCGGTGGCCCTGTCGCTGGTGGGGAGCATCGCCTTCACGCTGGGGGTGCTGGCGCTGGTGGGCGAGGCGGTGGCCGGGGAGAGCGCACGGCTGGTGCGGGAGTTCCGGGAGGGGTTGGAGAGCATCGAGACCTGGCTGGAACGGCCGCCGTTCCGGCTGGATCCGGGGGCGTTGTCCGGACTGCAGGCGCGGATCGGGGACTACCTCGGCACCCATCGCTCGGCGCTGCTCACCACGGCGCTCAGCGGGGCGAGCCAGGTGGTCAAGGTGCTGACCGTGCTGGTGCTGTCGCTGTTCTGCGCGGTGTTCTTCATCCACTCGGGCGACCGGCACTGGGCGTGGTTCTGCGGGCAGCTGCCGGCGGGCGCGCGCGAGCGGTGGGAGGTGGGCGGGCGCGCGGCGTGGCGGACGTTCACCGGGTACACCCACGGCATCGTGCTGGTGGCGGGCACCAACGCGATCCTGGTCGGCCTGGCGCTGTACTTCCTCGGGGTGCCGCTCGCGGTGCCGCTGGCGCTGCTGGAGTTCGTGGCCGCGTTCGTGCCGCTGGTCGGCTCGCCGATCGCGCTGGCGGTCGCGGCGGTGGTGGCGCTGGCGGCGAAGGGGCCGCTGGTGGCGGGCGTCGTGGTCGCGCTGATCGTGGTGATCGGGCAGATCGAGGGGCACCTGCTGCACCCGCTGGTGATGAGCTGGGCGGTGCGGCTGCACCCGGTGGTGGTGGCCGTCTCGGTGATCGCGGGGGCCATCGCCGCCGGGGTGGTGGGCGCGGTGGTGGCGGTGCCGCTGGTGTCGGTCGTCTGGTCGGCGTACACGGCCCTGCGCGCCCTCTCCCACCGTCCGCCCCCGCCGGACCCGGCGGGTCCGGCCCCCGCCGACCCGCCCGTTCCGCACCCGTAGGACACCGCACGGAGGACCGCGCTCGGGCGAGCGACCGCACCCCCGCCCCGCCCCGCGATCTCCCGTTCGCCCGTTCTCGCGTTCAAACTGATGAACCCTCACCGCTCGTGACGGTCGGAATTCACGATGTGATCGACGGATGAAGATTGTACTGAATTCACGTCAACAAGCTTTTCCCGATGATCTCGATTCGATAACGAGATCCTTAAAAAGGCCTGGACCATTCACGTGCGACGCGCGTAACTCGCCTTCTCTGCAAGGTAATTGATTGTTCGTCAAATCGAACCACGAGGTAACGGAACGGATTCTTGGCCGCGGAACCCGTTTGTCCGAATTCTCCGCCGATCCCGTCTGGCAGGCTTCCGCGCACCCACTCTCCTGACCAAGGAAATGAGGTGCGCATGTCCAGGCATCGAAGACTGAAAGAGCGTCAGCGACCGCCCAGGCGACGGTTCATAGGCATCACCGCCGCCATGGCCGTCGCGGCCGCCATAGCCGGCGGTGTCGCGTACGAAGCCGGTCGCGACAACGCTCCGCCGAGCACCGTGGATCTCGCCGCTCCGGCCGTGGAGGCCGAGCCGGCCGCCGCGCCCGCCCGGGACAAGGACCCCGAGCCGCTGAGCGCGATGCCGGCCAACGACCCGCCGCGCGGCATGATCTACGACGGACTGAAGATCGCCCCGAAGGGCGACCGCTGTGCGGGCGTCTACAGCACCGAGACCGGGCTGTGCACGCACGGTCCCGACGCCCCGCCGAGCGGCGTCGACATCAAGAAGGACACCCAGCCCGCGGTCAAGGCGGTCGCCGAGGCCGCCGACCCGGCGAAGCCCGAGGCCGAGGACCCGGCCCCCGAGCAGTCCGGCGGACGTTCTCAGGCCACGCCCGCCGTCGACGCCCAGGCCACCCCGAGCGGCAGCGCCGCCGCCCCGCCCGCCGCCCCCTCCGGGCAGCAGAAGACCGCCGCGGCCGGCCCCGCCGGCCAGACCGTCCAGTGCGACGGCGACGGCAGCACCGGCAACCGCGTGCAGGTCGTCTACGTCCACCCGCCGGGCAAGGACCGCTACTCCGAGTACGTCGCGTCCTTCCGCAAGTGGGCCGCCGACGCCGACCTCATCTACGCGAACAGCGCCCAGGAGACCGGCGGTGTGCGCCACATCCGCTACGTGACCAACGCGGACTGCACCCCGACCGTGATGAGCATCGAACTCCCGGCCTCCGCACTGGCCGAGTTCAACGCCACCAACCGGGCGCTCGCGGCCAAGGGCCTCGACCGCAAGGACCGCAAGTACATGATCTTCGCCGACTCGCAGGTCTACTGCGGCATCGGCACCTTCAACGGGGACGAGCGGCCCGGTCAGAACAACCTCAGCAATTTCGGCCCCTCCTACGGCCGCACCGACACGGGCTGCTGGGGCGGCCACACGGCGGCGCACGAGCTCGGGCACAACCTGGGCGCGGTCAACAACAGCGCCCCCAACACCAGCCGGGGCGCGCACTGCACCGACGAGTGGGACGTCATGTGCTACTCGGACACCCCGTACTACCCGCAGATGCGCAACATCTGCACCAACAAGGCGTCCGAGAACATCCTCGACTGCAACCACGACGACTACTTCCACACCAGTCCGAAGCCGGGCAGCTACCTGGCGACGCACTGGAACATCGCGGACAACCAGTTCCTGATGAAGTCGCGCGGCGGTGGCGGCACCGACCCGGGCCCGAACCCCAGCCCCAAGCCGACCCCGACGCCCACCCCGTCGCCGAGCGGCTCCACCAAGCCGGGCGCCGGCCCGAATGTGACGGTCGGTCAGATCCGGGCGGACTCGGCGGTCGTCAGCTGGCCGCAGGTGCCGAACGCGGCCTGGTACCAGGTGATGTTCAACGGCAAGCACCTGACCTGGGTGCAGGGCACGGTCCTGCGGATCTACAACCTCAGGCCCGGGACCTCGTACACGGTGGCGGTCTCCGTCCGTGACACGGCGGGCCGCGACAGCGGACCCGGCAAGGCCACGTCCTTCCGCACGACCGGCGCGGGCGACACCACCACCACGCCGAACACCCGCTACCAGCTCGGCAACGGCAGCACCGGCCTGAACGCCGAGCTGTGGGGCGGCCGCAGCGCCGACGGCGCGGTCCTGGTCGGCTCCCGCGGCAACGGCTACGCGCACCAGCAGTGGTACTTCGACGACGCGGGCGGCGGCCACGTCCGGATCCGGTCCGTCTCCTCGGGCAAGTGCCTCCAGCCGGGTGGCACCCCCACGGCCGGCATGTGGATCGCCCAGCAGCCCTGCGACACCGGCTCCACCGCCCAGCAGTGGAAGGTGACGGCGAACGGCGGATCGGTCGTCGTGACCGAGCGCAGCGGCGCCTTCGCCCTGACGGTCAGCAACCGCCCGTACTACGGCGCCCAGCTGCTCGACCTCCAGCGGGCGGACGGCCGCCCGGCCCAGAGCTGGACGGCGCAGAAGGTCGGCTGACCGGCCTTCCCCCTCGGGGCACCTGGTGCCGTGTGACCACCGGGTGCCCCCCTCCCACCGGCAGGCGGGCCGTTCACGGGGCGGCCCGCCTGCCCGCTCCTTCCGCTCCCCCTCACCCCTTCCGGAGCAGCACCATGCACAGACGGATCACCACCGCGGCCGCGGCCGCCCTGTCGTTCGCCCTCGCCCTCGGTCTCCCCGCCGTCGCCCAGGCGCACGGGGACACGCTGAAGGTGGTCGTCACCGGCCATCGCGAGGGCCGTGTCACCACCGACGTCACCTGGGAGAACGACGGGGACGCCGTCGACGGGAAGGTGGCCGCGACCGTCAACGCGGTCAGCGAGGACGGCACGCGGACCACGGGTCCCTGGACGCTGGTGAAGGACGGCGCCTCCCCCGCCGGCTGGACCACCGCCGAGACGCTGCCCGCCGGCCGCTGGAAGGTCACCGTGGAGGTCGGCTTCCCGGGTCTCGGGCGCGCGGAGCGGGACCTCACCGTCGAGGCCGCCGCCCCGGCCCCGCAGTCCTCAGCCGCACCGCAGTCCTCTCCGGCCCCCCAGTCCTCTCCGGCGGGCCCGGTCGCGCCCACCGGCCCGGCCGCCTCGACCTCCCCCTCGCCCTCGCCCTCCCCTTCGTCCTCGTCCTCGTCCTCCCGTTCCGGCCGGATCGCGTGGGTGACCACCGCCGGAGTGGCCGTGGCCGCCCTCGCCGGTGCTGCGGTGGGGCTGTTCATCCGCCGCTCCCGCGTCCGCCGGCGCGGCACCGGAGGCTGATCCCGCCCGGATGCGGGCCGCCCGCCGGGAGCCGACCATGGAGCTATGCGCTGGACGGACCGCGAGGCCGCGGGAAGGCAGCTGGCCGCCGAGGTGGTCCGGGGGGACCTGAGCGGAGCGGTGGTCGTCGCGCTCCCCCGGGGCGGGGTGCCGGTGGCCGCCCCCGTCGCCCGGGCCCTGGACGCGCCCCTCGACGTGATCGTCGTCCGCAAACTGGGGGTCCCCTACCGGCCGGAGGTGGCCTTCGGCGCCCTCGGCGAGGGCGGCGCCCTGGTGATCGACGAGGACACCGTACGGGCCGCCGGCCTGGGCTCCGAGGAGGTCTCCGAGGTCGAGCGGCGCGAGCGCGCCGAGCTCGACCGGCGGCTGGCCCGCTACCGTGCCGACCGCGAGCGGGTGCCGCTGACCGGCCGGACCGCGGTGATCGTCGACGACGGCATCGCCACGGGCGCCACCGCCGCCGCGGCCTGCGAGGTGGCCCGCGCCCAGGGCGCCTCCCGGGTGGTGCTGGCCGTTCCGGTGGCCGCGCCGCAGGCCGTGGAGCGGCTGCGGCGGTCGGCGGACGAGGTGCTGTGCCTGTCGGCACCGCCCGACTTCGCGGCCGTCGGGCAGTGGTACGACGACTTCGCCCAGACCTCCGACGAGGAGGTCGCGGCCCTGCTGTCCCAGGCCGACCGCCGCGCGGCGAGGCGACCGGGACACGGCGGCCCGGCGGCGGGACCGGCACCGGCGGCCGGGTCGGGACCGGTGGAGGTGGCGTCCGACGGCGTGGTGCTGCCCGGCCTGCTGACCGTGCCCGCCGACGCCTCGGGCGTGGTGGTCTTCGCCCACGGCAGCGGCAGCAGCCGCACCAGCCCCCGCAACCGGCAGGTGGCCGACGCGCTGAACGCGGCCGGGCTCGGCACGCTGCTGTTCGACCTGCTGACCCCGGCGGAGGCGGGCGTGCGCGACCGCACATTCGACATCCCTCTGCTGGCACGCCGCCTGGTCGGGGCCACGCGGTGGCTGCGCGGGCGCTCCGCCTCGCCGGTCGGCTACTTCGGCGCCAGTACGGGAGCCGCGGCCGCGCTGGTGGCCGCTGCCGAGCCCGGCGCCCAGATCGCGGCCGTGGTCTCGCGGGGCGGGCGGCCCGATCTGGCCGAGGACCGGCTGGGCGACGTAGGGGCTCCCACGCTGCTGATCGTCGGCGGGGCCGATCCGCTGGTGCTGGACCTCAACCGGCGGGCGGCGGGCCTGCTGCGCTGTCCGCACGAGCTGGCGGTGGTGCCCGGGGCGAGCCACCTGTTCGAGGAGCCGGGGACCCTGGAGTCCGTGGCGGAGCTGGCCCGGGAGTGGTTCGTCCGGCACCTGGCCGCGGCCGGGGCGCCGTAGGACCCGCCGCCCTGCAAAGCAGAGGAAAATTCTCGGGGCTGCCGCTGCGGTTCCCGTACCGCGCGTTCATGCCGCATTGACGCGTTCTTAACACCGGGTGGCGCCGTTTCGGCGTGTCGGAACGACGGAATCCGCAGGGGATCGGCTATTGACCTGCGGATCCGGTGGGGCTTCCATGACGGCCCGGGAGCCCTCAGAACCACCCCGTGACCACCACCGCCCCGGAGGCGATACCGCTCCCCGCTCATCTCACCGCTCCAGCCGATCGGAACACGCCCCGATGTCAGACTTCCCCAGCGCCCCGCAGGCCCTCTCGCCCGGCACCGGGCCCGTCCCGCAGAAGCTCAAGCGTTCCATCGGAGTCGTCGGAGGGACCCTGCTCACGCTGTCCTGCGTGACACCCGCCTCGACGCTCTTCGTCGTCGTCCCCGACCTGTTCGCCGACCTCGGCACCTGGACGGCCCTGACCATCGCCATCGGCTCGCTGCTCTGCATCGGGGTCGCGTTCTGCTACTCCGAGCTGGGCACGCTGATCCCCAGCGCGGGCGGCGAGTACGCCATGGTCTCCACCCTCGCGGGCCGGCTCACCGGCTGGCTGGTCTTCGTCCTCTCCCTCCTCGTGGTGATGATCGTGCCGCCGGTGATCGCCATGGGCACGGCCGACTACCTCGCCCCGGTGGTGGACGTCCCGGCGCCCGTCGCCGGCGGCGCCGTGATGCTGCTCGCCACCCTGGCCGGCCTCCTCGACCTGCGGGCCAACGCCTGGATCACCGGAGTCTTCCTGGTCCTCGAAGTGGTCGCCGCGGCGCTGGTCGCCGTCCTCGGGTTCGCGCACGGCGAGCGCGGCGCCGACGCCCTGGTGCACGGCACCGCCGCCGCCGAGGGCGGCGGCCCCTCGGCCGTCACCGCGATGATGGTGGTCTCCGGCCTGGCGATCGCCCTCTTCGTCACCCAGGGCTTCTCCACCGCCGTCTACCTGTCGGAGGAGCTGGAGAACCCGCGGCGCAACGTCGCCCGGACCGTGCTCGCCACCCTGGCGATCTCCACCGCCGTCATCCTGGTCCCGGTCATCGCCATCACCGTCGGCGCGCCCGACCTCCAGGCGCTGGCCGACGGCGACCTCGGCGGCATGGTCACCGCCTGGTCCAACTCGGCCGTCGGCACCTTCGTCAGCCTCTGCGTGGCCCTCGCCATCGTCAACGCCGGCATCGTCATGGTGATCCAGAACTCGCGCGTGCTGTTCGCCTCGGCCCGCGACAAGGCCTGGCCCGCCCCCGTCAACCGCGCGCTGTCCCGGCTGGGCCGGTTCGGCTCGCCGTGGGTGGCCACGCTCGTGGTCGGCGTGCCGGGTGCGGCCCTGTGCTTCGTCAACCTGGACACCCTGTACGGCGTCACCGGGGTCTCGGTGACCGGGATGTACCTGCTGGTGGCCGTGGCCGCGCTGTTCAGCCGGCGCGGGGCCCACCGCGACGCGCCCGCGTGGCGGATGCCGCTGTGGCCCGCCGTTCCGGTGCTGCTGATCGCGGTGATGGCGTACATCCTGATCCAGCAGGAGACCCAGTACCTGCTGTGGGCGGGCGGGATCACCGCGGCGGCCACGCTCTACTGGGCGCTGTACCTGCGCCCGCACCCGGACGCGCGCTGGCTGGTCAGCGTCCCGGAGGACACCGGGCCGGAGCACTGCGGCGAGGAGCCGCGCGAGCCCGACGCGGTCGCGGTGGCGGTGGCGTAGGCGGCGGGCAGCCGACCGCGGTGGCGGCGGTCGCTTCGAGCGCTCGTCCCGCCCAGGATCCGTGTCCTCGGGAGGTGGAGCGGTCGCGGCCTCTATGTTGAGTGCGGCCGCACCGCCCACCGTTCGAGGAGTGATCCGTGAAGATGCTCATCAACAGCCCCGAGACCGTGGTCGCCGACGCGCTGCGGGGCATGGCCGCCGCGCATCCGGACCTGGACGTGGACGTGGAGCGGCGGGTCGTCGCCCGGCGCGACGCCCGGGACAGCGGCCGGGTGGGCCTGGTGTCGGGCGGCGGCTCGGGCCACGAGCCGCTGCACGCCGGGTTCGTGGGGCACGGGATGCTGACCGCGGCGTGCCCGGGTGAGGTGTTCACCTCGCCCGTGCCCGACCAGATGGTCCGGGCGGCGGCCGCGGCGCACGGCGGCCAGGGCGTGCTCTTCGTCGTCAAGAACTACACCGGCGACGTGATGAACTTCGAGATGGCCGCCGAGCTCGCCGGGGAGGACGGCATCCAGGTCGAACAGGTCCTGGTCAACGACGACGTGGCGGTCACCGACAGCCTGTACACGGCGGGCCGCCGCGGTACGGGTGCCACGCTGTTCGTCGAGAAGATCGCCGGGGCCGCCGCCGAGGAGGGCCGGCCCCTCGACCAGGTCGCGGCGCTCGCCCGGAAGGTCAACGAGTGCTCGCGCAGCTTCGGCGTGGCGCTGAGCGCCTGCACCACCCCGGCCAAGGGCAGCCCCACGTTCGAACTCCCCGACGGGGAGCTGGAGCTCGGCATCGGCATCCACGGCGAGCCGGGCCGCGAGCGGCGCGCGATGATGACGGCCAAGGAGATCGCCGAGGTCTCGCTGGGTCCCGTACTGGAGGAGCTGGCCGACATCGGCCCCGTGGACGCGCCGGTGCTGCTGCTGGTCAACGGCATGGGCGCGACACCGCTGCTGGAGCTGTACGGCTTCCACGGCGAGGTCGCCCGGCTGCTGGCCGACCGCGGGGTCACGGTGGCCCGGGCGCTGGTCGGGAACTACGTCACCTCGCTGGACATGGCGGGCTGTTCGATCACGCTGTGCCGCGCCGACGAGGAGCTGGTGCGGCTGTGGGACGCGCCCGTGCAGACGGCCGCGCTGCGATGGGGGCGCTGACCGTGCGTGACACGCAGTTCTTCCGGCGCTGGATGGCGGCGGCGGCCGACGTGGTGCGGCGCGAGGCGGCCCGGCTGACCGAGCTCGACTCCCCCATCGGCGACGCCGACCACGGCAGCAACCTGCTGCGCGGTTTCACGGCGGTGGAGTCGGCGCTGGCGTCGGAGCCGCCCGCGACCCCCGGCGCGCTGCTGCAACTGACCGGGCGGACGCTGATCTCCACGGTCGGCGGCGCCTCCGGCCCGTTGTACGGCACGCTGTTCCGGCGCGCCGGCAAGGAGCTCGGCGAGGCCGCCGAGGTCTCCGACGAGCAGCTGCGCGCGGCCCTGCAGGTCGGGGTGGACGCGGTGGCCCAGTTGGGCGGCGCGGCGCCCGGCGACAAGACCATGCTGGACGCCCTGCTGCCCGGCGTGGCGGCCCTCGCCACCTCCTACCGGGCGGCGGCCGACGCCGCCGAGCAGGGCGCGCTGGCCACCGTGCCGATGCAGGCCCGCAAGGGCCGGGCCAGCTACCTGGGCGAGCGGAGCATCGGGCACCAGGACCCCGGCGCCACGTCGTCGGCCCTGCTGCTCGGGGCGCTCGCGGACGCCGCCGGGGAGGGCTCATGAGCACGGTGGGCGTGGTGCTGGTCTCCCACAGCGCCGAGGTCGCGCAGTCGGTGGCACGGCTGGCCCAGGGGCTGGCCGGGGCCGGCGCGACGGCACGGGTGGCCGCCGCGGGCGGCACCGCCGGCGGGGAGCTGGGCACCAGCTCCGAGCTGATCCTGGCCGCGGCGCGGGAGGTGGACCAGGGGGCCGGGGTGGCCCTGCTCGTGGACCTGGGCAGCGCGGTCCTCACGGTGAAGGCACTGCTGGAGGACGAGGAACTGCCCGCCGGGTCGCGGCTGGTGGACGCGCCGTTCGTGGAGGGCGCGGTCGCGGCCGTGGTCACCGCCTCGACCGGGGCGGACCTGGACGCGGTGGTGGCGGCGGCCGGGGAGGCGTACGCGTACCGGAAGGTGTGAGCGGCCGCCCGCCAGGCCCCGCCTGCGGCGGGAGCCGGGTGGGGGGCGGGGCCGGGTCCGGGGTGAGCCGAATGGGGATGAGGAGGGCGGTGGGGCTCGCCTAGAGTCGCGCCATGATCACACCCGCGTATCCGCCCAAGCCCGTCCCCGGCGACAAGGTCGCCGTCCTCTCGCCGTCCTCCGGGCTGCCGGGGCTCTTCCCGCTCCCCTACGAACTGGGCCTGCGCCGGCTCCGGGAGGACTTCGGGCTGGTGCCCGTCGAGTACCCGGCGAGCCGCCGGATGGGCGCCACCGCCCGGGAGCGGGCCGACGACCTGCACGCCGCGTTCGCCGACCCGGAGATCAAGGCGGTGTTCGCCAGCATCGGCGGCGACGACCAGCTGACCGTGCTGCCGCTGCTGGACCGCGAGCTGATCCGGTCCCACCCCAAGCCGTTCTTCGGGTCCAGCGACAACACCAACCTCCTCCTGGTCCTGCGCAACCTCGGCATCGTCGGCTACCACGGCTCGTGCGTGATGACGGAGCTCGGCCGCCCCGGCGCGCTCGCCCCGCTGACGGCCGAGTCCCTGCGCGCGGCGCTGTTCACCTCCGGGCCCTACGAGCTCCGCCCGGCCGAGCGGTACCGCGACGTCGACCGGCCCTGGGAAGACCCGGCCACCTTCGCGTCCGAGCCGGCCACCCGGCCCGGCGGCGGGTGGCACTGGCACGGCCCCGCGCGGGTCGTGGAGGGCCGGACCTGGGGCGGGAACGTGGAGATCCTGTCCTGGCTGCTGATGGCGGACAAGGAGATCGAGCGGGACCCGGCGGCGTACGAGGGCCAGGTGCTGTTCCTGGAGACGTCGGAGGAGATGCCGGCCGCCGAGGAGGTGTTCCGGATCCTGCGGAGCATGGGCGAGCGCGGGATGCTGGAGCGCTTCCCGGCGCTGCTGATGGGCCGGGCGAAGGCATGGTCGTTCGACCGGCCCCTCGACGAGGCCGGGGGCCGGCGGTTCGCGCAGGAGCAACGCGAGGCGGTGCTGCGGGCGCTGGCCGCGTACGCCCCGCGGACGACGGCCGTGTTCGACGTCGACCTCGGCCACACCGACCCGCAACTGGTGATCCCGTACGGCGGCCTGGCCCGGGTCGACGGGGTGGCGCGGCGGATCACGGTGACGTACTGACGGATCCGGCCGGGCCCCGCGGTCAGGCACCCGAGGTCCCCGGCCCGGGAGAGGCCGGGAACCCCGGGCGGGAAGAACCGGGCCCGGGCGCGGAGATGCCCCGGTGCCTCGGCGGGGGTGGGTCAGCGGCCGCGGAGCTGGTTGAGTTCGCGGCGTTCGCGCTTGGTCGGGCGGCCCGCGCCGCGGTCGCGCACGCCCACCGCCGCCGCCTCGACCGGGCTGGGGGGCGGCGGGCTGTTGTCGACGTAGGCCTCGGCGGCGGCCGGGGCGCCCACCCGCTTGGTCAGCACCTGCCGCACCACGACGATCCGTTCGCGCCCGGCGTGGAAGAGCCGGATCTCGTCACCGGCCCGTACCGGCTGGGCCGGCTTGGCGCGCTCGCCGTTGACCTTGACGTGACCGGCGCGGCAGGCCGTGGCCGCGATCGAGCGGGTCTTCGTGAGGCGGACGGACCAGATCCAGGCGTCCACCCGTGCGCTTGCGTGATCAGCCATGTCCCGACTCTAGCGACCGGGGGACGGGGAAGGGGCGGGCCGTGGAGGCGCGCGGAGGGGGACGGCCCCTCGGACGATGCGACAAGTGCACCGCAGTTGCTATGTATTTCGGTCCTACAAACTTGCAGATGCGCCATTGGGCCCCCTACGGTGGCGCACATGCAGGACTACACCATCGGTCAGGCGGCGCGTCTGCTGGGCGTGAGCCCCGACACCGTGCGCCGCTGGGCCGACGCCGGCCGCGTCGCCACCCACCGCGACGACAGCGGCCGACGGCTCATCGGCGGCCGCGACCTGGCCGCCTTCGCCGTGGAGGTGGGCCAGGGGGCCCAGTCCGGCGAAGAGGAGCCGTACACCTCGGCACGCAACGCGTTCCCCGGGATCGTCACCGCCGTGAAGCTCGGCGACGTGGCCGCCCAGGTCGAGATCCAGGCCGGTCCCCACCGGCTGGTCTCGCTGCTGACGCGTGAGGCCGTCGAGGAGCTCGGACTGGAGATCGGCATGCAGGCCATCGCCCGCGTGAAGTCCACCAGCGTGCACATCGACCGCGCCTGAGCCGGGGCGCCTCCCACGGCGATGCGGTCGCCTTCAGCCCGATCCCGAGGAGTCCCACCACCATGTCCGTCATCGTGACCCGGCGCCGCGTCGCGGCCGGCGCCCTGACCTGCGCGCTGCTCGCCGCCCTGACCGCCTGCGGCGACGGCGGACCCGCCACCGGGTCCGCCGCCTCCGCCGGGGCCGAGCCGGCGAACCTCACCGTGCTGGCCGCCTCGTCGCTGACCGACGTCTTCAGGACGGCGGGCGCCGCGTACGAGAAGGCGCACCCCGGCACCAAGGTCACCTTCTCGTTCGCCGGCTCGCAGGAGCTGGCCGCCCAGGTCAAGCAGGGCGCCCCGGCGGACGCCCTGGTGACGGCCGACACCAGGACCATGGACGGCCTGAAGGCCGAGACCGGGACCGCGCAGATCGTCGCCAGGAACCGCCTGGTCATCGCCACCGGCAAGGGCAACCCGCACAAGATCGGCGGTCTGAAGGACCTGGCCGGCACGAAGCTGAAGGTGGTCCTGGCCGCGCCCGAGGTGCCGGTCGGCCGCTACAGCAAGGAGATCCTGGACCGGCAGGGCGTCACCGTGAAGCCCGTCTCCCAGGAGCCGAACGTGCGCGCCGTGCTGTCGAAGGTCGAGCTGGGCGAGGCGGACGCGGGCCTGGTCTACCGGACGGACTCGGCCAAGTCCGGGGACAAGGTCGAGACGGTGGAGATCCCCGACGACCAGAACGCCGTGGCCTCCTACCCGGCGGCCCCGCTGAAGGCGTCGAAGCACGCCGCTGCCGCCGCCGCGTTCGTGGCCTGGCTGAGCTCGCCCGAGGCGCAGAAGATCCTGCAGGAGGCGGGCTTCCAGCAGCCGTGACGGCTGCGCCCCCGCCCGCCGCCCGCCCTGCCGGCCGGTCCGCCGGCCCGCCGGGCGGGCAGGCCCGGCACCGACGACGAACCTGGTTGATCCGATGGTGACGACCCGCCCCCGCCCCCGACCCCGACTCCGACCCCGACTCCGCCCCCACCCGCGACCCGGCTCGGGAGGCCGCCTCGGCTCCGGAGCCCGCCTCCGCTCCGGGGTCCGGCTCCGCTCCCGCACGCCCCTGGCGCTCGCGCTGCCCGCGCTGCTCGCCGTCGCGTTCCTGCTGCTGCCCCTCGTCGGCATCCTGCTGCGCACCCGGTGGACCGAGCTCGGCAGCCACTTGACCGCCCCCGGGGTGCTGGAGGCACTGCGCCTCTCGCTCGTCGTGTCGTTCTGGGCGCTCGGGCTGTCGCTGCTGATGGGCGTGCCGCTGGCCTGGCTGCTGGCGCGGGTGGAGTTCCGGGGGAAGGCCTTCGTCCGGTCGTTGGTGCTGCTGCCGATGGTGCTGCCGCCGACCGTGGGCGGTGTCGCGCTGCTGCTCGGGTTCGGGCGGCGCGGGCTGCTCGGGCCGTGGCTGGACGAGACGTTCGGGATCACCCTGCCGTTCCACACCTCGGGGGCCGTGGTCGCGGCGACGTTCGTGGCGATGCCGTTCCTGGTGATCAGCCTGGAGGGGGCGCTGGGCGGGCTGCGGCAGAGCTACGAGGAGACGGCCGCGTCGCTCGGCGCCTCGCCGGTGCGGGTGTTCCTCACGGTGACGCTGCCGATGGTGGCGCCCGGGCTCGTGGCGGGCGCGGCGCTCACCTGGGCGCGGGCGCTGGGTGAGTTCGGCGCCACCATCACCTTCGCGGGCAACCTGCCGGGCACCACGCAGACGCTGCCGCTCCAGGTCTACCTGCTGCTCCAGGACCGCCCCGAGGCCGCCACCTCCGTGTCGCTGCTCCTGCTCGCGATCGCCATGGCGGTGCTCATCGCCCTGCGCGGGCGCTGGAACGGCATGCCGTCCCCCGCGCCCGAACGCGACGCACGGCCCGCCCCGGAGGCGGAGGCCCCGGCGGACCCGCCGCCGGCCGGGACCGGCACGCCGACGGCGGCCGCGGGCGCGGCCGGGGCGGCTTCGGACGTCGACGGCGGTGGGGAGCGGTGGCCCTTGTCGGCCCAGGTGAGCGGGTTCAACCAGCTGACGCTGGACGCCGCGCCGGGCACGACCATCGCCGTGGTCGGCGAGAACGGCTCCGGCAAGACCACCCTGCTCCGGGCCCTGCTGGGCCTGACCCCCCGGGCCCGGGCCGAGCTGCGGCTGGGCGACGTCGAGGTGACCGGTCTGCCGCCGCACCGGCGCGGGGTGGCCTGGGTCCCCCAGGACGGGGCGCTGTTCCCGCACCTGACCGCCCTGGCCAACACCGCGTACGGGCTGCGCGCCCGCGGCGTGCCCCGGGCCGAGGCCCGCAGCGAGGCGCAGGCGTGGCTGGACCGGCTCGGCGTCGGCCACCTCGCGCACCGCCGGCCCGCCCAGCTGTCCGGCGGCCAGGCCCAGCGCGTCGCACTGGCCCGGGCGCTGGCGGCACGGCCCCGGCTGCTCCTGCTCGACGAGCCGCTGGCCGCCCTCGACCAGACCACCCGCGCCCGGGTCCGGCACACCCTGCGGGCACACCTGTCCGGCTTCCCGGGGGTCTGCCTGATCGTCACCCACGACCCCGTCGAGGCCGTCTCGCTGGCCGACCGGGTCCTGGTCCTCTCCGAGGGCCGGGCCCTGCAGGACGCGGCCCCGGCCGAGGTCACCCGGCACCCCCGCTCCCCCTGGGTGGCCCGCATGCTGGGCCGCAACGCCTGGCCCGGCACGGCCGGCACGGACGGCCTGGCCCTGCCCGGCGGCGGCCACGTGGTCACCGCCGACACCCTGCCGGCCGGTACGGAGGCCCTGGCCGTCGTCGCCCCCGAGGCCGTCTCGGTGCACCGCACCCGCCCGGCGGGCAGCCCCCGCAACGTCTGGCCGGGCACGGTCCGCGAGATCACCACGGCAGGCAGCCGGCTCCGCGTCCTGATCACCTCCCCCCAGGCCCCCGACCTGGTCGCCGAGATCACCCCGGCGGCCGCGGCCGACCTGGGCCTGAAGGACGGCTCGGACGTCTGGACGAGCGTCAAGGCCACGGAGATCACCCTCGTCGCCCTGTGACACCACACGCCGGCCGGTGCTTGAGCCCCTGGGCCGCCGGACGCGGACGGCCTCAGAGCCGGCTGCCGGGGGCCGGGGCCGGCCGCGCCCCCGGCGCGACGCGGTAGTGGAGGTGGACGACGCGGGGGCCGACGCGGCGGGTCTCGACGAGGTCGAGGTCCACCCGGCGCGCGAGCCGCGCGAAGAACGGGACGCCGCCGCCGACCAGCACCGGATGGACCCTGACCCGGTACTCGTCGATCAGTCCCGCCGCGGCGGCCCCGGCCGCGAGCGTCGCGCCGCCGATCGCGATGTCGCCCTCCCCCGGCTCGGCCCGCAGCCGCTCGATCTCCTCCGCCAGGCCTGCGCAGGCCAGCCGGGCATTGCCCTGGACCTCCGACAAGGTGGTGGAGAACACCACCTTCGGCAGCGGCTTCCAGAGCGCGGTCCATTCGCGACCGGCGTCGTCGAGCGTCGGGTCCTGGTCGGCGGTCTCCCAGTACAGCATCGTCTCGTACAGGCGGCGGCCCATCAGGTGGACGCCGACCCCCCGGAGCTCCTCGATGCAGAAGCGGAAGACCTCCTCGTCGGGCGCCGTCCAGTCGAAGCGGCCGTCCGGCCCGATGACGTAGCCGTCCGCCGAGGCCGCCATCGAGTACGTCACGTTGCGCATACGCAATCCTTTCCTCAGGACGCGGCCGGGCCCACGTGGAATTCGCACCACACGCACTTCCCCCCGCCCCTGGGCTCGACCCCCCACGCGTCGGCCAGCCGGTCCACCAGGAGCAGGCCGCGGCCCGAGACCGCCCAGTCGCCCGCCTCGCGGCGGCGGGGCAGGGCGCTGGAGGTGTCCTCGACCTCGACGCGGATCCGGCCGTCGATGGTCAGGCGGAGGCTGACCTCGCCGCCGCCCTGGGTGTGGACCAGGGCGTTGGTCATCAGCTCGTCCGCCGCCAGTTCGATCTCGTCCGCGCGCTCCGGCGCGCCCCAGGCGGCGGCCGCCGCCCGGACGAGGTGGCGGGCCGTGGTGGGGCCCTCGGGGTCGCCCGGGGTGAGGTGCTGGCGCAGCGGGCCGCTGCCGCGCGGGCCGGGGCTGCCGCGTCGGCGCAGCACCAGCAGGGCCATGTCGTCCCCGCCCCCGCTGTCGCCGACCAGGTCGCACAGCGCGTCCGCGAGTTCCTCGACGTCCGTCGGGCCGGTGCGCACGGCCGCCATGAGTTCGCCCAGGCCGCTGTCCGGGTCGTCTCCCGGCCGCTCGATCAGCCCGTCGGTGCACAGCAGCAGCGTGTCGCCCGGGTGGAGTTCCAGCGTGGTGACCGGGTAGCCCGAGCCGGTCCCCGGCAGTTCGCGCATCGGCAGCCCGAGCGGCAGGCCGCCCGCGACCGCGATCCGGTGGCAGCTGCCGTCGCCGCGCCGTACGACCGGGTCGAGGTGCCCGGCCCGGACCAGCTGGACCTGGCCGGTGTTGAGGTCCACCTGGGCGTAGGTGCACGTGGCGAACCGTTCCGTCTCCAGGTCCCGCAGGAACGCCGAGGCCCGCGCCATCGCCGCTCCGGGCGTGTGCCCTTCGGTGACGTACGCGCGCATCACGATGCGCAGCTGGCCCATCACGGCGGCCGCGTCCGTGTCGTGTCCCTCGACGTCGCCGATCATCACGCCGACGCGGCCCTCGCCGAGCGGGATCACGTCGTACCAGTCGCCGCCGATGTCCCGTCCCATGCGCGCGGCCCGGTACCGCACGGCGATCTGCGCGCCGGCCACGGCGGGGATCCGGCGCGGCAGCATGGCCCGCTGGAGCCCTTCCGCGAGGTCGTGCTCCTGCTCGAAGAGCATCGCCCGTTGCAGGCTCTGCGCGATCCCGCTGCCGAGCGCCACCAGTACGTTGCGTTCCTCGGCGGTGAAGTCGCCCTCGCGCGTGTACAGCAGGCCCAGCGCGCCGATGGTACGGCCCTGCGCGATCAGCGGCAGGTAGACCCCGCTGCGGACGGACAGCGGTTCGATGTAGGGCCACAGGAGCGGGAACCGCTGCTCGAACTCCTCGCGGGAGGCGATCAGCACCGGCCGCATGGTGCGCACGGCCACGCTCATCGGGAACTCGGCGTCGATGCGGGTGTACTCGATCTCGGGCACGTAGCTGCCCAGCTGGCCCTCGGCGACCAGGTGGATCCGGGCGCCGTCGACGACGCCGAGCATCACGCTGACCGCGCCCAGATGGCTCAGCGCCTCCGGGTCCTTGAGGATGTCGGTGACGTCGTTGACGGTGCGGGCGTGGGCCAGGATCGCGGTGGTGCGCTCGACCACGCCGGTCATCCGCAGCCGGCCCTCGTCGGCCTCGGCGTGGGCGCCGGGTTCGCGCGGGTCGAGGTCGGCGTCGCGGACCACGCCGATGATCCGGTACGGGCGGCCGGTCGGATCGCGCCGGATGTGGCCCTGGATGTGGGTCCAGCGGGTGCTGCCGTCGGGCCGGCGGATCCGGAAGTAGGCGCCGTACTCGGTGCGGCCGTCCTTGAGGGCCTGGGCGACCCGCGCGTCGAGCCGGGCCTCCTCGGCGGGCGGGATCCGGGTCCGCAGCCCTTCGGGGGTGCCGGTGAACTCGTCCGGGCGCAGCGCGAAGACCTCCAGGGCGGTGGGGTCCAGGTGGAGCTGCCCGCCGTCGAGGTCCCAGTCGAAGGTGCCCATGCGGTTGAGCGCCAGGCTCAGGTCCGGTCGAGCGGGCCACTCGACCTCCGGGGGGTCTCCCCTGTCGGCCATGCAGCCAGGGTCTCACCGATCGGTGCCGTGCGCGGAGGCAGACGCGCGTCACGCAGGGTGACGCCCCGTGACGCGGCGCGCGCCACCGTTCAGCGCCTCGCCCGCCCGCGCCCGGCCACGGCCGCCCGCGGCCGCCGGCCCGACCCGCCCCGGGCCGTTCCCGCGGCTGCGGAACACCAAGGAGGCGCGAGGAAGCCCGGGTTGGGAGCCGGCCGCGCCCCCCGTTCGACAGCGCGAGGCCGCGGCGGGACGATGGGAGAGGCGGCGGTGGTGCCTCCCGCGTCTGCTGTCGTGCTGTGCCCGCACGCCCGCCCGGGCGTGGCCGCGGCGCCCCGTCCTCTCCCCCCAGCTCCCCCAGCCGAGAACGGGGATTCCCATGAGACGCACGACAAGGCCCCGGTGGCTGCTCCGGGCGTCGGTGGCCGGCGGGACGGCCTGCGGCCTGGCCCTCGGGCTGTCCACACCGGCGTCGTCCGCGCAGCTGATCAGCCTGCAACTGGACGCGCCCGACATCACCATCAGCTTCCGCGACACCGAGGTCCGGGACGCCGGCCATACGGCGGTCCTCACCCCGCAGGGAGGCGGGGGCGAGATCCGGAGGGTGCAGGTGGCGGGTCAGGTCCCCGGTGTGAACCGGACGGTGGTCCGCACGGTGAACGCCGGGCTGCGTCCCGGCACCGGGTACTGCGCGGTCATCGAGACCAAGGTGGCGGCGGAGGAAGGGGTCTTCGGCCGCTTCGGCACCACCGAGACGTCCAACCAGGTCTGCGCCGAGCCCACCGGCTCGTCCAAGGCGGCCACCGACGTCTCGATCACGAACATCGAGGGGGAGGCCAACCCGCCGGCCGGAACCAACCGCAACTACTGGATCCACTTCACCAATTCGGGCGCCGACGCCACGGGCGTGACCGTGGACGTCCAGGTCTCCGGCTCCCTGACCATGCGGCGCCTGCCGGAGTCGGGCACGTTCAGCGGCATGCAGTGCACGGCGTCGGGCAGCGGCTTCCGCTGCACCGGCGGCACGGTCGCCAAGGGGGCGAAGGGGCAGGTGCCCCTGCTCGCCACGGTGAAGAGCCAGGGGCCGGGCGCGGTCCACGCGAGCATCAGCGCCGAGGGCGACACGGTCCCCGGCAACAACTCCCAGGCCCTCGGCGTCATCGCGGTTCCCCGCTGACCGCCACCGCGCAGCCCCGACACGAAGGAGGTCGCTCCATGAACCGGAACACCCGCCGTACCCGCCACACCGCGGTCGTCACCCTGATCGTCTCCTCGTTCGCGGCGGGGAGCCTGGCCGCCCTGGCCCCGACCGCCACCGCCGCCCCCGCCGTCGGCACCTGCACGGTCAAGCCCAACGAGGCCGGTACGAGCGTCACCATCAGCGGTTCGGGCTGGACGGACGACCAGGGCAACGACATCAAGGCGTCCTTGAACGACGGGGAGAGCACGGAGCCGTTGAACATCGCGAACGGGTCGTTCCAGGTGACCCGTTTCCAGAAGAACGTCGATTACGTCGTCCTGCCCGACACGGGAGGCTTCAAGAACTGCACGGTGGTCCCGTCCGACGCGAAGGCGAACAAGGACGCCATCCGCAAGGCCCGTGCCCAAGGGTTCCAGGACGGCGTCAAGGCGGGCAAGGAAGCGGCCCAGGAGAACTGCCGCGGCTCGAAGCCCAAGCCGAAGCACAACCAGGGGCTGACGGCCCAGGACGAGGCGGTCGAGAAGGCCTACGAGGAAGGCTTCCTGGCCGGTGCGACCAGCGCGTTCGACAAGTTCTGCAAGACCCGGCGATGACCCCGCGGAGGCGAGCTCGATGAAGAGCCGTACGCGACGGCTGACCGCGATGTGCCCGCTCGTGGCCGTCTCCCTCGGGGTCGGCCCGGCCGCCGTCGCCGACCTGGCCGCGCCCTCCGCGGTCGTCACGGCGGGCAGTTGCACCGTCAAGCCCTCCGACGACGGCACCACGGTGACGGTGACGGGCACGGGCTTCGTCGGCACCGGCGGCGCCGGACTGCGCGGCAGCAGCGGCAACTTCGAGGGCCTGGGCAACCTGGACGGGCTCGACCCGCCCGGGGCGTTCACCCGGAGCGGGCTGCCGCCGGGCGACTACCTCGTCCAGGCCCAGGTGGGCACGGTCGTGCACTGCAAGGCCGTGCGCGCCGACAAGGAGACGAACAAGGAGCTCGTCCGGGCCGCCCGGGACCGCGGCTTCGCCGACGGCGTCAAGGCGGGAAAGGCCGCCGCGCAGGAAAGCTGCGACAACGCCATGCCGAAGCCGAAGAAGCAGCCCGGTCTGACGGCCCAGGACGAGGCGGTCGAGAAGGCCTACGAACAGGGCTTCCTGGCGGGCGCGACCAGTGCGTTCGACAAGTTCTGCTGAACACCGCCCGGTTCCGGCCGGACAGCGCCCGACCGGTCACTCCTGCGGGCGGGGTGCGTAGGACGACGGCCCGGGCGAGGTCGCCCCGGTCCGGGCCGGGTCCGAGGACGTCGTGACGGCTCCCCTCGGCACCCGGGGGTCGACGGCGATCGGCGGCCCGGTCGTCTCGCCCGTACCGGTCGCGGTGCTCGGCCCCGTGGGGGTGTCCGGGTCCGTGGTCGTGGTGTCGGGCTCCGCCGGGGTGGTGCCCGGATCCGTGGTCGTGGTGTCCGGCGGCGCGGGCGGCTCCTGCGTCGGCTTCCCGGTGCCCGGGTCCGTGCGCGGCTCCCGGCCCGGGTCGGTGTCCGTACCGGTGGGCGTCCCGGGCTCCGTCGAAGGAGGCTTCGGCGGCGGCGGTGTCGGCGGCCGCGAGGCCGGTGGTACCGGCGGTTCCACCGGCCGGTCGGGCACCTCCCGGGGGCCGGTCCCGCGTTCGTACCAGCGGCCGTTCCCGTGGTCGTAGATCACGATCTTGTTGATGACCGTGATCGTCGGTCTGATCACCACGACGTTCTGCGGCCGGTACGCCGCCCACGGCTGGCCGTAGCGCCGGGAGTCGGGCCGCAGCGGCGCCGGTCCGCCCAACGGGTTGCCGCACGCGCACCGCACCCTCGGCACGCCGTGGTTGTCCACCAGCACGGCCGTCCCGGCCTGGAGCAGCGCCTGGTACGCCGTCGGGCGCCCGTCGCGGTAGCCGTGGTTGGTGACCCGGGTGTCGTGCCGCAACGTGACCGGGGTGAGGGAGCGCAGGTATCCGGGCACGGCCGTGGGCCCGATGCCCAGGGCCGTGGCGAACGCCTGGTTCTTGGCGGGATCGGCGGACAGGAAGCGGATCTGCTTCTCCACGTCGCAGCTGGCGACGTCGCGCGTGCCGCCGTACAGGGTCGGGTCCGAGCCCGTGACCGACCGGGTGGTGACGGGGCCGGTGCCGGTGGGCGCGGGCGGCGGCGTGGGGCCCGCCGTCGCGCTCTCCGAGGGACCGGCCGGCTGGGTGGCGGTGGACTCCGTGAACGGGTCCCGGCCCTGGGCGGCGGCCGGTTGCAGAAACAGTTCGCCGCCCGTGCGCGGCGGCCCGGAGGGCCGTGACAGGACCACGGTGAGCGTCGCGACGGCGGCCAGGGCGACCACCGCCACGGCGATCACCGGCAGGGAGCGCCACCACGGCCGGCCGGATCCACCCGCGCCGCCGGCCCCGCCCGTCGGTCCCCCGGGCCCCGCCGGCGGGGGCGGCGGGGGCGCGGGCGGCTCCTGCCGGCCCGAGAGCGGGCCCCGGGGAGGCCCCGTGGGCCGCTCCGGCGGCGGGGTGCCGGAGGGTTGGGTGGTCATGCACCCATTGGCGCACCAGGTTCACTCCGTCGCCCCTCGGGTGCGCCGTTCCGGTGGTGGCCTGCCGGCGTCGCTGCCTACGGTGACGCCGTGAGCGGTACGGCCGGAAGCCTGCTGAGGGCTTGGCGCGACGCCTTCGTCGCGGTCGTGGCGGGCTTCGTGGCGATGGCCGCGGTGGCCGCCGCGGGCCTGGCGTGCGCCGGGGCGGGGAACCTGCCCGACGGCGCCTTCCCGCACGTGGTGGCGGCCGTGGTGGCGATGGCCGCCGGGGGCGCGGTCGAGGTGACCGGAGAGGCCGGCTTCCTCGCGGACGCCCGGGTGGACCTGTCGGTGGTGCCGCTGTCGGTGAGCCTGGCCGGCGCCTTGGCGACCGGTCTGTGCTTCCTGCGCCCGCTGCACAACCGGGCGGTGGCCACCGCCTTGGAACTCCTGGCCCGCGCGGTCCCGGTGGTCGTGCTCTGGCTGCTCGCGCTGACCGGCAGCGCCCTGCTGGCCCGGCACACGTTCGTGCTCTCCCTGCCACCCGGCCTCCCCTCCGACAGCCCGCCGCAGGACTTCGGGGACCTCGGTGACCTAGGGGACCTCGTGGGACTGGGCGATCTGGGGGACCTCGCGGATCCGCGGCAGGTCGGCGACCTCCTGGGCGTCACGCCCGAGGTGGGTTTCCGCGCCGACCTCGCCGCCACCCTGGGCTTCGGACTGCTGTGGATCCTGGGCCTGCTGCTGATCGCCCTGCTGGTCTCGCGCCGGGCCCCGCTGCCGTCCGCCCTGGTCCGCTTCCACACGGCCCTGCGGCCGGCCGCGTTCTCGACCGCCGCTCTGCTGCTGGCGTGCGTGGCCGTGGCCGCCGTGATCGGGCTGGTGGCGGCCGCGACGCGCGGCCACCCGGCCGACACCTTCGCCGTGCTGCTGCTGGGCCTGCCGAACCTGGCCTGGCTCGCGCTCACCGTCGGCTTCGGCGGGGCCTGGGAGGGCCGGGTGGAAGGGCCGTTCGGGCTGCCGGTGCCGCACGTGCTGGACCAGGTGCTGCGCACCCCGGGCGGGTTGTCCACGGTCGACGTGGCAAGCCTGGCCCGCTCCGACGGCCCGGTCTGGTGGTGGCTCGTGGTGGCGGCGGCCGTGCTGCTGTTCGCCACGGGCTTCCTGACCGCCGTACGCTCCCCCGCCGGGGTGCCGCCCTGGCGGCATGCCCTGCACCTGGCCGTGGCCCTGGGGCTCGGGGTCCTGGCCGTGTGCCTGCTCGGCCGGGTCCACGCGCAGTTCGGGCTGTCGCTGCTGGGGCTGGGGGACGTACCCGGACTGGGCGGCTCCGTGCAGTTGCTGCCCCAGCTGGGGCGCACGGTGGGGCTGGCACTGCTGTGGGGTGCGGTGGCCGGGTTCCTGGGCGCCCTGGCGGCGAAACCGGTGCACCGGCGCGGCGAGGCGGGCGACGCGGCCGGCGCGCCGGGACGCCCGGCCGGACCCGACCGGACGACCTGACGCTCAGCGCTTTTCCGCGTACCGCGCCCAGCGGAACACCTCCTCCCGGCAGCGGCGGCCCGTCAGTCCTCACCCGGTCCGACGATCCGGGTGGGCGGATGCGGCGCGGCGGCGCCAGGGGCGGGCGGGGCGTCCGGGACGGCAGTGGCGTCGGGTGCGGCCGAGGCGTCGGGTGCGGCGGAGGGCACGGCGTACACGCTCAGCCGGGTGCCGTCGCCGTACGCCCAGTGGCCGGAGGACTCGTCGTAGAGCCAGACGGACTCGCCGTCGAGCACCACGCCCGCCCGCAGGCCCCGGGTGGCCCGCCGGAAGGCCTCGCCGTCGCCGCGCCCGGCCGCGAGGTCGTCGGCGGCCCGCCGGTAGCGGCTGAGCGCGTCGGCGCACCGGTCGAGCAGCGGCCGCGGGTCGTCGGTGCGGGTCAGCGGGCGCCGGCCGGCCGGTGGCGGCTGCGGTACGGCGACCAGCAGGCGCCCGTCGACCCACGCGGACCAGCCGTTGGAGCACAGCACCTCGCCCCAGTCGCCGCGGCGGGACAGCAGTTGCACGGGGAGGAACGGGTCGAGCGCGGTGGTGGGCCGGCCCGGGTCGGGAGCCTCCCAGGCGGGCAGGCCCTCCCGCGGGACCACGTGCGTGGGCGCGAAGCCGGGCCCGGCGCCGGAGCGGTCCTCGGGTCCGGCACCGGCCGGGACGTCGGAGGGAGGGCCGAGCGGGTCGGGGACGTGGGACCGGACGTCGCCGGGCTGCCCGGTGGGGCCGGCGGAGCCGGCGGGGCTGGTCATCGGACGGTCACCTCCGCATGACGGCGGGCTCGTGGCGGCGCAGCAGCCGGGCCACCAGCACCCCGAACAGCACGGACAGGGCGACGAGCATGCCGACGTCGAGCAGCCAGACCCCGGCGCTGTGCCGGAACAGCGGGTCGGAGGTCAGCGCCCCGGGCACGATCGCCCGCAGGTCGACGGTGCCCGCCATGGCTCCCATGGCCCAGCGGGACGGCACGAGCCAGCCGAGCTGTTCGAGCACCGGTACGCCGTCCAGGCGGAGCAGGGCCCCGCAGAAGACGACCTGGACGATGGCGAGGAGGACCAGCAGCGGCATGGTGACCTCCTCCTTGCGGACCAGGGCGGAGACCAGCAGGCCGAGCATCATCGCGGTGAACGACAGCAGGGCGACGGCCAGCGTGATCTCGATCAGCGGCGGCATCAGCACGCCCCGGCCGCCCGGCGCGTTGTGGTCGACGCCGCCCAGCCCGACGACGGTGAGCACGGCGGCCTGGGCGACCGTGATCGTGCCGAGCACCACGACCTTCGACATCAGATAGGCCGACCGGGACAGGCCGACGGCGCGTTCGCGCTGGTAGACGACCCGTTCCTTGACCAGTTCGCGCACCGCGTTGGCGGCCCCGGTCAGGACGCCGCCGACGCAGAGGATCAGCAGGGCGTTGACGGCCGTCTCGGGGGTGAGGGCCCGTCCGGCCAGCGCGCGGGCCATGGCCCCCATCAGGAACGGCAGCACGACCATGACGACGAGGAAGACGCGGTCGGCGGCGAGCACCGCCGCGTAACGGCGCACCAGGGTCCTCAGCTGGGCGCCCCAGCTCTGCGCCTTGGGGGGCGGGGCGGGCGGTGCGGCGGGCGGCTCGGCAGCCGGGGCGGCTTCCGGCCCGGCCGCTTCCGCTTCGGGCGGCGCGGCGGCCACGCGCGGCTGCCGGGCGACCCCGTCGACGTAGCGGGCCTGGAACCGGGAGGCCCGGAACTCCCCTGCCCAGTCCCGGTCCCGCTCGTTCTCGAAGGCTTCGAAGGCCTCCGGCCACTGGGGGAAGCCGAAGAAGCCGAGGGCCTCGGCGGGCGGCCCGAAGTACGCGGTACGGCCGCCCGGCGCGAGGACGAGGAGCCGGTCGCACACGTCGAGGCTGAGCACGCTGTGGGTGACGACGATGACGGTCCGGCCGTCGTCGGCGAGGCGGCGCAGCGTGTGCATCACGGAGCGGTCCATGCCGGGGTCGAGGCCGGAGGTGGGCTCGTCGAGGAACAGCAGCGAGGGCTTGGTCAGCAGCTCCAGGGCCACGGAGACCCGCTTGCGCTGGCCGCCGGAGAGGCTGTGCACGCTCTGCCCGGCCCGCTGCTCCAGGCCGAGTTCGGCGATGACCTCCTCCACCCGGGCCGCGCGTTCGGCGCGGGCGGTGTCCTGGGGGAAGCGGAGCTCGGCGGCGTAGGACAGGGCGCGCCGGACGGTGAGCCGGTCGTGCAGGATGTCGTCCTGCGGGACGAGTCCGATGCGGCCGCGCAGTTCGGCGTAGTCGCGGTAGAGGTCGCGGCCGTCGTAGAGGACGGTGCCGTGGTCGGCGGGGCGCAGGCCCGTGAGGGCGCCGAGCAGGGTGGACTTGCCCGCTCCGCTGGGGCCGACGACGGCGAGCAGGCTGCGGGCGCCGACCGGGAAGGACACGCCTTCGAGGAGGGTGCGGCGGCCGCGGTCGACGTGGACGGCGAGGTCCTGGACGTCGAGGGAGACCTCGCCGGTGTCCACGTACTCCTCGAGCCGGCCGCCGACCAGGCAGAAGGCGGAGTGGCCGATGCCGACCGTGTCGCCCTCGTGGACGCGGGCGCGGACGACGCGCACGCCGTTGAGGTAGGTGCCGTTGTGGCTGCCGAGGTCGGTGATCTCGTAGGTGCCGTCCGCGTGCGCGGTGAGGGCGGCGTGCCGGCGGGAGACCACCAGGTCGTCGACGACGAGGTCGTTGTCCGGGGCGCGGCCGATGCGCAGGGTGCTGCGCGGGGGCATCGGGCGCACCGACGTCGGTGACCGGAACGTGCCGGTGAGGGAGGGCTCGGCGACCACGACCGGGCCGAGGGCCACGGGGCCGGACGGGCCGGACGGGCGGGGCGCGGCGGGCGGCGAGGGCGGCGAGGGAGGCGCGGCGGGGGGCGGGGAGGGCGCGGCGGGTGACGAGCGGGGCGCGGAGGCGCTCAGGACGGCGCGCGGCCCGTCGGAGGCGCTGCCGAAGCGGAGCTCGCTGCCGGGTCCGACGCCCCAGGCGTGGACGCGGTGGCCGTCCGCCCAGGTGCCGTTGGTGCTGTTGTCGTCCTCCACGGTCCAGTGGTCGCCGTCCGTGCGCAGGACGGCGTGGTGCCAGGAGACCCGTTCGTCGGCCAGGCAGATCTCGCACCAGGGGTCCCGGCCGACGTGGTAGACGCGGCGCGGGTCCAGCACGGTGATGCCCCCGGCGGTCTCCAGGACGAGCTCGGGCGCGGTCGGGACGCCGGGGCGCTGGACCATGGGCCGATTTTCCCATGCCCCCTCGGCGTCGGCATCATCGCAGGTCAGAGGCCTCTTATAGGGAATGACAACGGTCCCCGTTGCAGCCTTTGCCCCACGCGCGAAGGTGCGCTTCACTGCACGGGTCGGAAAACCGTACGGACGGGGGAACGTCATGGGTGCACACGACCACGGGCACGGCCACGACCACGGGGGCCACGGCGGTCACGCGGGCCATGCGCACGGCGTGTCCGCGGACGCCGACCGCCGGTGGCTGGCGATCGCCCTCGGGCTGATCGGCTCGTTCATGGCCGTCGAGGTGGTCGTCGGCATCCTCGCCCGGTCGCTGGCCCTGATCTCCGACGCCGCGCACATGCTGACCGACGCGGTCTCCATCGTGCTCGCCCTGGTCGCGATGCGGCTGGCGGCCCGGCCGGCGCGCGGCGGGTTCACGTACGGGCTCAAGCGCGCGGAGATACTCTCCGCGCAGGCCAACGGGCTGACGCTGCTGCTGCTGGCGGTCTGGCTGGCGTACGAGGCGGTGCGCCGGCTGATCGAGCCGCCGGAGGTGGCCGGCGGTCCGGTGCTGGTGACGGCCCTGGCCGGGATCGTGGTGAACGTCGCCGCGGCCTGGTGCATCTCCCGGGCGAACCGGTCCTCGCTCGCGGTGGAGGGCGCCTACCAGCACATCCTGAACGACCTGTTCGCCTTCATCGGCACCGCCGTCTCCGGTCTGATCGTGCTCACCACGGGCTTCGTCCAGGCCGACGCCATCGCCACCCTGGTCGTGGTGGCGCTGATGGTGAAGGCGGGCTACGGACTGGTGCGCGACTCGGGCCGGATCTTCCTGGAGGCGGCCCCGGCCCATGTGGACCCGGACGCGGTCGGCGACCGCCTGGTGGCGCTCGACCCCGTGACCGAGGTGCACGACCTGCACATCTGGACGATCACCTCGGGCGAGGCGGCGCTGTCGGCCCATGTCCTGGTCGAGCCCGGCGGCGACTGCCACGCGGTCCGGCGCGACCTGGAGCGACTGCTCGCCACGGAGTACGGGATCGGCCACACCACCTTGCAGGTGGACCACGCCCAGGAGGCCCTGCTGTCGGTGGGCCGCCCCGGTGAGACGGGCGGGCGGGACGACGGGCACTGCGCCTCGCCGCACGGACCGGTGCACCGCGAGGGCCCGCACCACCACTGAACCGGGCCCGTCCTGGGCAGGGTTGTCCCCATGACGGACAAGCGCAGCGCCGGACTCCTGCTGTTCCGGCGCCACGGTGGCGGTGCGGACGGCGACGGCCCGGGCGTCGAGGTGCTCCTGGGGCACATGGGCGGCCCGTACTGGCAGCACAAGGAGGCCAGGGCCTGGTCGATCCCCAAGGGCGAGTACGGCCCCGACGAGCACCCGCGGGACGCGGCCCGGCGGGAGTTCACCGAGGAGATCGGGCTGCCGGCGCCGGACGGGCCGTACGTACCGCTGGGCGAGGTCCGGCAGTCGAACGGCAAGCTGGTGACGGTCTGGGCGGTCGAGGCGGACCTCGACCCGGCCCTGATGGTGCCCGGCACCTTCACCCTGGAGTGGCCGCCGGGCTCCGGCCGTACGGCGCAGTTCCCGGAGCTCGACCGGGTCGCCTGGTGCACTCCCGAGGTGGCTCGGACTCGTCTGAACACCGCTCAGGTGGCTTTCGTGGAACGGCTGTTGGCACATCTGCACGGTTGACCCACCTTTGACTTGCCAGCGCGCCGCGATGCGTGGACATTGCACACATGACGAACGTCGTGCTGGTGGGAACCCTGGACACCAAGGGTGTGGAGTACGGCTGGCTCCGCGAGCGACTGCTGCGGGCCGGCGTCGAGGTCATACTGGTCGACACCGGAATCATGGGCGATCCCCGGGTGCCCGCCGATGTGCCGCGGGAGGAAGTGGCCCGGGCCGCGGGAACGGAACTGTCGGAACTACGGGCGGCCGCCGACCGGGGCGCGGCCGTCACCACGATGGCGCGCGGCGCTGAGCAGACGCTGCTGCGCCTGCACGCGGAGGGCAGGCTCCACGGGGTCCTGGCGATCGGCGGCAGCGGCGGCACCTCGATCGCCACCCGGGCGATGCGGGCGCTGCCGCTCGGGGTGCCGAAGGTGATGGTCTCCTCGATGGCGTCCGGGGACGTGGCGAAGTACGTCGGGTCCTCGGACATCACCATGATGTACAGCGTCGTGGACATCGCCGGCATCAACACCGTCTCGGCGCCGGTCCTGGCCAATGCGGTCGACGCCGTCGCCGGGATGGCCCAGGGGTTCGCCCGGACCTCCCGAAGCATCCTCCCCGGCCAGCTGGGCAAGGGAGCGCGGCCGGTGGTCGCGGCGAGCATGGCGGGGGTGACCACCCTCGGGGTCGACGCGGCCCGTGAGCGGCTGACCGAGCTGGGCTACGAGGTGCTGGTCTTCCACGTCAGCGGCACCGGCGGCCGGACCCTGGAGGCCCTGGCCGGTCAAGGGGTGTTCGCCGGGGTCCTGGACCTGACGTTGAGCGAGATCGCCGACGAGCACTGCGGCGGGATCCTCAGCGCCGGACCCGACCGGCTGACCGCGGCCGGCCGCGCGGGCGTCCCGCAGGTGGTGAGCCTGGGCGCGCTGGACATGGTGAAGTTCGGGCCGCCGGAGACCCTGCCGGAACGGGCCCGGTTCCGGCGGGTGCGGGTGCACAACCCGTCGATCACCGTCATCCGGACGACATCGGCCGAATGCGCCGAGATCGGGCGCCTGGTGGCGGCCAAACTGCGCGCCGCCACGGGCCCCACGGCCCTGTGCGTCCCGAAGCGGGGGCTGTCGACACTGGGCGCTCCCGGCGGCCCGTATCATGACCCCGCCGCCGACCGGGCCCTGTTCACCGCACTGCGGGACGGGCTGCGGGGCAGTGCGGCACGCATCTACGACTACGACACCCACATCAACGACCCCGCGTTCGGGCGGTCGGCCGCGGACCGGCTGCACGCCATGATCCGCGCGGAACGGGCCGCTGCCTGAGCGGGCCCGTAGGTCGGGAACCGGCCACGGCTCGTCCGTGTCCCTGCGGGTGGAGTGACCCATCTCAGGGGGGACGGAAATGAAGGCGTGGACGGTCCCCGGTTACACGGAGACCAGAGAACTGGGATCGGGCGGCAGCGGCCGCGTGGTGCTCGCCGTGCACGACGGGACCTCGATCCCGGTCGCGGTGAAGTACCTCAGCGACCGCCTCCGCCAGGATCCGGCGTTCGTCCGGGAGTTCCGGGCGGAGGCGCGGCTGCTCGGCGCACTGCACTCGCCGTACGTCGTCGGCCTGTACGAGTACGTGGAGGCGCCGGACGGCGCCGCCATCGTGATGGAGCTGGTGGACGGCATCGCCCTGCGCGCCGTCCTGCAGCAGGCCGGGCAGACCGGTCCCGAGGCGGCCCTGGTGGTCCTCAAGGGCTCGCTGCTGGGCCTGGCGGCGGCGCACCGGGCCGGGGTCGTGCACCGCGACTACAAGCCGGAGAACGTGCTGGTCGCGGCCGACGGGACCTCGAAGCTGGTCGACTTCGGCATCGCCGCGGACCGGGGCACCACACCGGGCGTGGCGGGCACGCCCGCGTACATGGCGCCCGAGCAGTGGCAGGGGCAGCCGGCCTCGCCGGCGGCCGACGTGTACGCGGCGACGGCGACCTTCTTCGAGTGCCTGACGGGGCGCAAGCCGTTCGCCGGGGAGAACTTCGCGGAGCTGGCGCTCCAGCACATCGAGGCCCCGGTCCCGGAGGCCGAGGCCCCGGAGCCGGTCCGGCCGCTGATCCGCCGCGGCCTGGCCAAGCGGCCGGAGGACCGCCCGGAGAACGCCGAGGCGTTCGTGGCGGAGCTGGAGGGCCTGGCCCGCTCGGCGTACGGGGAGGACTGGGAGGAGCGCGGCCAGCGCAAGCTGGCGGCGCTGGCCGCCCTGCTGCCGCTGCTGTTCCCGTCCGCGGCGGCGCCCCCCGCGTCCACCACCGCCTTCGCCACCACCTCGCTGTGGAACCCGGGCCGGCGCGGCTGGCTGGGTGCCGGGGTGGCGCTCGTCCTGGGGGCGCTGCTGGTGTTCACGGAGGCCTCGGCCACGGACCGCACCGCCCCGGCCGGGGCGCTCAGCGCCTTCGCGACCACCAGCGCCGCCCCGCCGACGGGCCGGCCCGGCGCGTCGGCGTCCCCCACGGGCACGGCCTCCCCGTCCGCGTCCGGATCCCCTTCGGCGTCGGCGAGTGCCTCGGCCTCCGCGTCCACGTCCGCGTCGCCGTCCGCGTCGGGCTCGGGCTCGCCGGCACCGGGACCGGGTACGTCGCCGACCGCGGCGCCGCCCGTGTCGCCCGGCCCGACGACGAAACCGCCGACGACACCACCGCCGTCGCCCGGGGTGCGCGTGCGGTCGGTCGGGGTGACCTCCTTCCGCCAGTCCGACTTCACGCAGGCCGTCGTCACGCTGTCGGTGGCCGCCGACGGACCGGCGACCGTCCGGCTGGAGTGGTTCAGCAGCAACTCCCCGGACACGCTCGGCACCTCGCAGGGCACCATGACCTTCCCCTCCGCCACCGCCGGGACGGCCAGGACCCTCGGGTTCTCCGGCCGCGACTGCTACTGGCACGTGCGTGCCACGACCACGCCCGCGGCCGGGTCCGGCGCCGCGGTGTCCCACCTCACGACGCAGAGGTGCCAGATCCGATGAGCGACGAGAACGACTACAGCGCCACCGCGCTCGGCAGCCAATGGATCAGCGGCGGCCCTGCCCCGGTGGCCGACGTGGCCCCGGACCGGGTGGACGGCTCCGTCCTGCGCTTCGGCCCGGGCGTGACGGCCGCGGCGGTCGCGCCGTTCCCGGTGGTCGCGGGCCCGGCCGCCGCGGCGCCCGCCCGCCGGCGGTGGGGGGCCGGGCTGCGCCGGTACGCGCTCGCCGGGGCGGTGCTGCTCGCCGTCCTCGCGTACCTCCTCTGGCAGCGCTACGGCCCCGCCGTCACGGTCCGGGACGTGGTGGTGAGCACCGACGCCGCCGGCCCGTCCTGCGACGCCACGGCCGACGTGGTCGCCGCGGTGCGGACCGACGGGCGCGCGGGCACGTTGACGTACCGGTGGATCCGCAGCGACGGCACCCGCTCCGAGCGGATGACGGAGCGGGTGACGCGCGGGCAGCACGAGGCCCGGCTGCACCTGATGTGGACCTTCCAGGGCCCTGGCAGCTATCCGGCGCGGGCCGAGCTGGAGCTGCTGGAGCCGACGCGGCGCACGGCGGCGGTGGAGTTCACCTACCACTGCCCCGGCTGACGCCCGCGCCGGGGCAGCCCGGTGTCAGAACCGTGCGTGCGCCGTGATGTCGGCGGCGAAGTCGCGGGTCTGCGCCGGGGTCACGGTCGGGCGGCACTGGGCGACGGCGTCGAGGTAGTCGCGGGTGGTCGCGCCGGGCGGGGTTCCCGGCGGGCCGGCCACCGCCTCCAGGTCGCGTTCGAAACTGACCTGCGCCGCGATCCGCGCCGCGTGCTCGATGTCGGCCGGCGTGAACAGCTCGCTCGCCGCCACCAGCGCCGCCACGTCCACGTCGGCCCGGCCCTCGGTCCAGCGGGACCAGATCGCGGCGCGGGCCCCGGCGTCCGGGGTGCCGATCGGGATCAGGTAGTCGAAGCGGCCGGGCCGCAGGAAGGCCGGGTCCAGCGAACGGATCGAGTTGGTGGCGCACACGAGCAGCCGTTCGTCGCCCTCCCGGAAGCCCGGTATCAGCTTGAGCAGTTCGTTGGTGACGCCGTGCATGCCGCCGGGCGCGGCGGGCTCGGTGCGCACGGGGGCGATCTCCTCCACCTCGTCGATGAAGACCAGGACCCGTTCCAGTTCGGCGATCCTGGCGAAGGCGGTGCGCAGGGCGGCGGCCAGGTTGCCGCCGTCGGCGAGCCGGGAGGGCAGCAGTTCCACGAAGGGCCAGCCGAGCCGGGAGGCGATGGCGCGGGCGAAGGTGGTCTTGCCGGTGCCGGGCGGGCCGAAGAGGGTGATGGCGCGCGGCGGGCGGACGCCGTGCTGGGCGGCCCGCTCGGGCTCGGCCAGCGGCAGCACCACGCGCCGTTCGATGAGGTCCTTCTCCTTCTCCATGCCCGCGACCCGGGCCCACAGGTCGTTCGGGAGGAAGCGGCCGCCGAGGTCGTCGAGGAGACCGGCGGCGGGGCCGTGCAGCGGCTCGGTCTTCTCGAAGTAGGCGACGGCGGGCTGGCGGGTGTAGCCGGCGTTCAGCAGGCCCTCGCCGAGGAGGTCCTCCTCGGGCAGGACGTAGGCGATCCGGCCGACCCGGGCGGCGATCAGCCGCCGCTCCAGCTCCACCAGCAGCGCGCTGGCCAGGCCCCGGCCGCGCCAGCCGGAGGCGATCGCGATGCGCATCACCCAGGCCCGCTCCCCGGTGACGCAGGCGAGCGCCGCGCCGATCGGGACGCCCTGGTGGACGGCGACGACCGCGGGCTGGCGGTCGGTGAGGGCGCTGATGCACTCGGCGAGGGAGAAGACCGACTCCTGGCCCAGCTCGGCCGTGGTGTCGATGAGATGGACGACGGCGGCGAGATCGCTCTCGCGGTAGTCGTGGATCAGCCAGTTCACCTGCGGTACCGCCCCTCGTTCGTTCCTTGCGGCGAGGCTAGGGGCGCGGGGCGGCGGCGCTCACGCACCGCCTTGCACAACAGCCGGTCGGGGAATCCTCCGTGGCGTCCATAGACTGGTGGCTTCCGCCCGAGCCGACCGCCGAGGACCCGTTCGTTTTCATGTCTTCCCCCATATCCGGCATATCCGGGGCAGCCGCGGGCCGGTGGGCCCCTCGTGCCGCGTCGGTCGTCCCCCTCGTACCGGCCCTCTGGACGCTCGCCCTCGGGCTGTGGGGGCTCTCCCGGCAGGACAGCGTGTGGCGGGACGAGGCCGCGACGTGGCAGGTGGCGAACCGTTCGGCGGGCGAGATCTGGCACATGCTGGACCAGGTCGACGCCGTCCACGGGCTGTACTACCTGCTGATGCACGGCCTGTTCGAGGTGTTCGGGGCGAGTACGACGACGCTGCGGCTGCCGTCGGTGCTCGCCGTGGCGGGGGCCGCCGCGTGCGTGGCGGTGACCGGGCGGCGGCTGGCCGGCCCGGGGCGGGCGGGCCTGTGGACCGGACTGGGCGGCGGGCTGGCGCTCGGGCTGCTGCCGGCCGTGCAGTTCCACCTCCAGGAGGGACGCCCCTACGCCCTGGTCGCCGCCGGGGCGGCGCTCGCGACGCTGCTGCTGGTCCGGGCCGTGGAGCCGGCGGGCACGACGGGCCGGGCGGACGCCACCCGCACGACGGGCGCGCGGCGGTGGCGGTGGCCGGGCTGGGCGGCGTACGGGCTGACGGTGCTGGTCTGCGCCCTGCTGAACTGGCTCTCGCTGCTGATCCTGCCCGCGCACGCCGCGACGCTGCTGTGGGTCCGGGCCCGGCGCCGGACCTGGTGCGGCTGGGCGGTGGCCGCGGGCGCGGCGGTGGCGGGCGCGCTGCCGCTGGTCCTGTTCAGCCGGAGCCAGTCCGACCAGGTGTCGTGGATACCGCCGCTGACCTGGCACATGCTGATCGGCCCGGCGGTCCTGCTGGCGATCGGCGGGCTCGGCGCGTGGCTGGACCGGCCTGGGGTCGGCCGGCCGTCGGTGGCGGCGGTGGGCCTTCCCCTGCTGGCGGTGCCGCAGGTGGGGCTGATCGGGCTGTCACTGGTGCAGCCGCTGTTCCTGGACCGGTACGTGCTGTTCAGCATGGTGGGGCTGGCCCTGCTGATCGGCGCGGCCCTGGGCGCGGCCGTACGGGCGCTGCGGCCGCGCTCCCCGCGGGCCGCCCGCCTGCTGGTGCCGGTGGTGGTCGCGGTGGCGGGGGTGGCGATGCTGCCGGTGGAGCTGGCCAAGCGGGCGCCGGCCAGCCGGGTCGACGACGTACTGGCGGTCGCGGACGAGGTGGCCCGGCTGAAGGGGGCCGGGGACGCGGTGCTGTTCGTCCCGGCCGCGCGCCGGGACACCGCGCTGGTCTCCCCGGCGGCGTTCGCGGGTCTGACGGACCTCGCCCTGGCCCGGGGCCCGGTCGAGTCGGGCACCCTCAAGGGCGAGGAGGCCGACCCGGCGCGGATCCGGGCCGCGATGCTGGCGCAGCGGCGGATCCTGCTGGTGACGGACGCGGCGAAGGTGGCCCGGCCGGTGTCGGCGGAGCGGGACGCGGTGAAGACGGCGGTGCTGCGGGAGCACTTCCGGGTCACCGCCGACGCCCAGGTGCGCGGGCGCCGGGTGACGGTGTACGAGCGCACCGGCTGAGGCGCCGCGGCGCGCGCCTCGGCCCGCCCCGGCCGACTCATGGGGAATCGCCGGCTTCGACTCACAGGGAACTCCTAAGGAAGCCGGGGTTCCGGTCACAGGTTCGCCCTGCAGGGTCGAGGCATGATCCACCGTGCGCTCCCCCGACGGCCCCGGCGGGCCGGCCGCGTCGCCCTGGCGCTGGCCACCGTGTCCGCGCTGCTCACGCTGGACGGCCGCGACGCCTCGGCGACGCCCCCGACGGGGGTGACGGCGGTGGCCGACGCCGGTCCGGTGACCGCCCGGGTGGGCGCGCTGTTCTCGGGCGGCCTGGACGGCGGGCACTTCTGCACCGCCTCGGTGGTGCGCAGCGCGGGGCGCGACCTGATCGCGACGGCCGCGCACTGCCTGGGGCAGCCGCTGAGCACGGTGTTCGTCCCGGGCTACCGCGACGGCTCCGCGCCGTACGGCGTCTGGCGGCTCACCGGCGTCACCCAGGACCCGAGCTGGACCGACGGCGCGGACCCGGACGCCGACATCGCCTTCGCCACGCTCGCCCCGCTGGAGGGGCGGGCCATCGAGGACGTGGTCGGCGGCTTCCCGCTGGCCACCGACGCCCCGGCCGGCGTACCGGTCACGGTGGTCGGCTACCCGAGCACCGTGGACGAGCCGCTGACCTGCTCGAACGACACCACCATGGCCGGTCCCACCCAGCGCCGCATCGACTGTCCGGACCTGGCCGGGGGGACGAGCGGCAGCCCGTGGCTGGCCGGTGGGGCGCTGGCGGGGGTCCTCGGCGGCTTCGAGGGCGGCGGGACCGAGGACGACGTCTCCTACAGCGCCGTCCTGGGCGACCTCGCCGAGCGGCTCTACCGGCGCGCCGCGGCGGCGCACTGACCGCCGGGGCGGGGCGGGCGGGCCCGCCCGGCAGGCAGACGGCGGGCGGGGGGCAGCTCCGCCGGGCCGCTCCGCCGGGCCGCGCCCTCAGCCGCCGGGCGTGAACTCCGGGGCGGCGAACCAGGTCGGCTCGTCCTTCTGCGCCTGCCGGATCCGGTCGACGGCGAACGCCGGCAGGTCCGGCGGCAGCGCCTCGACGTCGAACCAGGCCACCTCCAGCGACTCCGCGTCGTTGACCTTGGCCTCGCCGCCGACGGCCCGGCACCGGAAGGTGATGTCCATGAACTGGACGGCGTCCCCGTTGGGATAGGTGGTGCGGCGGAGCATCTGCACCAGCACCACCCGTTCGGGTACGCAGTGCACGGCCGTCTCCTCGTAGACCTCGCGCACCGCCGTGTCGGCGGGCTGCTCCCCCGGGTCGGGGATGCCGCCGACGACCGACCAGCGGCCGTTGTCGGCGCGTCGGCCGAGCAGCACCCGGCCGTCGTCGTCGAAGACGACGGCGCTGATGCCGGGGAGCACGAGGAGCTCGTTGCCGGCGTGGGCACGCACGGCGCGGATCCAGTCAGGTGTCGACATGTCACCGACCCTACGGGGTCGCGGCGCCCCCGCGGGCCCGGGCCCGGCGCAGCGCCGTCCCGAGGAGTCCGGCCGCCGCGACGGCGAGCAGCGCGTACTCGGGCAGCGGGCCGAGCCGGGTGGCGGGCGTCTCGGTGGAGCGCAGCGGGATCTCGGCGACCAGGGCGTCGGGGGTGAACAGCCGCGTGCGCTGCACGACGGTGCCGTCGGGCCGGATCACGGCGCTGACCCCGCTGGTGACGGGCACCAGGACGGAGCGGCTGTGCTCGACCGCGCGGATCCGGTCCATGGCGAGCTGCTGGTAGGTCATCTGGCTCCGGCCGAACGTGGCGTTGTTGCTGGGTACGGCGATCACCTGGGCGCCGGCCCGGACGGTGGAGCGCACCGCGTCGTCGAAGGCGGCCTCGAAGCAGGTCACCATGCCGACCCGGCTGCCGTTCATGGCGAACACGCCGGGGTCGGTGCCGGGGCCGAAGTCGCGGCGGACGCGGTCCACGTCGGAGCTGAACAGCCGGACCACCGGGCGCAGCGGGATGCGTTCGCCGAAGGGCTGGATCTTGCGCTTGTCGTAGGTGTCCGTGGGGCCCTTGACCGGGTCCCACAGGATCATCGTGTTGCGCAGCGGCCCGGTCTCCGGTTCGAGCACGGAACCGATGGCGACGGGCACCCCGACGGCCTTGACGGCCCGGTCGATCACGGCGTACGCGTCGGGCTCGGTGTACGGGTCGAGGTCGGAGGAGTTCTCGGGCCACACCACGAAGTCGGGCTGCGGGACCCGGCCGGCCTTGACGTCCTCGGCGAGCTGGAGGGTGCGGCGGGCGTGGTTGTCGAGGACGGCCCGGCGCTGGGCGTTGAAGTCCAGGCCGAGCCGGGGCACGTTGCCCTGGACGACGGCGGCGACGGCGGTGCCGTCCTCGGCCGCGTCGGAGACCAGCGGCCGGGCGGCCAGGGCCGCGCCGAGCGGGGCGGCCACGGTGACGGCGGCGACGAGGGCGGTGGCGCGGCGCGGGTGGTCGCGGACCACGCGCAGGAGCTCGTACAGCCCGAAGCCGCACAGCGCGACGGCGAAGCCGAGCAGCGGGGTGCCGCCGACGGCGACGAGCGGGGTGAGGATGCCGTCGGCCTGGCCGTAGGCGAGCTTGCCCCAGGGGAAGCCGCCGAACGGGACCCGGGCGCGCAGGGCCTCCCCCGCCACCCAGACGGCGGCGGCCCACAGCGGCCAGGCGGGCAGCCGGCTCACCAGGGCGATGCCGAGCCCGGTGAGGCCGACGAACAGCGCCTCGACGGTCGCCAGCGCCAGCCACGGCACCGGTCCGACCTCCTCGCCGGTCCACACCAGCAGCGGCAGCAGGAAGCCGAGCCCGGCCAGCAGCCCGAGTCCGAAACCGGCTCGGGCGCGGCGGCCGTGCAGAGCGCCGGCGAGCAGGGCGAGGGCGAAGGGCGCGAGCCACCACAGGGGGCGCGGCGGGAAGCTGAGGTAGAGCAGCACCCCGGCGAGGGCCGCGAGGCCGGGGCGGACGAGGGCCCTGGCGCGGCGGGTCCGGGGGGCGCTGGCCCGGTCGGTGGCGGGGGCGGCCTCGGCCGCGCGGGTGACGCTGCTGCTCATCTGCGGAGTGTACGTCCGCGGGCTGTGGCCTCAGCGGGCGAGGGCCCGCAGGTGGGCGCGGATGACCCGGACGGCGTTCTCCGCGTCGTCGACGGTGAAGGTGAAGAGCTTGCCGTCGTCGAGCCGCAGCTCCACGCCCTCCCCCCGGCGGACGATCACGGCGGTGCCCTTCTCGGGGCGCCAGCGGTAGCCCCAGCCGCCCCACTGCTGCGGGGTGATCCGGGGCACGAACTCGGCGGCGGCCACCTCCCTCAGCGCGATCGTGCGCCGCGGCAGCCCGATGTGGCCGCAGCGCAGGACGAGGGACTCGGCGTCGACGGTGACGGCGACGTGGACGAAGGCCAGGGTGCCGTAGAGGATCAGCAGTCCGGCGGCGAGGCAGCCGACGACGGACATGACGAGGGGGACGATCCCGGAGGTCCAGTCCGAGGAGACGGCGAGCTGGATGCCCAGCGCGACGAACAGGGCACCCAGTACGGCGAACAACCACTGCACGCGGTTGGACGCTCGGCCGGTCCAGAGCGGACCCGGGGGGTGATCCGTCATGTGCAGCAGCGTACTCACCTTCCGCACGCTTGCCACCGCCTCTCGGCCACTCGGGCGCGACCCCTGCGGGGCGCTGCCGGGGTGCGACCACTGCGGGGCGCTGCCGGGGTGCATCGCGGC
>NZ_JAJAUY010000189.1 GCF_020532625.1 Streptomyces antimicrobicus | reverse complement strand
GAGGAGCAGGACGTCCTTGACCTCACCCTTGAGCACACCGGCCTGGAGCGAGGCGCCGATCGCGACGACCTCGTCCGGGTTCACACCCTTGTGCGGGTCCTTGCCGGTGAGGGAGCGCACCAGCTCGGTCACCGCCGGCATCCGGGTCGAGCCGCCGACCAGGATCACGTGGTCGACGTCGGAGACGCTGATCCGCGCGTCCTCGACCGCCTGGTGGAACGGTGTGCGGCAGCGCTCCAGCAGATCGGCGGTCAGCTGCTCGAACTGCGCCCGGGTGAGGCGTTCCTCCAGGTGCAGCGGGCCGTCGGCGGTGGCGCTGATGTAGGGCAGGTTCACGGTGGTCCCGGTGGCCGAGGACAGTTCGATCTTGGCCTTCTCGGCGGCCTCGCGCAGCCGCTGCGCCGCCATCCTGTCCTTGGACAGGTCGATGCCGTAGCCGTTGTGGAACTGCTTGACCAGGTGGTCCACGAGCCGCTGGTCCCAGTCGTCGCCGCCGAGGTGCGTGTCGCCGTTGGTGGACTTGACCTCGACCACGCCCTCGCCGATCTCCAGCAGGGACACGTCGAAGGTGCCGCCACCGAGGTCGAAGACGAGGATGGTCTGGTCGTTCTCCTTGTCCAGGCCGTACGCGAGGGCGGCGGCGGTCGGCTCGTTGACGATGCGCAGCACCTTCAGCCCGGCGATCTCGCCGGCCTCCTTGGTGGCGGTGCGCTGGGCGTCGTCGAAGTACGCCGGCACGGTGACCACGGCGTCCGTGACGTCCTCGCCCAGGTAGGCCTCGGCGTCCCGCTTGAGCTTCTGCAGCACGCGGGCGGAGATCTCCTGGGCCGTGTACCGCTTGCCGTCGATGCTGCCGTGCTCGGGGAACCGCCAGCCGGTCTCGCCCATGTGCCGCTTGACCGAGCGCGCGGTGCGGTCGACGTTGGTCACCGCCTGCCGCTTGGCCAGCTCCCCCACCAGGACGTCCCCGCCCTTGGCGAAGGCCACGACGGAAGGGGTGGTCCGCTGCCCCTCGGCGTTCGGGACGACGGTGGGCTCGCCGCCCTCCAGGACGGCCACGACGGAGTTCGTCGTCCCCAGGTCGATCCCTACGGATCGCGCCATGGCGACCACCTCCTGTCGTCGCACCACCTGCCACTGCCCGCCGCACCTGCCCGTCCCGCACGCGGATATGCCGGTGGGACCGCACGCGGTCGCCCGGGGCGGGCCGCCGGCCGCTGACCGAATCGCCGTGGCCCGCGCCGAGGCCTCCTTGACGGGGGCGCGGCGACCCCCAGAATCGAGCAGAGCACGGCCGTCCCCGGTGCGCCGCGAGGAGAGGTGGTGGCCATGACCGCGACAGACGGTCCCGCTCCGGTCACGGTGACGGGCACGGTTCACCCCCCGGACTACTTCCGCGTGGTGGAACGCGACGGCATCGACTGGGACGTGTGGACGGACGTGCTGCGGGGACGGATCGCCGTCGCGCACTTCCGCGGGGCCCTGGCTGCCGAGGCGTGCGAGCGGATCGCCCGCGCGCTGTGGGACAGCCCCGCCCTGCAGGCCCCGGCCGGCACCAGGAAGGGCTACCGGCTCGGGCCCGATCTCGTCGGCTCCGCCGACATGGACGCCTATCTCGACGCCGTCGAGCGGACCCGGCCGGAGGTCGACGCCGTGCTGGCCGCCGCCGGCGACCGGTCCGTGCCGGCCCTGCTCGCGGCCTACCGCGCGTACGCGGCGGACCGGGGGCTGGAGGTCCGCCTCGCCGAGCACGGGGGCCGGCGGGCGGCGGCGTACAAGCTGCGGGTGCGCACGAGCGCGGCGGGCTTCGCGCTGCTGCCGCACGACGACGCCGAGACGCTGCGCCGGGCCCCGCACCTGAAGGGGTTCGAGGTCCAGGACGCCGCGCACATCTGCGCCGCGGTCGCCTGTGTGGAGAACGACCGGGGCGGCGAGCTGGTGTGCTGGAACCTCTCCCCCGACCAGGAGTCCCGCGCCGCCCTCGGGTACGGCTACGACACCCGCGGCTACCCGGAGCGGTCGCTGGCCGGCTACCAGCGGCTGACCGTGCCGGTGCGGCCGGGCGACCTCCATGTGTTCGACGCGGGGCTGGTCCACGCCGTCGGCCGTCCGGCCGGGACGGGCACCCATCGCACGGGCGTGCAGTGGAACATGGCCTTCCACGACGCCACCACGATCCTGCAGTGGTCCTGACCGGCGGCCGTCCGGCTCCGGCGGACCGCCGGGCGGGGGCGGTCAGCCGTCGTGGTCGCGGACGGCCACGATGCCGTTGAACACCCCGACGTACGCGGTGCCGTCGGGGCCGAGGGTGATCGGCGCCCAGTTGTTGTCGTAGAGCGGGCCGGTGCCGGTCAGCCGGCGCCAGCGGCGTTCGCCGGTGCGGAAGTCGACGGCGGTGAGGTACCAGGCGTCGATCCCCCAGCTGTTGGGCTGCTTCTCGTAGACGTACAGGAGCCCGTTGCCGGTGGAGAGTTTGGGCACGGTCGAGGGCGAGCGGACGTCGCTCTCCCAGACCGTGTCGCAGCCGCTGCCGTCGGGGCGGACGTCGATCCGGGTGACGCCGCCGACGACGCTCTTGCCCAGCAGCAGGCTGGTGGGGTTCTCGTAGCCGTAGTTGTTCTCCACGACCAGGCTGTTGCCCCAGCTGATCAGGGAGTTGTCGGTGGTGGAGGCGCCGGACCGGAAGACCGGCACCCGGCACACCAGGCGGCGGTCGGCGGGGACGTCGGCGCCTCGGCGGAAGACCAGGACGTTCATCCGGTCGTCGGCGTTGTCGGTGATGGCGACGTAGCCGTCGCCGAAGAGGTCCGGCGTGGTGCCCGAACCCTGGTTCACCGAGCCGGGCTTGGTGCCCGTGCCGCGGTCGTACGGCTGGCGCCACTGCACCTCGGGAGTGCCGTCGGCGGCGGCGCGGAAGCTGTACAGGGCGTGGTCGGAGACGATGGAGACGCCGTCCTCGGCGACCGAGAAGGAGTTCTGGATCTCCTCGCCCGGAAGCCGCACCGAGCGGATGCCGCCGGTCGCGGGGTCGACCGTGCCCACCCGGCCCTGGCGGGTCACCCACCAGATCCGGCCGTCCCAGTCCGGCATCACGGAGGTGACGGGGTCGCAGCTGCCGCGGGGCCGCGGGTCGGTCCAGTCCGCGCAGTCGTGCGGGACGTGCGCGGTGAGGTCCCAGTCGCTCTCCACGGTGAACTGCCAGCTGCCGTCGGGCCGCCGGTCGTGGGCGAGGCGCAGGACGTGCTGACGGGAGTCGGCCAGGACGGCGCGGTCCTGGTCGTCGAGGTAGAAGTAGGCGCCGCCCGAGGTGTCCTTGAAGATCTTCGAGAAGTCCAGCGTGGTGATCGCCTCGACCGTGGAGGAACGCTGCGGGAGCTCGTGCACGGCCAGGGTCGCCAGGGTGCGGGGGTCGAGCAGTCTGACCTGGAAGCCGGCGAAGGTGCCGCACACGGTGACCAGCCGGCCGCCCGCGTCGAAGGTCGCGGTGGCGCACTCGCCGCCGAGCGCGGCGATCTTCTCGCTGGTCACCCGGGGGGCCCGGCCGAGCGGACCGGACCAGGGCACGGTGGCGCTGCCCCCGGCGTCGGAGTGCATGCCGCTGCGTCCGTTGGGCGCGAGGTACGGGTGCTGCGGCGGAGCCTGGCCGGGCAGCGGGGCGGCGGCCGCGGGCGCGCCGTCGTACGGTCTGACCAGGCGGTGTCCCGGTGCGTGGGGTATCTCCTCGGCCTGCGCCGGGGAGGTCCCGTACATCGCCGCGAACGCGGCGAGGGCCGGGACCACCGCGCAGTTCAGCGCTCTTCGCACCATCCGGTCGTCCTCCACTCCTCGGGGACGCGGTGCCGTCGGCACCGCGTCCGGCGTCGCGCCGCGCGCCGACGGTAGGCGGGCGGCGCCGAGGAGTAAATGGACGGGGCGGATCGTTCACGAGGGCGCAACACGGCCCTCAGGGGTCCAGGCTCTCGATCGCGGTGGCGGTGGCCGCGAGACCGTCGTGGAGGGTGGCGGCCACACTGCTGCTCGCCAGTTGGAAGCCGAGCAGCACACAGATCAGGGCGTGGGAGAACTTGAGCGCGCCGGTGCGCAGGAACAGCCAGGCGAGGGCGAGGAGCAGGACGACCACGGAGAGAGAGATCACCATCGAGAACCTCCTGAGTCCCGCGCCATGGTGGCGCAGCCGCAGGGGCCGCCGGGCGCACGGCGTGTCCGCCGTACGGGTGTTGACCGACGGTGACGGCCGTCAGGCGTCCGTGATCTCGCTCCAGTGGGCCACCCGGTCGCACCAGCGGGCGAGCAGGACCGGGTCGTGGCCGACCGCGAGCAGGCCCGCGCCGGTCCGGGCCCGGTAGTCCTCGACGACGCCCACCAGCGCCGCGGTCGTGGAGGCGTCCAGCATGGCGGTCATCTCGTCGCAGACCAGCCAGCGCGGCTCCAGCACCAACGCCCGGGCCAGGCAGGCGCGTTGCAGCTGGCCGTCGCTGACCTCGTGGGGCCGGCGCGCCAGCAGGTCCGCCCCGAGGCCGACGCGCTCGGCCAGCTCCGGCACGGCCGCGGCCACCTCGGCGCGCCGACCGGTGGCCCGCAGCGGCTCGGCGACCAGGTCGTGCAGGCGCAGCCGCGGGTCGGCGGCGAGCCGGGGCTGCTGGAACACCACGCCGACGGCGGTGCGCAGGGCGCGCGGCGCGCGGTGGCGGTAGCCGGTGACCGGGGTCCCGTCCAGGGTGAGGCTGCCGCGGTCGGGGCGGTGCAGCAGGGCGGCGACCTTGGCGAGGGTGGACTTGCCGCAGCCGCTGGGGCCGAGGAGTCCCACGGCCTCGCCGGGGCGCAGGGTGAGGTGGGCGCCGCGTACGACCGGGTGCCGCGGGTCGTACCCGGCGGTGACGCCGTCGAGCTCAAGCATGGTGGCAGGCCGTCCCTTCGGTGAACTCGGGTCGCTGTCCGGCGCACAGCGCGTCGGCCTTCGGGCAGCGGGCGGCGAAGGCGCAGCCGGGCGGCAGGGCGCCGAGCTCGGGCGGGACACCGGGGACGGGGGTGAAGGCGCGCTCGGGGAGGGCGTCGAGCAGGCCGCGGGCGTAGGGATGGCGGGGGCCGCCCGCCCCGAAGAACTCCCCGGCCGCGGTGGTCTCCACGATGCGTCCCGCGTACATCACCGCCACCGTGTCGGCGATGCGTTCGGCCGCCGCCAGGTCGTGGGTGATCATCAGCAGGGCGCGGCCGGTGTCGCGCGTGCAGGCGCGCAGTTCGTCGACGACGGCCTCGGCGAGCTGCCGGTCCAGGCCGGTGGTCGGCTCGTCGGCGAGCAGCAGCGGGGCGTCGCCGACGAGCGCGAGCGCCGTGGCGGCCCGCCCGGCGAGGCCGCCGGACAGTTCGTGCGGGTACCGGTCGAGGTGGCCGGGCGGGAACGCGGCCCGGCGCGCGGCCCGTTCGGCGGCGGCGCGCACCCGGGCCGCGCGCTCCCGGCGCCCGCCGGTGCCGACCGCCGCGCCGCCCAGGGCGCGGACGGTCTCCTCCAGGTGGGAGCGGACGGTCCGGACCGGGGTCAGGTGGGCGGCGGGGCTCTGCGGCACCAGCCCGACGCGTCGGCCGCGCACGGTCCGCGCGAGCGTCCGCTCGTCGGCGGCGAGCAGGTCGAGCCCGTCGGCGAGGAAGGCGGATCCGGCCGTCTCGGCGTTGCCGGGCAGCAGGCCGAGCAGGGCCGAGGCGAGCACGGACTTGCCGCAGCCGCTCTCCCCGACGAGCACCAGGCATTCCCCGGCGGCGAGCCGGAAGGTGGCGTCGCTGACGGCGGCCACCGGCGGCCGGCCGCGCATCCGGAAGCGCACGGACAGCCGCTCCACGCGCAGCACGTCCCCGGCGGGGACGGCTGGGCAGGACGGGGCGGTGCCGGTGTCCGCGGCGGGCACGGTGTTCACAAGGTCAGCTCCGAGCGGCGGCGCGGGCTCAGCCGGTCGCGCCAGGCGCCCGCGAGCCCCGCGATCGCGAGGGTGGGAAGGATGAGCAGCAGGCCGGGGAAGAGGGTGGGCCACCAGTCCCCGGCCAGCAGCGAACTGCGGGCGTGCTGCACGAGCGTGCCGAGGCTGGCCTGGCGGGCGGGCAGCCCGAGCCCGAGGAAGGACAGCGCCGACTCGTGCCACATGGCGTGCGGCACCATCAGGACGGCCGCGAGCCCGGCCTGCGGCAGCACGCCCGGGACCAGGTGGCGCACCAGGATCCGCCCGCGCGAGGCCCCGCCGGACAGGGCGGCGTCCACGTACGGCCGGGTGCGCAGGGACAGGATCTCCGCGCGGACGATCCGCGCCGTCGACGGCCAGTGCGTGACGGCCACCGAGGCGACCACGGGCCACAGTCCCGGCCGGAACAGGGCGACCACGAAGATCCCCAGCAGCAGGTGCGGCACGGCCGAGACGGTGTCCACCGTCCGCATCAGCAGCCGGTCCACCCGGCCGCCGAGCGCCGCGGCCACGGCCCCGACCGTCGTGCCGACGACGGTCGCCGCCACCGCGGCGACGGCGCCCACCAGGACCGAGACCCGCAGTCCGTGCAGGCAGCGCAGCAGCAGGTCGCGCCCCAGGTCGTCTGTGCCGAACGGGTGCTGCCAGGACGGCGGCAGCAGCCGCGCGGACAGGTCCACGGCCTGCGGGTCGACCGGCACGGCGAGCGGGACCACGAGGACCGCCAGCAGCAGGACGCCCGCCGCGGTGGCCGCGACCCGCAGGCGCAGGCGCGGCTCAGCCATCGAAGCCCACCCTCGGATCGGCCAGTCCGTACAGCAGGTCGGACAGCAGGTTGCCGACGAGGACGGCGACGGTGGCGAGCACGGTCAGTGCCGCCAGCAGCGGGAAGTCCACGGAGGTGGCGGCCTGCACGGTGGCGGCGGCCACGCCCGGCCAGCTGAAGACGGTCTCCACCAGCAGGGCCCCGGTGATCAGCTCCGGCACCCGCGAGCCGATCAGGGTCAGGGTCGGCAGCATCCCGGCCCGCAGCGCGTGCCCGAAGAGCACGGTCCGCTCGGCGATCCCCCGGGCGCGGGCCCCGCGGACCGGGTCCTCGGCGAGCGCGTCGGCCACGCCCTGGCGCACGTACAGGAAGAACCAGGGCAGTTGGGAGACGCCCAGCACCAGCGCGGGCAGCACCAGGTGGCGGGCCACCTGGCCGGCGGTCACGGTGTCCGCGCCGGCGTCGGTCAGTCCGCCCGAGGGCAGGACGCCGAGGCTGACGGAGCAGACCCAGACCGCGAGCAGGCCGAGCCAGAACGGGGGTGCGGCCTCCAGGACGTAGGCCGCCGCGGCGGTGAGCCGGTCCATCAGGCCGCCGGGCCGGCGGGCCGCGAGGACGCCCAGCAGGGTGCCGGCCGTCACCGCCAGCGTGAACGCGGTCGCGGCGAGCAGCACCGACCAGCCGACCCGTTCGGCGATCACGTCGGCGACCGGCTGGCGCATCACCGTGGAGGTGCCGAGGTCGCCGGTGAGGGCCGAGGTGAGCCAGTCCCACCAGCGGCCCACCAGCGGCCGGTCGGCGCCCAGGTTGGCGCGCAGCTCGTCGAGGTGCGCCTGCGAGGCCGTCAGGCCGGCCTGGCCGGCGTAGGCCTTGACCGGGTCGAAGGGCGAGAGGGCGGCGACCGCGAACACCCCGAAGGTGACGGCCAGCAGGACGGGCACGGCGGACAGCGCGCGGCGCGCCGCCATGCGGGCCATCGGCCGCCAGGGCGGCCCGGCGGCGCGCGGAGGGGCGCCCGGGTCGATGCGGGTGCGGGCGCCCGGGTCGATGCGGGCGTGGGCGCCCGGACCGGTGCCCGGGTCGGGGCGGAACGTCACTTCTTGGGCTTCCAGGTCTCCACGTTCCACCACGGGCCGGCCCCGAGGCCGTGGTCGTGCGGCTCGACCTGCGTGGTGAGGGCGCCCTGCGGCCCCTCCCACTTGTCGGCGACGACGTACAGGTGGTCGATGTGCGTCAGGAAGACGTAGCCGGGGTTCTTCACCAGCTCGCGCTGGACGGTGTCGTACGCGGCCTTGCGCGCGCTGCGGTCGCCGCTGCGCCGGCCCTCGTCGAGGGCGCTGTCCACGGCCGGGTCGGTGTACCGGGCCATGTTGTTGAAGCCGTCGCCGCCGAGCTCGGACTTGAGCAGCAGGTACTGGTCGAAGTCGGGGTCGGCGGGCGAGCCGCCGCCGGCGAGGACGGCCTCGGTCTCCATCCGGGGCTCGATGACCTCCCAGGTGCCGGCCTCGGTCCTGACCTCGATGCCGGCCTTGCGGGCGTCGGAGGCGAAGGCGAGCGCGTGGTCCTGGCGGATCTTGTCGCCGGAGGTGTACCAGAGCGGGAAGGAGGCGCGGACGCCGTCCTTCTCCCGGATCCCGTCGGCGCCCGGCCGCCAGCCGGCCTCGTCGAGGATCCGCTCGGCCCGCTCCAGGTCGTGGGGGCGCTCGGTGCCCTGGGCGAACCAGGGGCTGTCGGTGGGGACCGGGCCGTACGCGGGCCGGCCGGCGCCCTCCAGGAGCTTGTCCACCATGGCCGTGCGGTCGACGGCGAGGTCCAGGGCGCGGCGTACCGCCACGTCGCCGGTGACCTTGTGGCGGGTGGGCAGGGTCACGTTGCGGTAGTCGAAGGTGGTCGCGGTGTACGTGCGCCGGCCGGTGTCCTGGGCGAAGCCCTTGGCCAGGGCGGGCGGCAGGATCGCGGCGTCGAGCTCGCCGGAGCGCAGCCGCGTGGCGCGGACGTCGTCGTCCTTGACGACGGCCATGGTGAACTTCTTCACGGCCGGGGCGCCGCCCCAGTAGCGGGGGTTGGCGGTGAAGGTGAGCTTCTCGCCCTTGGACCACTGGGTGAGGACGTAGGGGCCGGTGCCGATCGGCTTCGTGGTGAACTCGCCGCTGTTGACGTCCTGCCGGCCCGCCACGTGCTCGGGGGCGATGGGCAGGACGGTCCGCTCGGCGAACGGCGCGTAGGGGTACTTGAGCCGGAAGACGACCGTGTCGGCGCCCTGTGCGCTGACGTCGGCGATGGCGTCGAGTTCGGTCTTGGCGGCGTTGTTGGTCTTCGCGTCGAGGATCGTGCGGTAGGTGAAGACCACGTCCTCGGCGCCGAAGGGGTGCCCGTCGCTGAAGGTCACGCCCTGGCGCAGCCGGTAGGTGTACGTGAGCCCGTCGGCGGAGACCTCGGGCAGGGCCACGGCGAGGGCGGGGCGCAGGTTCAGCTGCGCGTCGTGCGTGAGCAGGCCGTCGAAGATCTTGGAGTTGCCGTCCTTGCCGTAGCCCAGGAGCGGGCTGAGGCTCTCGGGCTCGTTGGCGATGCCCACGACGGCGGAATCGGCCGGGCCGTCGGAGGTGGGGGCGGCGCAGCCCGCCGCGCTCGCGATGAGTGCGGTGGCCAGCGCGGTCGCGGCCACCCCTCGTACCGTCCGGGCCGTCATGCTGGTGCACATCCCTGTATTGCCGTGTTTACGTTCATCTGTTCTTGCGAACGAGTCGCAATAATGACAGACGCGATCAGAAGAAGACGAACCCGCCCCTCTCCCCCACCCCTCGGCACGGGTCTTGCCCCTCGCCGCAGGCGCGTGCTCCCATACGGTGGACCCATAGGTCCAGACCTTTCGAGGAGGGTCGGTGCGCCCCAGCCTCACCGCCGCGCCCGCCGCCGCCCTGGCCCG
>NZ_JAJAUY010000188.1 GCF_020532625.1 Streptomyces antimicrobicus | reverse complement strand
GCACCCCTCAGGAAGAGGACCCGCACCGCCATGACCGCCGCCACCCGCAGCGAACACGACCTGCTCGGAGACCGCGAGGTCCCCGCCGACGCCTACTGGGGCGTCCACACCCTGCGCGCCACCGAGAACTTCCCCATCACGGGCACGCCCATCTCCGCCTACCCGCACCTGATCGAGGCCCTCGCCGCCGTCAAGGAGGCCGCCGCCCTCGCCAACGAGGAACTCGGCCTGCTGGAGCCCGCGAAGGCCGCCGCGATCGTCACCGCCTGCCGGGAGATCCGCGGCGGCAAGCTGCACGACCAGTTCGTCGTCGACGTCCTCCAGGGCGGCGCCGGCACCTCGACCAACATGAACGCCAACGAGGTCGTCGCCAACCGGGCACTGGAACTGCTGGGCCACGCCCGGGGCGAGTACCGGCACCTGCACCCCAACGAGGACGTCAACCTCGGCCAGTCCACCAACGACGTCTACCCGACCGCCGTCCGGATCGCCACCGTCCGCGCGGTGCACGGCCTGCTCGACGCCATGGGCGTCCTCCAGGAGGCCTTCGCCCGCAAGGCCCGCGAGTTCCACGACGTCCTGAAGATGGGCCGTACCCAGCTGCAGGACGCCGTGCCGATGACGCTCGGGCAGGAGTTCTCCGCCTTCGCCGTCATGCTCGACGAGGACCGCAGCCGACTCGCGGAGGCCGTCGAGCTGATCCACGAGATCAACCTCGGCGCGACCGCGATCGGCACCGGCCTCAACGCCCCCGCCGGGTACGCCGAGTCGGCCCGCCGCCACCTCGCGGAGATCACCGGACTGCCGCTGGTCACCGCCGCCGACCTGGTCGAAGCCACCCAGGACTGCGGGGCGTTCGTCCAGATGTCCGGCGTGCTCAAGCGCATCGCCGTCAAGCTGTCCAAGACCTGCAACGACCTGCGCCTGCTGTCCTCCGGCCCCCGCGCCGGCCTCGGTGAGATCAACCTGCCGCCGGTGCAGGCCGGTTCGAGCATCATGCCCGGCAAGGTCAACCCCGTGATCCCCGAGGTCGTCAACCAGGTCGCCTTCGAGGTGATCGGCAACGACGTCACCGTCACCATGGCCGCCGAGGCGGGACAGCTCCAGCTCAACGCCTTCGAGCCGGTCATCCTGCACGCGCTGTCGGAGTCGGTCACGCACCTGCGCGCCGCCTGCCTCACCCTCGCGGAGCGCTGCGTCGCCGGCATCACGGCCAACACCGAGGTGCTGCGCGCGACCGTGGAGAACTCCATCGGCCTGGTGACCGCCCTGAACCCGCACATCGGGTACACGGCCGCCACCGACATCGCCAAGGAGGCCCTCGCCAGTGGCCGGGGGGTGGCCGAGCTCGTCCTGGAGAAGGGCCTGCTCCCGGCCGAGACGCTCGCCGCCCTGCTGCGGCCCGAGGTGATCGCGGGAACCGGCGCGAGCGCCACCTGAGCGGACGGCCGCCGCCCGGGCGCGGATCCGCCGGTGCCCCTGCGGCAACGGCCCGTGCCTAACCGCGGTGCGGAGGGTGTGGCGGACGGGGCGGCGGCGGGACGGCGGCCGTCCCGGGCGCCGTCTGCGGCCAGACCAGCAGGACCGGGCACGGCGCGTGGTCGACGACGAAGCGGCTCCTGGGGCCGAGGCTGCGCGGGCCGAGGTGGGTGCGGTCGCCGTCGCGGGCGAGGACGAGCAGGTCGGCGCCCTCGGCGGCGGCCACGACCTCGCGTTCCACACGGCCCGAGCGGTCCTGCCGGGTGCACGGGCGGCCCAGCCGCTCCGCGGCAGCGGCCAGGAGCCGTTCGCCCGCCGCGGCGGCCAGGTGCTCCATCCGGGTGCCGGGGTCGCGCTCGGGGCCCGCGCGGCCCAGCAGACCGGCGTAGGCGCCGTGCGCGACGCCCGGTGCCTCCAAGTCGGTCACGTGCAGCAGCACGACGTCGGCCCCCTGCGGGGCGTGGGCGCGCGCGGCGTCGACGCAGGCGGGCCAGGTGCCCTCGACGATCCAGACGATGACGGTCACGGTGTGCGGCCTTTCGATCGCGGGAGTGACACCCACAGTGCCACCCGACCGGGGCCGCGCGCGTCAGGTGCCGGCCTTGCGCTTGTTGTAGACGTCGAAGCCGACGGCCGCCAGCAGCACCAGGCCCTTGATCACCTGCTGGTAGTCGGTGCCCACGCCGACCAGTGACATGCCGTTGTTGAGCACGCCCAGCACCAGACCGCCGGTGAGCGCGCCGAGGACGGTCCCCACGCCGCCGCTCGCCGAGGCGCCGCCGATGAACGCGGCGGCGATCGCCTCCAACTCGAAGTTGATGCCGGCCTGCGGCGTACCGGCGTTCAGCCGCGCGGCGAAGACCAGCCCGGCCAGGGCCGCGAGGACGCCCATGTTGACGAAGGCCAGGAAGACGACCCGCTTGCTCTTCACCCCGGACAGCCTGGCCGCCGCCTCGTTGCCGCCGACGGCGTAGGTGTGCCGGCCGAGGATCGAGTTGCGCATCACGTACCCGAAGCCGACCAGCAGGACGCCGAGGACGAGCAGGACGATCGGCACGCCGTGGTAGCTGGCCAGCAGCAGCGTGAAGGCCACCACGGCCGCGGTGATCGCGGCGAGCTTCGCCAGGAACAGCCCGGCCGGGAGCGGTTCCAGCCCGTACGAGGCGGCCCGCCGACGGCCGCGGACCTCCTGGAGGATCGCGACGGCCAGCACCGCCAGACCCAGGAGCAGGGTGAGGTTGTGGTAGTCGGTGCTGGGGCCGACCTCGGGGAGGAAGCCGCTGGAGATGTTCTGGAAGCCCTTGGGGAACGGCGCCACCGACTGGCCCTGGAGGAGGATCTGGGTCCCCCCGCGGAACAGCAGCATGCCGGCCAGCGTGACGATGAACGAGGGGATCCCGAGGAAGGCGATCCAGAAGCCCTGCCAGGCTCCGGCGAGGGCCCCGATCAGCAGCGCGGCCGCCACCGCCACGGGCCACGGCAGGTGGTGCTCGACCGTCATCACGGCCGCGGCGGCCCCGACGAAGGCGGCGAGCGAGCCGACCGACAGGTCGATGTGCCCGGCGATGATGACGATCATCATGCCGATGGCCAGGATGAGGATGTAGCCGTTCTGCTGGATCAGGTTGGTGATGTTGAGCGGCTGGAGGAGGATGCCGTCCGTCCAGAACTGGAACAGCACCACGATCAGCCCCAGCGCGACCAGCATCCCGTACTGGCGCAGGTTCCCGCGCAGCGCTCGGGCCAGTACGGCACCGGCCGACGGGGGTCGGCGCGGCTCCGGGGCGGGGGGCGTCGTGTCGGGGGTGGTCTCGGTCTGCGCCATGCCTCACACCTGCTTGTCGGGGGATGCCGCGCTCATGGTCATGAGCCGCATGAGGGATTCCTGGGTGGCCTCGGCCCGGCTCAGCTCACCGGTGATCCGGCCTTCGGCCATGGCGTAGATCCGGTCGCACAGGCCCAGGAGTTCGGGGAGTTCGGAGGAGATGAGCAGGACCGTCGCGCCCCGGGCGGCGAGGTCGGCGACGACGGTGTAGATCTCGGCCTTGGCGCCGACGTCGATGCCCCGGGTGGGTTCGTCGAGGATCAGCACCTCCGGTTCGGCGAAGATCCACTTGCTGAGGACGACCTTCTGCTGGTTGCCGCCGCTGAGCTTGCCGGTCCTGGTGAACACCGAGGGGGCCTTGATGTTCATGCTCTGCCGGAACGATTCGGCGACCCGGGCCTCCTCGTGCCGGTCGACCCAGCCCCGCCGGGCGACCTTGCCGAGGGAGCTCAGCGTGATGTTCCGGCTGATGTCGTCGTCGAGGTCGAGGCCGAGCTGCTTGCGGTCCTCGGTCACGTACGCGATGCCGTGCCCGATCGCCTCCGGCACCGTCCGGGTCCGGATCTCCCGGCCGTGCAGCCGCACCCGGCCGCCGGTCCACCGTCCGTACGAGCGGCCGAAGACGCTCATGGCCAGTTCCGTGCGGCCGGCGCCCATGAGACCCGCGACACCGACGATCTCGCCTCGGCGGACGTTCAGCGAGACGCCGTCGACCACCTTGCGCCGCTGGTCGATCGGGTGCAGGACGGTCCAGTCCTCGATCTCGAAGGCGACCTCGCCGATCTCGGGGGTGCGTTCGGGGTAGCGGTGCTCCAGGTCGCGGCCGACCATGCCGCGGATGATCAGCTCCTCGCACACCCCCTCGGAACCGACCGCGAGGGTCTCCACGGTCCGCCCGTCGCGCAGGACGGTGACGGCGTCGGCGACCCGGGCGATCTCGTTCAGCTTGTGCGAGATGAGGATGCAGGAGACGCCCTGCGCCTTGAGCGCGAGGATCAGGTCGAGCAGCTTGCGGCTGTCCTCGTCGTTCAGGGCGGCCGTCGGCTCGTCCAGGATGAGCAGCTTGACCTTCTTGGCCAGTGCCTTGGCGATCTCGACCAACTGCTGCTTGCCGACGCCCAGATCGGCGATCCTGGTGTGCGGGCTCTCGTCGAGTCCGACCTGCCGGATCAGCGCGGCGGCGTGCGTCAGCGTCCGGCGCCAGCTGATGAAGCCCCGGGTGGCGTGCTCGTTGCCGAGGAAGATGTTCTCGGCGACGGACAGGTACGGCACCAGCGCCAGTTCCTGGTGGATGATGACGATGCCGCGCTGCTCACTGGAGCGGATGTCCCGGAACCGGCAGGGTTCGCCCTCGAAGCGGATCTCGCCGTCGTAGCTGCCGTACGGGTGGACCCCGCTGAGCACCTTCATCAGGGTGGACTTGCCGGCGCCGTTCTCCCCGCAGAGGGCGTGCACCTCCCCGGCGGCGACGGTCAGGTTGACCTCGGACAGGGCCTTGACCCCGGGAAACGTCTTGCTGATCGACCGCATCTCGAGAACGGGTCGGGCCATGGTTGCTCATCCGTATCGTCGGGGCGGTGCGGTGCCGGGCGGTCTCCCGGGCGTCGCACCGCCGGTTCGGCACCGGGCCCGCCGGTCGGACCCCGTGGGCTACTTGAGCTGGTCCTCGGTGTACTGACCGCTGTCCACCAGGACCTTGCGGTAGTTCTCCTTGTCGACGCTGACCGGCTGGAGCAGCTGCGCCGGTACGGTCTTGACGCCGTTGTCGTACTGGCCGGTGTCGTTGACCTCGGGCTTGCCGCCGGTCAGCAGCGCGTCGCCCATCTGGACGGCTGCCTTGGCCAGTTGGCGGGTGTCCTTGTAGACGGTCTGGGTCTGCTCGCCCGCGATGATCGACTTCACCGAGGCCAGCTCGGCGTCCTGGCCCGTCACGACGGGCAGGGGCCGGCCGGTGCCGTAGCCGACGCCCTTGAGCGACGAGATGATGCCGATCGAGATGCCGTCGTACGGCGAGAGCACGGCGTCGACCCGGGCGGTGGTGTACGACTTGCTCAGCAGGTTGTCCATCCGGGACTGGGCGAGACCGCCGTCCCAGCGCAGTGTGGCGATCTGGTTGAAGGAGGTCTGGCCGCTCTGCACGACCAGCTTCTTGTCGTCGATGTACGGCTTGAGGACGCTCATCGCACCGTTGAAGAAGAACGTGGCATTGTTGTCGTCCGGCGAGCCGGCGAACAGCTCGATGGTGAACGGGCCCTTGCCCTCCTTGAGGCCGAGCTTGTCGACGATGTAACTGCCTTGCAGGACACCGACCTTGAAGTTGTCGAAGGTCGCGTAGTAGTCGACGTGCGCGGTGCCGCGGATCAGCCGGTCGTAGGAGATGACGGGGATGCCGGCGTCGGCGGCCTTCTGCAGCACGTTGGTGAGCGAGGAACCGTCGATGGCGGCGATCACCAGCAGTCTGGCCCCCTTGGTGATCATGTTCTCCACCTGGGAGACCTGGTTCTCCACGACGTTGTCGCCGTACTGGAGGTCGGTCCGGTACCCCTTGGCCTGGAACTCCTTGACCATGTTGGTGCCGTCGTCGATCCAGCGCTCCGACGACTTGGTCGGCATCGCGATGCCGACGAGGCCTCCTTCGGCGTCCTTGCCGGCCGCGCCGCCGCCCGCTCCGTTGGCGCTCTGGCCGCAGGCCGCCAGCGACAGGGACAGACCCACGGCGACGAGGCCCGCTGAAAGCTTCCGCACGATTCCTCCAGTGATGTTCCGCGACCGGCACGGTGCGACCCGGCTGGGCGACCGGAAGCGGGTCGAGCGGAGCCGGACGAGCCGTTTCTCGCGCTGTGCGCGTCGGGGGGCGCACCGGCTCCGGCCTGGCGATACCTGAGTGTTAACGCTCACAAGAACGCCGTCAAGGGTCTGTTCGGGATCATCGACGGCGCAGGACGGTGGGGCGGGACCGCCCGGTTCACAGACCCCGGGCCAGCCGGTAGTACGCCTGGTTCCAGCGCAGCTCGCGCCGGAACCGCCGCGCGGTGGTGGTGTGGTCGACGAGGGCGAGTTCCAGGCGGAGCATCTCCGCCAGGTCGTCCAGATGGTCGGCGGTCAGGGCGGTGCTGAGGACGGTGTGGTGCGGCCCTCCGGCCGTCAGCCACGACTCGGCGGAGGTCCGCAGGTCGGGACGGGGCCGCCAGACCGCGCGGGCGACGGGCAGCGCGGGCAGCGGATGCGGCGGCGCCACCACGTCGACGTCGTTGGCGATCAGGCGGAAGCGGTCGCCGAGGTCGGCGAGACCGACCACGACGGCGGGGCCCGGGGCGGCGTCGAACACCAGGCGCACCGGGTCCTCCCGCCCGCCGATGCCGAGGGGGTGGATCTCGCAGCGGGGCCGCGCGGCCGCGAGCGTGGGGCAGACCTCCAGCATGTGCGCGCCGAGCACGAGCTGCTGCCCGGCCGTCAGGTCGTAGGTGTAGTCCTCCATGAACGAGGTGCCGCCCGGGAGACCGGTGGCGGCCACCTTGAGGGCCCGCAGCAGGACGGCGGTCTTCCAGTCGCCCTCTCCTCCGAATCCGAGCCCCTGGGCCATGAGCCGCTGCACCGCGAGGCCGGGCAGTTGACGCAGTCCGCCCAGGTCCTCGAAGTTGGTGGTGAAGGCCCCGAAGCCGCCCGTCTCCAGGAAGGTGCGCAGGCCGGCCTCGATGCGGGCCGCGTACCGCAGCGCGTGGTGGCGTTCGCCTCCCGGCCGCAGGCCCGGCGTCAGGTCGTACAGGTCCTCGTACTCCTTGACGAGGGACGTCACCTCGCTCTCGTCCGCGCTGTCGACGACCTCCACCAGGTCGTTGACGGCGTAGGTGTTGACGGAGACGCCGAGGCGCAGCTGGGCCTCGACCTTGTCGCCTTCGGTGACGGCCACGTCGCGCATGTTGTCGCCGAAGCGGGCCACCTTGAGGGTGGCCAGTTCGGACCGCGCGACGGCCGCCCGCGCCCACGTCTCGACGCGCGCGGTCGTCACGGGATCACTGACATGGCCGGCCACGGTCTTGCGGGGGACACCGAGGCGGGCCTGGACGTGTCCGAACTCGCGGTCACCGTGGGCGGCCTGATTGAGGTTCATGAAGTCCATGTCGATGGTGTCCCAGGGCAGGGCCACGTTCGACTGGGTGTGCAGGTGCAGCAGGGGCTTGCGCAGCGCGTCCATGCCGGCGATCCACATCTTGGCCGGCGAGAACGTGTGCATCCAGGCGATGAGCCCGATGCACCGGTCGTCGGTGTTGGCGTCGAGGCACGTCCGGCGGATGGAGCCGGCGTCCGTCAGGACCGGCTTCCACACCACGCGCGCGGGTAGGCCGGGTACGTCGGCCAGCACGGCGGCGATCCGCCGTGACTGTTCGGCGACCTGCTGCAGCGTCTCCTCCCCGTACAGGCCCTGGCTGCCGGTGAGGAACCAGATCTCCTGGGCGGGGGGTGTGGGGCTGGGCACATGGACTCCTGAAGGTGGCGTCCCGCACGGCGTCGAGGGCGGCGGGGCGAGGGAGCGGGGAAACGGGGGAGCGGGGAAGCGGGGGAGCGGGGGCCGACGAAAGGGCGGGGCCGGCCCGTTCACCGTGCCGTGTTGCGGATGTTCCTCAGGCGGTGCAGCAGGCCGCTGGTGCCGAAGTGGTCGTGCAGCAGCCGGTACTCGGCGAAGAGGGCGTCGTAGGCGTCGGCTCGCGCCGCGTCGGGCGTGAAGACGGCGGGCCGGCGGCGGCCCATGGCGGCGGTGGCGGTGCGCACGTCGGGGTGCGCGCCGGCGGCCACGGCGGCGTGGATGGCCGATCCGAGGGCGGGGCCCTGGTCGGACGCGGCGAGCGAGACGGGGCGGCGCAGCACGTCGGAGCAGATCTGCATGAGCAGGTCGTTCCTGGCCAGGCCGCCGGCGACGATGAACTCGTGGACCGGTATGCCGCCCCTCTCCAAGGCCTCGACGATGATCCGGGTGCCGAACGCGGTGGCTTCGAGCAGCGCGCGGTAGACGTCCTCGGGGCGGGTGGCGAGGGTGAGGCCGACGACGACTCCGGAGAGGTGGTGGTCGACGAGGACCGAGCGGTTGCCGTTCAGCCAGTCGAGGGCGACCACCCCGTGCCCGCCGACCGGCTGGCGGGCGGCCTTGCGGGTCAGCAGGGTGTGCAGGTCCTCGCCCCGGTCGGCGGCCTCGGCGAGGTAGTCCGACGGGAGGCCTTGGTCCAGCACCCAGGCGAAGATGTCGCCGACCGCGCTCTGGCCGGCCTCGTAGCCGTAGGCCCCCTCGACGATCCCGCCGTTCACGACGCCGCAGATGCCGGGGACCTCGGCGAGGACCGGAGCGTTCACCACGTGGCAGGTGGAGGTGCCCATGATGGCGAGCAGCCGGCCGTCCTCGACGGCCTGGGCCGCCGCCGCGGTGACATGGGCGTCGACGTTGCCCGCGGCCACGGCGGTGCCGGGGCGCAGCCCGGTCAGGGCCGCCGCCTCGGTGCTGAGCGAGCCCACGCGTGAGCCCAGCGCGGAGAGCGGGAACGCGAGGCGGGTGCGGGCGAAGTCGGCGAACCGGGGGTCGAGCGCGCCCAGGTACTCCTCGCTCGGATAGGCGCCGTCCTGGTGGATGCCCTTGTATCCGGCCGTGCAGGCGTTGCGGGACTCGGTTCCGGTCAGTTGCCACACGATCCAGTCCGCGGCCTCGATCCACCGCGCGCAGGCCTCGTAGACGAGCGGATCCTCCTCCAGGACCTGGAGGGCCTTCGCGAACTGCCACTCGGCGGAGATCCGGCCGCCGTAGCGGGCGATCCACTTCTCCCCGCGGGCGTGGGCGAGTTCGTTGATGCGGTCGGCCTGCGGCTGCGCCGCGTGGTGCTTCCACAGCTTGGGCCAGGCGTGCGGCCGTCCGGCGAGCTCCGTCTCGGCGAGGGGGGTTCCGTCGGCCAGCACGGGCAGGACGGTGCACGCGGTGAAGTCGGTGCCGATACCGATCACCGCGGCCGGGTCGATCCCGGCCGCCGCCACGGCCTCCGGGACGGCGTGGCGCAGTACGTCCCGCCAGTCCTGCGGGTGTTGCAGGGCCCAGTCCGGAGGAAGGCGCGCCCCGCCGTGCGGCAGCTGCCGGTCGATGACGCCGTGCCGGTAGGTGTGGACCGCCGCGGCCAGCTCCTGGCCGTCGCGCACGCGCACCACCACGGCGCGGCCCGACAGGGTGCCGAAGTCGACGCCGACCGTGTACCGCTCCGCTTCGGCGGGGCACGGGGTGGGCGCGAGGGGGTGGGATGAGGTCAAGGGAGTGCCTTTCGAGGGAGCCGGGGCTGCGCGGCCCTCCGTAGTGTTAGCGCTAACAATGAGGCGGGGCAAGAGGTGTGCACGGGTTCCTCCGTGGATTTCCGTCGCGGGGGGAGGGGTGGGGGGGGGGGGGCGCCCCCCCCCCCCC
>NZ_JAJAUY010000187.1 GCF_020532625.1 Streptomyces antimicrobicus | reverse complement strand
CGGGGGCAGGGGCCGGGCCACCCGTCCGCTCGGGCAGGTCGGGCCGGGGTTCTGCCCCATTGCCCCCGCCTCGAAGGCCCGCGGGGGCCGACAGGGGGCACCCGCCGTGGGCCGGCCTGGCGGCCCGTTCGCCCGGGACGGGCGGGTTCACTCGCCCGCCCGGCTGGGCGGGTCGCCTGCCCGGTGCACCTGGGTGGGGCGGCCTGCGCGCCGTGGCGGGCCGGAGGGAAGCCGGGGAACACGAGCCGGGCCGCCCGAGTGCCCGCCCGGCCGGGCGGGGTCCGGGGCGGCGCCGCGGTCCCGGCGACGGGAGTGGGGCGGCCCGGCGGCCCGCGGCTCGACTGCCGGCCGCTCGGCTGCCCGGTCGGTCGCTCGGCGTACGCACGAGGGGCCGGCGTTCCCGGCGGGCGTGCGCCGGGAGGGCCGCCAGGTGGCTGGGTGTCCGTCAGTTCCCCGCCCGGCGGGCTCCAGGGGCCGGCGCCCCTGGGCAGGCCCGGGCCCGGCGGCCCGTCAGGTGGCCGGGGTGTCCGTCAGTTCCGCTGTGATGTCCGCGGGGCGGCGCCAGCCGCGTTCGCCTCGGGCCAGGAGCCAGGCGGTGGCCTCCTGGGGCGGCATGGCGGCGGCCACCAGCCAGCCCTGGACGGCGTCGCAGCCCAGGTCGCGCAGGTGCTCCCAGGTCTCGTCGTCCTCGACGCCCTCGGCCACGACCAGCAGGCCCAGGGAGTGGGCCAGGTCGACCGTGCAGCGGACGATCTCCGCGTCCTGGGCGTCGACCGCCAGGCGGGCGACGAAACTGCGGTCGATCTTCAGTTCGCTGACCGGCAGGCGGCGCAGGTGGACGAGGGAGGAGTAACCGGTGCCGAAGTCGTCCAGGGACATCTTCACCCCGTGCCCGGTCAGCCCGGCCATGGTGTCGGCCGCCCGCTGGGGGTCCTCCAGCAGCACGTGTTCCGTTATCTCCAGTTGGAGGGCGCCGGCCGGTACGCCGTGCCGGGCCAGCCGCGCGGCGACGGCGCCGGCGAAGCCGGGGGTGTGGACGTCGCGCGGCGAGACGTTGACGGCGACCGGCACCTTCAGGCCCTGGGCGCGCCAGCGGGCGACCTGGGCCAGGGCCGTCTCCAGGACGTACTCGGTCAGGCGCGGCATCAGCCCGGAGGTCTCCGCGATGGCGATGAACTCGTCCGGTGAGACCCGCCCGCGCTCGGGGTGCACCCAGCGGACCAGGGCCTCCAGGCCGGCCACCTGGCCGTCGAAGCGGACCTTGGGCTGGTAGTGGAGTTCCACCTCGCCCGCGTCCAGGGCCCGGCGCAGGTCGCCGAGGAGGCCGAGGCGGTCGGGCGTGTTGCTGTCCCGCTTCGACTCGTAGACCTCGACCCCGGTGCGGTCCCGCTTGGCCTGGTACATGGCGACGTCGGCGCGCCGCAGCAGGCCCTCGGCGTCCAGGGCGTGGTCGGGGAAGACGGCCAGGCCGGCGCTGGCCTCCAGGACCAGGGTGAGGCCGTCGAGGTCGAGGGGGGAGCTGAGCTCGGCGACCAGGTGGCGGGCGACCCGCTGGGCGCTGGTCTGGGAGTCGGCGACGGGCAGCAGGACGGCGAACTCGTCCCCACCGAGGCGGGCGGCCTCGGCGTCCTCGGGGAGGGCCTGGCGCAGCCGGTCGGCGATCTGCAGGAGCAGGCGGTCGCCCGCGAGGTGGCCGAGGGTGTCGTTGACCGCGCGGAACCGGTCCAGGTCGATCAGCACAAGAGCTGACCGGGTGCCCAAACGTTCAGCCTCGTCCAGGGCGGTCCAGGCCCGCTCCAGCAGCCACTGCCGGTTGGGCAGTCCGGTCAGCGGGTCGCGCAGCTGCTCCTCGGCCCGGGCCCGGGCGATCCACAGCGTGGAGTCCAGGGCGATGAGCGGGACCGCGAAGAGGGGCAGCAGGACCGGGAGGGTGACCCCCACGACGCAGATCAGCGGGGCGATGCCGAGGAGGGCGACGGCGACCAGGCCCTGGCGCAGCACGGCGGTGCGGTCGACGGTGGGCAGGCCGCCGCCGGGCGGGGACAGGGCCGCCCAGAGCACGACGCGGGTGACGGCCAGGTAGGCGAGGGCGACGAGCAGGACCTCGGGGGCGGCGGCGAGGGTCCATGCGGTGGGCTTCCAGGGGTTCTCCACCGTCGGGGTCTGGCCGAAGGCGGCCAGGACGAGGGCGCCGGCCCCGATGCCGAGGATGTCGGCGGCGCCGTGCAGCAGGCCCTGGCGCCAGCGGTGCCGGCGGGCGGCGCCGACGAGCGAGACCACGGCCAGGGAGACCAGGCCGGCGGGGAGCCAGCCGTAGAGGAGCAGCACGCCGAGGGTGAGGGCGGCGCCCGAGCCGGTGCCGCCCCACCAGCGGTCCCGGCCGAGGGCGACGAGGTGGCCGACGATGATGCCGGTCAGCAGCGCCAGGGCCCAGCCGGCGGGGCCGCCGGGGAACAGGGCGTGACGGTGGGTCAGGGCATCGGCGAGGCCGATCGCGACGAGGGCCAGGGCGAGGCCGACGACGGCGAAGGGCAGCGCGGTGCGCCGTCCCGGTCCGGTCGGGACGGCGAGCGCCAGCGGGTGCACTTCGGGCGTCCTGGCGCGCAGGACGCCGAGCCGCCTGGTCCGCACGGTGGGTGCGTCCCCGCCGAAATCAGGTGACGGGTCGGCGCTTTCGGTGGGTTTCATGCCCGTCCCTCTCACAGCCGGCGATGCCGATGCCTGGGGGCCCCTCCCAGCGGTGGCCGGGGGAGGCCCCGATGTCATGCCATCACGGCTGGAATCACGTCACCGCAGCCGTGCACGACAGGCGCACCCCTCAACAGTAGGCCGCAGGAGGCTTCCAGGGGCAGCGGTCGGCGGCGGTTGCCCGAATGCGACCCAGCCATCCTCATCAGTACGGTATCCGCCGAACGGGTGAGTTTGGACCAGGACCCCCCTGTCACCCGTCCGATGATCCGACAGCTCACGGCCCTGCGGGCGGTGCCCGACCGGCCGTTCACGACCGGGCGCGCACCCGGCGTGCGCCCGCCCGTACGGCCGCACGCCACGCATCCGTTCGCCTTCGCTACGTCGTCCGTGGGCCCCCTTACTCCGCCCCGGCGGCACCTTCCACCGCGAGGGCCGCCTCGCGTGCCGCGTCCGGGCCCTGCTCCAGCAGCACCTCGAAGCCGGCGTCGTCGAGGATCGGCAGCTTCAGCTGCACGGCCTTGTCGTACTTGGAGCCGGGGTTGTCGCCGACGACCACGAACGAGGTCTTCTTCGACACCGATCCGGTGACCTTGGCGCCCCGGCTCTGCAGGGCCTCCTTGGCGCCGTCGCGGGTGTGGTTCTGCAAAGTGCCGGTGACGACCACGGTCAGGCCCTCCAGCGGGCGCGGCCCCTCGTCCTCACCGGAGCCCTCCTCCTCCATCCGGACGCCGGCCTCGCGCCACTTGCGCAGGATCTCCTGGTGCCAGTCGACGGCGAACCACTCCTTGAGCGAGGCCGCGATGATCGGGCCGACGCCGTCGGTGGCGGCCAGCTCCTCCTCCGTCGCCGCCTGGATCCGGTCGATGGAGCGGAACTCGCGGGCCAGCGCCTCGGCGGCGACCGGGCCGACGTGGCGGATCGACAGGCCGTTGATGACGCGGGCCAGCGGGCGGTCCTTGGCCGCCTCGATGTTCGCGAGCATGGCGAGGGTGTTCTTCTTCGGCTCGCCCTTCTGGTTGGCGAAGACCGTGACGATCTTCTCCTCGCCCGTCTTCGGATCCCGCTTGGGCAGACCGCTGTCGGGGTCGCGGACGTAGGCCTTGATGGGCAGGAGCTGCTCGACCGTCAGGCCGAACAGGTCGCCCTCGTCGCGCACCGGCGGCTCGGCCGGCTCCAGCGGGTTCGTGAGGGCGGCGGCGGCCACCGCGCCGAAGTTCTCGATGTCCAGGCACTGCCGCCCGCCCAGGTAGAACAGGCGCTCGCGCAGCTGCGCGGGGCAGGTCCGGCCGTTGGGGCAGCGCAGGTCGATGTCGCCCTCCTTCATCGGCCGCAGCGCCGTGCCGCACTCGGGGCACTCGGCGGGCATGACGAACTCCCGCTCCGTGCCGTCGCGCAGGTCGACGACGGGCCCGAGGATCTCGGGGATGACGTCCCCCGCCTTGCGCAGCACGACGGTGTCGCCGATGAGCACGCCCTTGGCCTTGACGACCTCCTGGTTGTGCAAGGTGGCGAACTCGACCTCGGAGCCGGCCACCGTCACCGGCTCGACCTGCGCGTACGGCGTCACCCGTCCGGTGCGGCCGACACCGACCTTGATGTCGATCAGCTTGGTGTTGACCTCCTCGGGCGCGTACTTCCACGCGATCGCCCAGCGCGGGGCGCGGGCGGTGGAGCCGAGGCGGCCCTGGAGCGGGATCTCGTCGAGCTTGACGACCACGCCGTCGATCTCGTGCTCGACGGAGTGCCTGTTCTCCCCGAAGTGCGCGATGAACGCGCGGACTTCGTCGAGGGTGGTGACGACCTTGTTGTGCCGGGCGGTCGGCAGGCCCCACTCGTGGAGCAGCTCGTACGCCTGCGAGAGCCGGTCGATGTCCAGGCCCTCGCGGGCGCCGAGGCCGTGGACCACCATGTGCAGCGGGCGGGTCGCGGTGACCTTGGGGTCCTTCTGGCGCAGCGAACCGGCCGCCGCGTTGCGGGGGTTGGCGAAGGGCTTGTCGCCGGCCGCGACCAGGCGGGCGTTGAGTTCCTCGAACTTCTCCATCGGGAAGAAGACTTCGCCGCGGATCTCCACCAGTGCCGGGATCCGCTCGCCCCGCAGGCGGTCGGGGATCTCGGCGATGGTGCGGATGTTGGGCGTGATGTCCTCGCCGGTGCGGCCGTCGCCCCGGGTGGCGGCGCGGGTCAGGCGGCCGTGCTCGTAGGTGAGGTTGACGGCGAGGCCGTCCACCTTGAGCTCGCACAGGTAGTGGTAGGAGGCGGTGCCGGCGTCCCGGGCCACCCGCTCGGCCCAGGCCGCCAGCTCCTCGTCGTCGAAGGCGTTGTCGAGGGACATCATGCGCTCGCGGTGCTCGACGGAGGCGAAGTCCGTCTCGTACGCCCCCGCCACCTTCTGGGTGGGCGAGTCGGGGGTGCGCAGCTCCGGGTACTGCTCCTCCAGGGCCTCAAGGGAGCGCAGCAGCTTGTCGAACTCGGCGTCGCTGATGACCGGCTGGTCCTTGACGTAGTATCGGAAGCGGTGCTCCTCGACCTGCTCGGCCAGCAGCTGGTGCTGCTCGCGCACCTGCGCCGGTACCGTCTCCTGCTGTTCGGCTGTCATGCCGTGTCCTCCCGTGGCCCCGTCGGTCCGTCACTCAGGGTTGTCGGCGAGTGACCTCGCCGCCCTGACGCAGTGGGCCTGTACCGCGCGGGCGTAGGCGGGCGAAGCGCCCGCCAGACCGCACGACGGAGTGACCACCACGGACTCCGCGAGGGTCCCCGGGGCCAGCCCCAGCCTGCGCCAAAGCTTCCTGACACCCATGACGCTACCGGCAGGGTCCGACAACGGGGCATCGGTGCCCGGCACCACTCCGGCGAAGAGTCGCGTGCCGCTCTCGACGGCCTCGCCCAGGGCGTCGTCCTCGCGCTCCGTGAGCAACGAGAAATCGAACGACACCCCCGTGGCACCGGCCCGCCGCAGCAGCGCGAAGGGCACCTCGGGCGCGCACGAGTGCACCACGACCTCGCCGTCGTGGACCGCGAAGAGGTCGCGCAGGCTGCCCTCGACGACCTGCCGGTCCACGGCCCGGTAGGTCCGGTAGCCGCTGGCCGTGCGCACCTGCCCGCGCAGCACGGCCGTCAGCGAGGGCTCGTCGAACTGCAGCACGACCGACGCGCCGGGCACCCGCTTGCGGACGTCCGCCAGGTGCTCGCGCACCCCCTCGGCCAGGGATCCGGCCAGGTCGCGGCAGGCGCCGGGGTCTCCGAGCAGGGCCTCGCCGCTGCGCAGCTCCAGGGCGGCGGCGAGCGTCCAGGGACCGACCACCTGGATCTTGAGCCGGCCCTCGTAGCCCTGGGTGTACTCCTCCAGGGCGTCGAGGTCCTCGCCGAGCCAGGAGCGGGCGCGCCGGGTGTCGCGGCCGGGCCGGTCGCTGATCCGCCAGCCGCTGGGCTCGACGTGGGCGTACAGGTCGACCAGCAGGCCGAGCGAGCGGCCCGTCATGTCCGCGCCGGGGCCGCGGGCGGGCAGCTCGGGCAGGTACGGGAAGTCCTCGAAGGTCCCGGTGACGGTCTTGACGGCCTCCCGGGCGTCACCGCCCGGCATCGAGCCGACGCCGGTGGCGGTCATCGGCCCGGCCTCACGGTCAGGTCGTTGACCTCGGCGTCCCGCGGCAGGTCGACGGCCATGACGATGGTGGTCGCGACCGACTCGGGGTCGATCCACGCCTGCGGGTCGTACTCCCTGCCCTCCTGGGAGTGCACCTTGGCCTGCATGGGGGTGGCCGTGCGGCCGGGGTAGACGGAGGTCACGCGGACCCCGTTGGCCTTCTCCTCGCCGCGCAGGGAGTCGGCCAGGGCCTTCAGCCCGTGCTTGGAGGCGGCGTACGCGCTCCAGTCGGGGTGGGCGTTCAGGCCGGCACCGGAGTTCACGAAGACGACGTGCCCCTGGGCGGCGCGCAGCGAGGGCAGCAGCAGCCGGGTGATCTCGGCGGGGGCGATCAGGTTCACGTTGAGCTGCTGGTGCCAGGTCTTGGGGCGCAGGTCGCCCACCGGCCCGAGGTCGACGATCCCGGCGACGTGCAGCAGGGAGTCCAGGCGGTCGGGCAGGGCCTGGTGGGAGAAGGCCCAGGAGATCCGGTCGGGGTCGGCCAGGTCGGCGACCAGCGCGCGGGAGCCGGGGTAGCGGGCCGTGAGCTCCTTGCCGCGGGCGGCGTCGCGGGCCAGCAGGATGAGCTCGTCGCCGCGGGCGTGCAGGCGCGCGGCGACGGCGGCGCCGATGCCGGAGCCGGCACCGGTGATGAGGTGAGTAGCCATGGGCCCATGCTCGCACCCCGCCGACCCGTGCCTCGGAGGCCGGGGGCCGGGGTGCCCGGAGGCGGTCGGCCCGGGTGCCCCGGCGGCCGGATCGGGTGGGCCGTGCAGGCCGGCGTCGGGCGGGCCGCAGGCGGGCGTCGGGCGGGCCACCGGCCGGCGTCGGGCGGGTCGCAGGCCGGCGTCGGGCGGGTCGCAGGCCGGCGTCGGGCGGGTCGCAGGCCGGCGTCGGCGCCTTTCAGAGGCCTGCCTCGGCGCGCAGGGCGGCCGCCGTCGTGCGCGCGTCGTAGCCGTCCGGGACGCCGTCCACGATGACGACCTCGCCCGTGATGTGGCGGGTGCGCAGCGGGAGGATGGCCTGGTAGGCCTCGGAGGCGTACCAGGCGCGGGCCGCGGCGGTGTCGGGGAAGGCGACCACGACGACGGTGCCGGTCCAGGGACCCTCCACGACCTCGGCCTGGGCGCCGTGGACGAGGAACCGTCCGCCGAAGGGGTCGAGGGTGGCCTGGATGGTCTCTATGTAGCGCAGGACGTCCTCGTTCACCGTTGTGGCACGCAGGTGGGCGATGGCGTAGGCAGTCATGTCGCGTCGCTCCTCGGGAGGTCGGTACGGGCGGTGCGCCCGTACGGGAAAGCATGGCCCGCCGCGGGGCCGGGAGCGATTACCTCCGAGGTCAAGCCGGGGCGGGGGCCGGAGCGGGGGCCGGAGCGGGCTGGAAGGTCCGGCGGTAGGTGATCGGTGACACGCCGATGGCGGCCCGCATGTGCTGGCGCAGGGAGTTGGCGGAGCCGAAACCGGCCCGGTGCGCGACCAGGTCCACCGGCAGGTCGGTGGTCTCCAGCAACTGGCGGGCCACTTCCAGGCGTTGCGCCGTCAGCCACTGGACGGGGGTCATCCCGACCTCGTCGCGGAACCGGCGGGTGAAGGTGCGCAGGCTCATCCGGGCGTGGGCGGCCAGTTCGGCGAGGGAGAGCGGGGTGTCCAGGCGCTCCAGGGCCCAGGCGCGGGTGGCCGTGGTGGTGGCGACGGTCGGCTCGGGCACCGGGCGGTCGATGTACTGCGCCTGGCCGCCGTCGCGCCAGGGCGGTACGACGCACATCCGGGCGGCGCGGTTGGCGACGGTGGCGCCGTGGTCGCGGCGGATCAGGTGCAGGCAGAGGTCGACCCCGGCGGCGACGCCCGCGGAGGTCAGGACGTCCCCGTCGTCCACGAAGAGGACGTCCTCGTCCAGCCGGACCCGGGGGTAGGCGCGGCGGAACTCCAGGGCCAGGTTCCAGTGGGTGGTGGCGGGGCGGCCGTCGAGGAGCCCGGCGGCGGCGAGCACGTAGGAGCCGGTGCAGATCGACACCAGCCGGGTGCCGGGCCGGATCCGGGCGATGGCGGCGGCGACCTCGTCGGGCAGCGGCCCGCCGCGGCCCAGCTCGGGCATGGCGTGGGTGGGCGGCACGATCACGGTGTCGGCGGCGGCCAGGGCCTCGGGTCCCGCGGCGGGCTGCACGGTGAACCCGGCGTCGCTGAGCACGGGGGCGCCGTCGGCGGTGCAGACGGTGACCTCGTAGAGCGGGCGGCCCTCGGGGTCCTCGGCGCTGCCGAAGACCCGGGACGGGATGCCCAGCTCGAAGGGGGGCACGCCGGGGAGCGCCAGGACGGCGATGCGGTGGCGGCGGACGTCGGTCATGGCCAGATCCTGTCACAGGGTGGCCATCCGGCCAACACCACGACGGGCCGCGAGGCCGGATGGTGGACTGCGTCGCCGGGAGAGGCCCGGCACCAGAAGCAAGGCGGAGAACATGCGCGCGGTGGTCGTGGAGCAGTGGGGCGGACCCGAGACCCTGGTCGAGCGGGAGATCGAGCGCCCGGCGCCCGGACTGAACGAGGTCCTGGTCCGGGTGCACGCGGCCGGTGTGAACCCGGTGGACTGGAAGACCCGCGCCAGCGGGGCGCTCATCGAGTGGGGCGAGGTCCCGGTGCTCGGCTGGGACGTGTCCGGCACCGTGGAAGCGGTCGGCCCCGGCGTGACGGTGTTCCGGCCCGGTGACGAGGTCTACGGGATGCCGCTGTTCCCGCGGCAGGCGGGCGGCTACGCCGAGTACGTGGTGGCCCCGGCGCGGCAGCTCGCGCCCAAGCCGCGGTCGCTGACGCACGTGGAGGCCGCGGCCCTGCCGCTGGCCGCGCTGACCGCCTGGCAGGCGCTGGTGGACACGGCGGACGTACGGCCCGGGGAGCGGGTGCTCGTGCACGCGGCGGCCGGTGGCGTCGGCCACTTCGCGGTCCAGATCGCCAAGGCCCGCGGCGCGTACGTGATCGGCACGGCGAGCGCGGCCAAGCACGACCTGGTGCGTTCGCTCGGCGCGGACGAGGTGGTCGACTACCGCGCCGTGCGCTTCGAGGACGCGGTCTCCGACGTGGACGTGGTGCTGGACGGGCTCGGCGGCGAGACCGCGCGGCGGTCGCTGGCGGTCCTGCGCCCCGGCGGCCGACTGGTGACCCTGCCGGGCCCGGACGACGTCCCGGCGGCCCCGCAGGGCGTGCGCGCCGAGTGGGTCCTGGTCGAGCCGGACCAGCTCGGCCTGCGCGAGATCGCGGCGCTGGTCGAGCGGGGCGAGCTCCGCCCGGTGGTCGAGACGGTGCTCCCGCTGGCGGACGCGGCGAAGGCCCACGCCCTGGGCGAGCAGGGCCGCACGGCGGGCAAGATCGTCCTGACGGTGGCCTGACCGTCCCCCACCGCCGGAGGGCCGGACGGCCGGACGGCTGGACGGCCCCGGCCGCAGGCGCGGGCCCGTCCGGGCCCGGCGGGGCCGCAGGCCCGGGGCGGCCGCAAGCCC
>NZ_JAJAUY010000186.1 GCF_020532625.1 Streptomyces antimicrobicus | reverse complement strand
ACGCGGTCGGCCGGCGTCCACGGTCGGTCGGCGCGGTCGGCCGGCGTCCGGAGTCAGCCGGCGTCCGGGGTCAGGCGGGTGAGGGATTCCGGGGACAGGCGGCGGTCCAGGGCCTCCAGGAGCGCCACGACCTGGGCGACCTCGACCGGGTCGTCGGTGCCCAGGGCGGTGGCGAGGGCCGCGTCGACGGTGGTCGAGGCCACCTCGGCGCGGCGGTCGTTGACCTCGGGGTTCTGCCGGACCAGGGTGCGGCGCCGGTCGCGCGGATCGGTGGCCGTGACCACCGATCCGGTCTCGCGCAGCCGGGCCACGCAGGCGGACACGGCGCTCTGCGGCAGGCCGGTGCGGGTGGCGATCTCGCCGACCGTGGTGTCGGGGTGCGCGTAGATGTCGAGCATCACGATCAGCACCGACCGCGTGCTCATGGCGCGCTTGCCGACCCGTTCGGTCGGGATGGCCTCCTCGCCGATCTTCATCAGCGTCCGGCCCAGCAGGAAGAGCTGTACTCCGTTCACCTGTCCGACCCTATATCAGTCTCGATGTATCTGTTTTGATACATCCGGCTCCGGCGACGTCCTACGGTCCCCGAGGCGTCAGATGACGCCCTGGGCGAGCATCGCGTCCGCCACTCGCTCGAAGCCGGCGATGTTGGCACCCACGACGTAGTCGCCCGGAGCCCCGTAGCGCTCCGCCGTCTCCTGGCAGACCGTGTGGATGTCCCGCATGATGCCCGCGAGCTCCTCCTCCACCCGCTGCGCGCTCCAGCTGCTGCGCGAGGCGTTCTGGCTCATCTCCAGGGCGCTGACCGCGACCCCGCCGGCATTGGCCGCCTTGCCCGGGCCGAACGCCACCCCGGCCTCCTGGAAGAGCCGCACCGCCTCGGGCGTGGTCGGCATGTTGGCGCCCTCCGAGACCGCCTTGACGCCGCCCGCGATCAGCGCGCGGGCGTCGTCGGCGCCGAGCTCGTTCTGCGTGGCCGAGGGGAACGCCACCTCGGCGGCCACCTCCCAGACCCGGCCGCCGGGCACGAAGCGGGCGGCGGAGCCGCGCCGGGCCGCGTAGTCGCTGACCCGGCCCCGCTCGACCTCCTTGATCTGCCGGAGCAGGTCGAGGTCGATGCCCTTCTCGTCCACCACGTAACCCTGGGAGTCCGAGCAGGTGATCGGGTACGCGCCCAGCTGCTGCAGCTTCTCGATCGTGTAGAGGGCGACGTTGCCGGAGCCGGAGACCACCGCGGACCGGCCGTCGAGCCCGAGGCCCCGGTGCCGGAGCATCTCGGCGGCGAACAGCACGCTGCCGTAGCCGGTGGCCTGCGGCCGGATCTGCGAACCGCCCCACCCGGTGCCCTTGCCGGTGAGCACCCCCGCCTCCCAGCGGTTGGTGATCCGGCGGTACTGGCCGAACAGGTAGCCGATCTCCCGGCCGCCCACCCCGATGTCACCGGCCGGCACATCGGTGTGCTCGCCGATGTGCCGCTGGAGCTCGGTCATGAAGGACTGGCAGAACCGCATCACCTCGGCGTCGGACCTGCCGCGCGGGTCGAAGTCGCTGCCGCCCTTGCCGCCGCCGATACCGAGGCCGGTCAGGGCGTTCTTGAAGATCTGCTCGAAGCCGAGGAACTTCACCACGCCGATGTCCACCGACGGGTGGAAGCGCAGGCCGCCCTTGTACGGGCCGAGCGCGCTGTTGAACTCCACCCGGTAGCCCCGGTTGACGTGGACCGTGCCGTGGTCGTCCTGCCACGGCACCCGGAAGATGATCTGCCGCTCGGGCTCGGTGATCCGCTCCAGCAGGCCGGGCACGGCGTACTCGGGCCGCGCGGCGAACACCGGCGCGAGGCTCTCCAGCACTTCCCGCACCGCCTGGTGGAACTCGGGCTGGGCGGGGTTGCGCCGTTCGATCTCGGCGCGCAGCGATTCCAGCCTGTCCTTGGGGTCCTTCACGTCGTGTCCCTCCTGGTGGTGTCGGGTGTGCCGGTGCGGACCGCGCACGCGGCGGCGAAGCCGGCTCCGGCCGCGATGTCGTACAGGGTCCATCCCGGCGGTCGGGCGGGACTCGGGCCGCACCCGAGGAAGATGTGCGCCGCCCCGCCGGCGAGCCCGGTACCGGTCCCCTTCACGTACGCCTCCTTGCGCGTCCAGCAGCGGGTGAACGCTACCGGGCGTGCTTCGGGTGCGAGGGCCGTCAACTGCGCGCGCTCCGCGGGGTGCAGGCCGTCGGCCACGACGTCGGTGGTCACCGCCCCGGGGGAGCCGCCGGCCGCCGAGGGTCAGGAGCCAGGTCTGCGGCGGTCCGCCGGGCGGGGGCCTGGCGCAGGCCGGCCCGGCCTCGGTCGCCGAGGCCCTGCACGCGGGCCGCGGCGTCTTCCTGGACCTGACTGGTGCGGCGGGTGGGGCAGTTCGGCGCGCCGACGCGCTGAGCGGGTCGCTCAGGGGGCGGCGGGCGCGGCCGGCCCGCCGCCGAACACCTCCTTGAGGAGCCGGTCCAGGGCCTTCGGGAACTCCTGGGCCGGGTCCGCGGCCGAGTCTCCGGTGGTCAGCCCGGCGGTGAGGGTCTTGCGGCCGTCGGGCGTGCCGACCATCAGCGCCCCGTAGCCGCCCGGGGCACCACCGTGGTGGTGGACGACGGTGCCCACGCCGGGGCCGAGGTCCTGCACGAACAGCCCGAGGCCGTAGCCGAGCGCGCCGTGCGGCTGGAGCATCTGCGCCAGCAGCGGGGCCGGCAGGAGCCGGCCGCGCAGCAGGGCGGAGAAGAACGTCTGCAGGTCCTGGGTGGTGGAGATCATGTCGCCGGCGCCGATCAGCAGGGTGCTGTTCTGGCGGGTGACGTCCACCACCTTCCACTCGCCGGCGTCCTCGTAGCGGTAGTAGCCGTGGGCGTGCGGCTCGGGCAGCTCCGGCGAGTCGCCGGGGACCAGGGTGTCGCGCAGCCCGAGCGGTCCGAGGATCCGCTGCCGCATCTCCTCGGCGTACGGGCGGCCGGTGAGCTCCTCGACCAGGAGCACGGCCAGGGTGTAGTTGGTGTTGGAGTAGCTCTGGCCGGTGCCGGGTTCGAACCGCGCCGGCCTGTCCAGCGCGAACCGTACGAGCTCCTCGGCGCGGTAGGTCCGGAAGCGGTTGTCCACCCAGGCCTTGCCCGTCGCGGCGATGCCGGGCACGAACGTGCCGTCGGGGCCGGGCTCGCCGGTGTAGCTGTACAGCCCGCTGGTGTGCTGGAGCAGCATCCGTACGGTGATCCGCTCGTCCAGGGCCGGCTCCAGCCGGGGCAGGTGACCGGCCACGGACGAGTCCAGACCGATCGCGCCCTCGGCGACCAGCTTCAGCACCAGCGTGGCGACGAACGTCTTGGTGGTACTGCCCACCCAGAACCGCCCGTCGGTCGGCGGTTCCTCGGCCCCGCCCAGCTCGCGTACGCCGGCACTGCCGACCCATGCGCCGTCCTCGTCGTGCACGCGCATCTGGATCCCGGCGAATCCCGCGTCGACGAACGCCTGGGCGGCCTTGTGCAGTTCGGGCTTGGACATGGTGTTGCGCTCCTTCGACTCCCCTGCGTTCAGCAATCACTGAACGATGGGGACGCTACATTGCGTTCAGCAATCAGTCAACGCCACCTCGGCGCCAAGAGTCCTTATCTACAGGCACAAACAGCCTTTCTTTGCAATGACAATGACCCTGAATGCAATGAACCCCCGACCCGGCATTGCAATGGGCTGCGGCTGAACGCATACTGTCGTGCAGTTCGGCAGCCGTGCAGCTCGACAGCTCGGCACAGGAGGGGGGACGCACACCGATGCCCGGAGGAAGGCTCACCGGCCAGGATCGTCAGGACATCGCCGCGGGGCTGGCCGAGGGGCTCGGCTACGCGGAGATCGGACGGCGGCTGGGGCGGCCGGCCTCGACCGTCATGCGGGAGGTGACCCGCAACGGCGGACCCGGCGGTTACCGGGCGCGGCAGGCGCAGGAGGCCACGCGGGCCCGGGCCCGGCGGCGCAAGCAGGCCCCGCCCGCGGCGGCGCCGGTCCCCGACGCGGGGCCCGGCCGCGATCCCGGGGCGGTCCAGGAGTTCACCGAGTCCTTCACCGCCCTCCTCGTCCAGCAGGGGATGCCGCGGGTGGCGGCCGGCACGCTCGCCTGCCTGTACGTCGCCGACTCCGGCAGTCTCACCGCCGCCGACCTGGTCCAGCGGCTGCGCGTCAGCCCGGCGTCGGTCTCGAACGCCGTCGGCTTCCTCGAACAGCAGGGGCTGCTCCGGCGGGAGAGGACTCCCGGCGAGCGCCGCGAGCGCTATGTCGCCGACGAGGGGATCTTCGTCCGGTCCCTGACGGCGACCATGCGGATGACCGAGGCCCTGGCGGCGGAGTCCCGGCGCGGTGCCGGGATCCTCGGGGCCGCGACCCCGGCGGGCGCCCGCTTCGCGTCCTCCGCCGAACTGCTGCTCCTGGTGTCGCAGTCCCTCGGCGGCGCCATCGAGCGGTGGCAGCGGACCGCCCCACGCGCGGCGCCCCCGCCACCGGGCGGTGGCGGGGGCGCGGACGGGTGACCCGGGGCGGGTGTGAGCGGGTCACCGGGAGGGAAGCCCAGGCGGGCGCGCCCTGTCCGCCTGACCCCACGCGAACCGGACCGGCCGAGGGCCGGGGCAGCACAGCGCCCCGGCCCTCAGTCGTGGGCGGGGCCCGTACGGAGGATGTCCCGGGCCTGTTCGGCGGCCCGGACGATGCTTTCGCTGATGAAGTCGAGGAAGCGGGCGACGTTCTCCAGGCGGGCGGCGGCCGGGGTGTGCGGGCCGAGGACGGCGGCGCCCTCACGGGCGGTCCGCACCAGTTCGTCGTTGGCGCGGGCGCTGGCCAGCGTCGCCTGGTAGAAGAGCTCGTCGTCCACGATGTAGCGGTCGCGGCGGCGCTCGTCGCGTTCCCGGCGGACCAGGCTCTGGCTCTCCAGGAAAGCGATGGCCTTGGAGACCGACGCCGGGCTGACCTCGAGGCGCTGGGCGAGCTGGGCCGCCGTCAAACTGCCCGCGTCGGTGGTGAACAGGCAGGTCAGCACCCGGGCGGTCATCCTGGGCAGGCCCGAGGCCATCAGCACGGTGGTGAGCGTCTCCTCGTACGCGGCCACGGCCCGGGCGTCGCGTCCGTGCGGCTGGGCGGCCGCCGGCGACGCCCCGCGGGGCGCGGCCTGCTTGCGCCGCCGGGCGCGGTGTTCGGTGGCGCGGTGGGCGAGGTCGGCGCGGTAGCCGGTGGGGCCGCCGTTGCGCATCACCTCGCGCGTGACGGTCGAGGTGGGGCGGTCGAGGCGCCGGGCGATCTCGGCGTAGGCGAGCCCGTCGGCCAGCCCCGCGGCGATCTGCTGGCGGTCCTGCTGGGTGAGTCTGCCTCCCGGCATCGCGTTCTCCTCGGTGCTGCGTGCGTCGGAGCCCCTCGTTCGGCCCCGTCCGCCGCCACCCTAGCGTTCACTCACCATCATTGCAACGGGCTGCGCTCCTGACGTTGCGTTGCATCTCCGCCCGTTGCAACACTTTCCCTTAGCTGACCTGCGATTATTGGTTTTTGACGCAACGAACCTGTTGTCGGACTTTGGAAAGCAACGTAGCTTTTCCCATGTCAGAAACAAGGAACGAGCTCAGGAGAGCACGATGCAGAAGTTCGACACCCCGGCCCCCGTCTCCGCCGTCGTGGCCGTCCCCGCCGGGCGCGTCCAGTTCATCGCCGCCGAGCGCGCCGACACCACCGTGGAGATCCGGCCGGCCGACCCCGGCAAGAGCCGCGACGTCCAGGCCGCCGAGCAGACCACCGTCGCGTACGCCGACGGGGTCCTGCGGATCCAGAGCCCGGAGCCCAAGGGCCAGTTCTTCGGCCCCGCCGGCTCCGTCGAGGTCACCGTCCAGCTGCCCGCCGGATCCCGGGTCGAGGGCAAGGCGGCCGGCTGCGAGCTCCGCGGCGTCGGCCGGCTGGGGGACGTCGAGTTCGACGGTGCGTACCAGCAGATCAAGCTCGACGAGGCCGCGAGCGTCCGCCTCACCGCGGTCGACGGCGACGTAGAGATCGGCCGCCTGGGCGGCCCGGCGCAGATCAGCACCCCGCGGGGCGACATCCGCATCCGCGAGGCCGTGCGCGGCACGGTGGTGCTCAGCACCCAGTCCGGCGACATCTCGGTCACCGCCGCGGGCGGTGTCTCGGCCACCCTGGACGCCGGCACCGCCTACGGCCGCGTCAGCAACGCCCTCAAGAACGACGGCAGCCCCGAGCTCGACATCCGCGCCACCACCGCCCACGGTGACATCACCGCCCGCAGCCTCTGAACCGCGGGTGAGGGCGTGCGGGGCGGGAACAGGCCCGCCGCCGCCCCTGGCGGGGTCGGCGGCGGGCGTGGTCCGGCTCCCGGACAAGGTCGGCGGCAAGGCCGGCACCACCCCTGAGCCACCTGCGCCACTGTCCGTCCGGGTGGCCCGAGGACCGGGCAGCGTGCCCGGCCGCGGACGCGACGTCCGCGCGGATGACGAAGGAGTGGTGATCATCCGCCGGCCGGCCCCCGGGATGCCCGCCAGGTCCCGGCCGGGCGGAAGGGCAGCCCCCGGTCCCAGCCGGTGCGGCGGCTCGGGTGCTCCGCGCCCGGTGGGGCGGGGGCCGCAGCCCGGGCCAGGCAGGCGGCCAGGACCACGGCGAGGGCCGCGGTCTCGTCCGCGTCGGGGATTCCCCTGACGATCCGCCAGGCCGCCGCGTCGCGCGTCGTGCCGTCGCCGCTCATACCGGCGGGTTCCCGTGCTTGCGGGAGGGCAGGTCGGCGTACTTGGCGCGGAGCATCGCGAGGGCGTCGACGAGCACCGACCGGGTCTCGGACGGGCTGATCACGTCGTCCACCAGGCCGCGTTCGGCGGCGTAGTAGGGGTGCATCAGCTCGGTCGTGTACTCCTTGATCTTCTGCGCGCGCATCGCGTCCGGGTCGTCGGCGGCGGCGATCTCGCGCCGGAAGATGACGTTCGCCGCGCCCTCGGCGCCCATCACGGCGATCTCGTTCGTCGGCCAGGCCAGCGCCAGGTCGGTCCCGATGGAGCGGGAGTCCATGACGATGTAGGCACCGCCGTACGCCTTGCGCAGCACGAGCGAGATGCGGGGGACGGTGGCGTTGCAGTAGGCGTAGAGGAGCTTGGCGCCGTGCCGGATGATGCCGCCGTGCTCCTGGTCGACGCCGGGGAGGAAGCCGGGTACGTCGACCAGGGTGATCAGCGGGATGGAGAAGGCGTCGCAGAACTGCACGAAGCGGGCGGCCTTCTCGCTGGCGTGGATGTCGAGGACGCCGGCGAGGGCGGCGGGCTGGTTGGCGACGAAGCCGGTGACGTGGCCGTCCATCCGGGCGAGGGTGCACACCACGTTCGGCGCCCAGGCGGGCTGGATCTCGAAGTGCTCGCCGTGGTCGACGATCTCCTCGACGACCTTGCGGATGTCGTACGACTGCTGCGGGTTGACGGGGACGATGTCGACCAGGGCGTCGGTGGGCCGGTCGGCGGGGTCGTCGCAGTCGGTGCGCGGGGCGGTCTCGCGGTTGTTGGAGGGCAGCAGGGAGAGCAGGTGGCGCACGTCCTCCAGGCAGCTCTCCTCGTCGTCGTAGGCGAAGGCGGCGACGCCCGAGGTGGCGGCGTGCACGTCGGCGCCGCCCAGGCCGTTCTGCGTGATCTCCTCACCGGTCACCGCGCGGACCACGTCCGGGCCGGTGATGAACATCTGCGAGGTCCCGCGGACCATGAACACGAAGTCCGTCAGCGCCGGGCTGTACGCGGCGCCGCCCGCGCAGGGGCCCAGCATGACGGAGATCTGCGGGATGACGCCCGAGACCCGGGTGTTGCGCTGGAAGATGCCGCCGTAGCCGGCCAGCGCCGAGACGCCCTCCTGGATGCGGGCGCCCGCGCCGTCGTTCAGCGACACCAGCGGCGCGCCGGCGGCCTCGGCGAGGTCCATCACCTTGTGGATCTTCTCGGCGTGGGCCTCGCCCAGCGCCCCGCCGAAGATGCGGAAGTCGTGGGCGTAGACGAAGACCGTGCGGCCCTCGACCGTGCCCCAGCCGGTGACCACACCATCGGTCCAGGGACGCTTGTCCTCCAGCCCGAAACCGCTCGCGCGGTGCCGGCGCAGCGTCTCGATCTCGTGGAAGGAACCCGGGTCCAGGAGGAGGTCGATCCGCTCGCGGGCGGTCAGCTTGCCCTTGGCGTGCTGGCGCTCCGTGGCCCGCTCGTCCGGGCCCGCGACGGCCAGGGCCTTGATGTCGGCCAGTTCCGCCGCGCGGTCCAGGAGCGGAACGGGTGGGGCGTCGGCGATGGTCATATGGCTCCTCCAGGTCTGAAGGCCGGATTCAGCCACCGTCGCGCGGGGGGCTCAAGAGGTCGTGGAGAGCTGCTCGAATCCACCGCGACCGGACGGGCGTACGGCCGTATGATCCCGGTGACTTGACGATTCGATGACTCTTCCATGACCTGACCACGAGCAGGGGGAATCCGACGTGGAAACCGCACGGCTCGCGTCGCTCATCGCCGCGACGATCACGATGGGCCTGGTCAGCGGCCTGTTCTACGGCTTCTCGGTGTCGGTGATGCCGGGCCTGAAGCGCACCGACGACCGCACGGTCATCGACGTGATGCAGAAGATCAACGTGGCGATCCTGAACGGCTGGTTCGTCCTCGGCTACATCGGCGCGTTCGTCTTCACGGCCCTGGCCGTCGGCCTGCACGTGCCCTCCGACGGCCGGGACGTGCTGCCGCCGCTGATCGCGGCGCTGGTGCTGTACGTGGTCGCGATGGGGCTGACCAACAAGGTCAACATCCCGCTGAACAACGCCCTGGAGAAGGCCGGCCCGGTCGCCCGGATCGCCGACCCGGCCGCCGTCCGCCGGGCCTTCGAGGCACCGTGGGTGCGCGCCAACGTCTGGCGCACCCTGCTGTGCACGGCGTCGCTGGGCTGCCTGGCGTGGGCGCTGTTCGCGTACGGGAGGCTGTAGAGCCGAACAGGCCCCGCCGGGCGGGCCGGCGGGGCCTGGTGCGTCCTGCTGGGGTCAGGTGTCAGCGGGACGTGGCCCGGCCGTGGAGGACCAGGGCGCGGGAGAGGGCGGTCAGGGCCGCCGTGCACAGCAGGGTCCGCGCGATGTTGGTGGAGACCCAGGTGCTCTTGAACTTGTCCACGATCGAGAAGTCGGTCAGCTTGGCCGCGTCGCCGACGTCCTTGAGCTCGTTGTTCAGCGGGATGTTGACGGTGAAGGTGATCATGAGGACCACCAGGTACGCGACGGCCGCGGCGCCCACCCACAGGGCGACGGCCTTGCGGCCCTTGCGGAACTCCAGGACCGCCGAGGCCGCGGCGGCCACCAGCGCGAGGACGAAGGCCATGCCGAAGAGGCCGTTGCCGTCGATCTCGGCGTTGAAGTTCTGCATCGCGGTGACGTACGTCCGCTCGTCGCCGTCGGCCAGACCCGGCATCACGGAGATGTCGTAGGCGAAGAACAGGCCCGCCATCAGGCCGATCAGGACGGTCGCCAGCACCATCAGGGCGGTGCCCGGCTTGGTGCTCCCGGCGCTGGCGGCAGGGGGCTGCGGCGGGGAGGGGTAGGTGGCACCGGGCGGACCCGCTGCGTACGGGTTGGGGCCACCGGCCTGGCTGGGGTTCATCGGGTGCGTCCCATCTGGGTGGTCGGGAGTGCTGCTTGCCCTGGGCACGGGCAACCGATCGTGGCACCCCCCTGTCCGTTGCTGCCATGGGTTTCGACCGGCTCTTGAGCCCGGTTCGAGACGGGCGGCGGGATCCGGCCGGACCGTGCCGGACCCCGCCGTCGTGGGCTGCCCGCGGCGAC
>NZ_JAJAUY010000185.1 GCF_020532625.1 Streptomyces antimicrobicus | reverse complement strand
GCAGAAGCCGCCGACCAGCGGCGGCAGCACCCCGACGAACCCCGGCGGCGGGGGCAGCCAGCCGCCCGCCGGTTGCGGCGGCGGGGTGTGGGGCGCGATCACCAACGTCGGCGACGGCCTGAAGGTGGGCCTGGCCTCCAACAGCACGGCCGCCGGCACCAAGGTCGTCATGGGCGGCACGACGTCGCTGGGCTGGGTGTACGAGCGCTCCAGCTACGAGTCGTTCCGCGCCTGCTCCCCGAGCGGGCCCTACCTGGGCATGGCCCTGACCCAGTTCGGCGAGACGGTGAAGGTCGAGCTGGGCGGCGGCGGGGGCGTCTGGTGGAACCTGGAGCGCATCGCGGGCTCCAGCGCGTACCTCATCAAGGACATCCACTTCCAGGGCGGCTGCCTGACCGACAACGGCGCCGGCAAGCAACTGACGGTCGTCACGTGCGTCGCGGGCGCCAAGTCCCAGCAGTGGTACGTCCCCTGACCCGACCGGCCCCCGGCTCCGCGAACAGGTTGGCTGGGGTGCGCCGCAGCCGTGGCCGCGGCGCACCCGCGCCAGGCGTGGCCCACCTCGGCCTGGCGGCCTCGTTCGTCGCCGTCGCGGGGCTCAGCCGCTGAAGGACTCGTAGGCGTCGCAGACCTCCTTGACCGGGCCGTCCATGCGGAGTTCGCCGCGTTCCAGCCAGATGGCGCGGTCGCAGGTCTCGCGGACCGTGCCGATGCTGTGGCTGACCAGGAAGACCGTGCCCGCCGTGGCGCGGAGTTCCTCGATGCGCTTCTGGCTGCGCTTCTGGAAGGCCGCGTCGCCCGTGGCGAGGGCCTCGTCGATCATCAGGACGTCGTGGTCCTTGGCCGCGGCGATGGAGAAGCGCAGCCGGGCGCCCATGCCGGAGGAGTACGTGCGCATGGGCAGGGAGATGAAGTCGCCCTTCTCGTTGATGCCCGAGAAGTCGACGATGTCCTGGTAGCGCTCGCGGATCTGCTGCTTGGTCATGCCCATCGCGAGGCCGCCGAGGATGACGTTGCGTTCGCCGGTGAGGTCGTTCATCAGGGCGGCGTTCACGCCGAGCAGGGACGGCTGGCCGTGCGAGTACACCTTGCCCGAGGCGACCGGCTGGAGGCCCGCGATGGCCTTGAGCAGGGTGGACTTGCCCGAGCCGTTGGTGCCGATGAGGCCGATGGCTTCGCCCTTGTACGCGGTGAAGCTCACGCCGCGCACGGCGTGCACCTCGCGCACGCCCTTCTCGGCCTTGCCGCCGCGCAGGATGCGGCTGAGGGCGGCGGTGGCGCTGCCGCGGCCCTTGCCGCCGCCGTGGACCTTGTAGACGACGTGGACGTCGTCCGCGATGACGGTGGGAACGCGCGTGTCAGCCACGGCCGTACGCCTCCTCGGCCTTCCAGAAGTAGACGAACCCGCCGACCCCGGCGAGCAGGGCCCAGCCGACCGCGATCGCCCAGACGTGCGGCGGCAGGGCGTGGGCGGGGAAGCTGTCGATGAGCGAGAAGCGCATCAGGTCGATGAAGACGGCGGCCGGGTTGCACTTGAGGGCGAGTGTCACCCAGTGCGGGAACGCGTCCTTGGCGAGCATCGAGTCGATGCTCCACATGACGCCCGAGGAGTACATCCAGGTCCGCAGCACGAAGGGCATCAGCTGGCTGACGTCCGGCATGCTGCTGCCGATGCGCGCCATGACCATGGCGCACCCGGCCGCGAACACCGCCGTCAGCAGCAGTGTCGGCACCGCCAGGAGCCAGGACGGGCGGGGCATCTGGCCGAAGGCCAGCAGCAGGACCGCCAGCGCCCCCATGGTCACCAGCAGCTGCTGGAAGAGCTGGACGACGGTGGAGATGGGCAGGCTGGCCCGGGGGAAGTGCAGGGCGCGGACCAGGCCGATGTTGGAGTGGATGGACCGGGTGCCGCTGTTGATCGAGCTGCCGATGAAGTCCCAGACGAAGACGCCGGTGAGCAGGAACGGGATGTAGTCGGCGACCCCGTGGCTCGCCTTCATGACGATCCCGAAGATGAAGTAGTAGACGAGCGCGTTCAGCAGCGGGGTGACCAGGTGCCAGACCTGGCCCAGCTTGGCCGTGCTGTACTGCGCCGACATGCGGGCCGTCGCGAAGGCCGTCACGAAGTGGCGCCGGCCCCACAGCTGCCGGACGTACGCGGGGAGGGAGGGGCGGGCCCCGCTGACGGTCAGGCCGTGCAGGGCCGCGAGCTCGGCGGGGGCGAGGTCCGGTGGTGGGGGTGCCGCCGCGGGCGCGGTCCGGGTGGTCGTGGTGGTCACGGGGTCGCTTTCCGTCGGTCGTGTTCCGTCCCCGGCTTTCGTCGGGACGGGTCCGTATCGTCGCTACGGTGAGCGTAGGGCGCCGGACGTCGGAACGCAACCGTTTCGTCGCTACGGAGGAGGGGTGGCGTCCCGGCTATGCTCTGTGCATGACCACGGACCCTGCCGCCACACCGTCCGCCACACCGTCCGCCGCCCCGACCGCTCCCGCCGCCCAGGCCGCCGCCCCCCGCCGCGCCCCGGCCGGGGCCGCCGTGCTGCGCGAGGACGTGACCGACGCCATCCGCGCGGCCGTGCTCGCGGAACTCGCGGCCGTCGGCTTCTCGCGGATGTCGATCGAGGGGATCGCCCGCCGGGCCGGGGTCGGCAAGACGGCCGTCTACCGGCGCTGGAAGTCCAAGCTGCACCTGGTGCTGGACCTGATCGGCGCGTTCGCCGTCGACGGACTGCCGGTGCCGGCCACCGGCTCGCTCTACGGGGACGTCCGCGCGCTGCTGGAGGTCATGTCCCACCTCCTTCGCCACCCGGTGGCGTCCGCGGTCATCCCGGACCTGCTGGTGGAGGCCTCCCGCAACCCCGAGATCGCCGACGCGGTGCGCGGCGCGCTGCTGGACGGGCAGCGCCGGATGGCCGAGGGCATCGTCGCCGAGGCCGTCTCCCGCGGCGAACTGCCCGCGGGCACCGACCCCGACCACGCCCTCGACCTGGCCATCGGCCCGCTGTACTGGCGCCAGGTGGTCGTCCGCGACACCACCCCCGCCGCCTATCTGGACGAGCTCGCCCGCTCGGTCGTGGCGGGCCTCGGCGCCGCCCGGTCAGCCGCCTGAGAGCTGACCGCCTGCGCCTGACCCGCCTGCCCCGCGGCGACCGACCGGCCCGGCCCGGCCCCCCGCCCCTACGGCCACAACCCCGCCCCCAGCCGCGCCAGCGGCTCCGCGACCGCAGCCGGCGACGAGGCCGCCGGGGCGGGCCGGCGCTCCTCCAGCGGGACGAACGGCGGCAGTCCCGAGGTCTGGCCCAGGAAGACGTGCCGGACCACCCGCTCCGCCGCGTACCCGTCGTCCAGCGCGCAGAACCGGGCCCGGAACGCCGCCCTCAGCTGCGCCGAGCGCGAGCCCTGCCAGTGGCCGGTGGTGAAGATGTCCACCAGCTCGTCCTGGGTGCGCGCGACCGCCCCGGGCGGGAAGGCCCGCAGGTCGAAGTACGTGCCCCGGGCGGCCTCGTACGCCTCCCAGTCGTCGGCGTGGATGACGATCGGCCGGTCCAGGGCGGCGTAGTCGAACATCAGCGACGAGTAGTCCGTCACCAGCGCGTCCGCCGCCAGGCACAGCTCCTCGACCGACGGGTACGCCGAGACGTCGATCAGCCGCGGGTGCCGGTCCGGAGCCAACGGCCCCGGCCCGTACGTCAGGTGGCCCCGGGCCAGCACCACGAACCGCGGCCCGAGGTCGCGCAGCACCCGCTCGAAGTCCAGGTGCGCGGGCCGGCTGCGCCGGTAGTCGCGGTGCGTGGGGGCGTACAGGATCGCGGTGGTGCCGGCGGGCACGCCGAGGCGCTCGCGCACCTCCCGCACCCGCTCGGCATCGGCGTGGTGGAAGACGTCGTTGCGCGGGTAGCCGTACTCCAGCGTCGTGTACGAGGCCGGGACCGCCTTCTCCCACACCAGCGTGGAGTGCCGGTTGGCCGACACCAGGTAGTCCCACTGGTCGGCGCCGCGCAGCAGGCCCGCGAAGTCCGCGGTGGGGCTGGCCGCCGGGCGGTCCTGGAGGTCCAGGCCGACCCGCTTGAGCGGGGTGCCGTGCTGGGTCTGCACCAGCACCTGCCCGGGGCGCTTGACCAGCGCGCGGTCGACGTTGACGTTGGTGACCAGGTACGTCGCCCGGGCCAGCGCCCGGTAGTACGCCGCCGAGCCGGGCCGCAGCGGGGTCGTCGCGGGCGGCAGGGTGGCGCGGTGCGCCGGGTCGCAGATCCAGGCCGTGCGCATCCGCGGGGCGAGCTCCCGCAGCTTCGCCTCGATCGCGGCCGGGTTGCAGGCGTAGCCGCCGTGCCAGTACGCGCTGAAGACGGCCAGCTCCGGGCGCAGCGGCAGCATGCGCTGGAGCCGGTAGTACAGCCGCAGCGCCGCCTCGCGCAGCCCGTGCCCCAGGCCCGCGCCGGCCCGGCCGGCGGCCAGGCCCGCGGCGCGCAGCACCGACAGCGTCCGGTAGGTGCGGCGCAGGCCGAGGCGCATCAGGGCGTGCCGCAGCCGGGCGGTGCGCGAGAGGGAGAGCGGGACCGACCCCTTGGCCCGGTGCGTGCGCAGCAGCGCGGCGGCCCGGCGGAAGAACTCCGCCCGGCACGACCGCGGCAGCCGGCGCCGGTCGGCGTACAGGGCGCAGAAGTGCTCGGCCATCCGCCGGTGCATCGTCGGCCGCCAGCGCTGGAGCTCGGGCCGCTCGGCGAGGAAGCCGAACAGCCGCTCGTACTGGTCGAGGACGTCCAGGTGCCGGCGGGTCGTCGTGGTCAGGATGGAACCGGTGCGGCGCTGGCGGTAGTGCACGCACACCCGGTCCAGGACGGCCACCGACTCCGCCGTCAGCAGTGCCGGATACGTCCAGGCGACGTCCTCGTAGAAGCCGGGCGCGAAGCGCAGGCCCTCGCGCTCGACGAACTCGCGCCGGTAGGCCTTGTTCCACACCACCATCAGCATGCCCAGGAGCGAGGGGCGGTCGGCCAGCCGGAAGCTGGCCGGACCGTCCTCGGCCAGCCGGTGCGAGAGCCGGTTGCGCACCACCTCGCCGGTCCAGAACGCGCGGGCGTAGTCGTGGACGAGGACGTCCGGGGAGCCGGTCGCCTTGAGCCGGTCCGCGATCGCCTGGAGCGCGCCGGGCGCGAAGGTGTCGTCGCCGTCGAGGAAGAGCACGTAGTCGCCGACGGCCCGGTCCAGCCCGGCGTTGCGGGCCGGGCCCAGGCCGACGTTGTGCGGCAGGTGCACGGCGGTGACCCGGGGGTCCTTGGCCGCGTACGCGTCGACGATCGCGCCGCAGCCGTCGGCGGAGGCGTCGTCGACCGCGATGACTTCCAGGTCCGTGAACGACTGCGACAGGACGGAGTCCAGACTCTCCTGCAGGTACGCCTGAACCTTGTACGCGGGCACGATGACGCTGAACCGGGGCACGGCACATCCAGGGGTCGGCGCGGGCATGTTGCCCGGGAACCGATGTGACGATCAACGGGTTACGCCGAGTGTGGCATTCGGGTTACGGAGCGTCATCGCGGCGTGTCGCGGCGGACGTCGTCGCGCGGTGCGCGACGCACTGCCGTCGCGCCCTGTCCGGGGCGGCGCCGTCGCCCTCACTTCACCGCGCCCGCCATCACCCCCGAGACGAACTGCCGCTGGAACGCGAAGAACACGACCAGCGGGACCACCATGGAGAGGAACGCGCCCGGCGCCAGTACGTCGATGTTGTTGCCGAACTGCCGGACCTGCTGCTGGAGGGCCACCGTGATCGGCGGATGCGCGGAATCGGCGAACACCAGCGCCACCAGCATGTCGTTCCACACCCACAGGAACTGGAAGATGCCGAGCGAGGCGATCGCCGGACCGCCCAGCGGCAGCACCACGCGGGCGAACAGCCGCAGTTCGCCCGCGCCGTCGAGCCGGGCCGCCTCCAGCAGCTCGCGCGGGATCTCCGCGAAGAAGTTGCGCAGCAGGAAGACGGCGAACGGCAGGCCGAAGGCGGTGTGGAAGAGGACCACTCCGGCGGTCGTCTCGAACAGGCCGATCGTGCCGAAGAGTTCGGAGACCGGGATCAGCGCCACCTGGACGGGTACGACGAGCAGCCCGACCACCACGAGGAACAGCCAGTCGCGGCCGGGGAACTCCAGCCAGGCGAAGGCGTATCCGGCGAGCGCGCCCACGACGAGGACCAGCACGGTCGCCGGGACGGTGATCGCCACCGTGCTCAGCAGGGAGCCGGTGATCGTCTCGTTCTCCAGCAGGCGGGCGTAGTTGTCGCCGGTGAGGCGGGCCGGTGCCGTCAGGGCCTGCCACCAGCCGGCCTTGTTCAGGTCGGCCGGGGACAGGAACGAGGAGATCAGCAGGCCGAAGGTCGGCAGCAGCCAGAACAGCCCGGCCAGCACCAGGAACACCCGCACCGCCCCGCCCGCGGCGCGGGCGGCCAGCCGGGCGGAGGCCTTCCGCGGCCGGGGGCCCGTGGCCGCGGTGGTGGCCGCCGCGGAGGCGGGCGGGGGTGAGGGAGCGGGGGTGGGCGAGGGCATGGCGGTGGTCATCGGCGTCCCTCCCGGCGTATCCGGCGGATGTTGTAGAGCATCACCGGCACCACCAGCACCAGCAGCAGCACGGCGATGGCACTGCCCAGGCCCTGGTCGGCGTCCGTGCCGAACGAGGTCCGGTACAGCTGGAGCGCCAGCACGTTGGCGTCGTCCTGCACCGAACCGGGCGCGATGACGAAGACCAGGTCGAAGATCTTCATCACGTTGATCACCAGCGTCACCAGCACGACGGCCAGCACCGGCGCCAGCAGCGGCACGGTGATCCGGCGGAACACCTGCCACTCGCCGGCGCCGTCCACCCGGGCCGCCTCCAGCAGCTCCCGGGGTACGGCGGCCAGCCCCGCGCCGATCAGCACCATCGCGAAGCCCGCCCACATCCACACGTAGGCGCCGATGACCGCCGGGGTGACCAGGACCGGACCCAGCCAGTCCACGCCCGCGTACGCCTCACGGAAGTTCTCCGCCGGCAGCCGCAGCACCGCCCCGTCGGCCTTGGCGGACAGCGTGAACGTGCCGTCTCCGCGGGCCGTCGTGCGCTCCACCACCTTGCCGTCGCGCACTGCCTCGATCCGCATGCCCCGGTACGCCGACTCGGTCGGGTCGACCGCGTTGGTCCGCCCGCCCCCGCCCCGGGTGAAGTCCTGCCAGGTGGTGCCGGTGACCTTGCCCGGCTCGGCGGGCGCCGCCGCGGCCGGCCCCGTACCGTCCGGCAGGGCGTCCTGGGCCACGCCGACCAGCGGCAGCAGCACCGGGACCCCCGCCCGGACCGGCTCCTTCGTCACGTACGCGCCGCCGCCAGCCGCCACCAGCGGCGAGTCCCGGCCGGGCCGGGCCTTGGGGAACGCCGAGGCCTCCGCGAAGGTGTCGTGCACCCCCACCCAGACGGCGTTGGCCACGCCCCGGTCGGGGTCGGCCTCGTAGACCAGCCGGAAGATGATGCCCGCCGCCAGCATGGAGATCGCCATCGGCATGAAGACCACGAGCTTGAACGCCGTGCCCCAGCGGACCCGTTCGGTCAGGACGGCGAAGATCAGGCCGAGGACGGTCGCCGTGGTGGGCGCCAGCACCACCCACACCGCCGTGTTGCGCAGGGCGGTGCGGATGGTGTCGTCCGCGAAGATCTCCCGGTAGTTGGCCACCCCGACGAAGGCGTCGCCGGAGCGGTCGAAGAAGCTGCGGTAGAGCGAGTAGCCGATGGGATGCACCACCAGCGCCCCGAGCAGCACCAGCGCGGGCAGCAGGAACGCCGCGGCCACGGCCCGGCCGCGCCACCGCTCGCGCGAGCGCGCGGTGGCGCCGGCCCTCGTCACGCCGGCCACGCCTAGTGCCCGTAGGCCTTGGCCGCGTCGGCCTCCAGGCGGGCCTGGACCCCGGCGACGTCGGAGGGGTTCGCCAGGAAGTCCTGCAGCGCCTTCCACTCGCCCGCGCCGGGGGTGCCGCCGAAGGCCGCCGGTGCCTGGTCGGACATGTCGAAGCGGAAGTCGTCGCCCGCGGCGATCAGCGACCTGGCGATGCCGCGCTGGATGTCGTTGGGGTACGCGGCGAGGTCGACGGCCTTGTTGGGGGAGACGAACCCGCCCTGCGCGGCCTGGATCTCGGCGGCGTCCGGCGAGGCCAGGAACGTCAGCAGGGCCTGCGCGCCCTTGGACGGCTTGAGCGCGACGGCCACGTCACCGCCGGAGACCACCGGAGGCTTCTCGCCGACGGCCGGGAACGGGAAGACCAGGGCGTCGGTGCCGATCTTGGCCTCGGTCTGGGCGATGTTGACGGCCACGAAGTCGCCCTCGAAGACCATCGCGGCGGCCGGCTGGTCGCCCCCGGTGAACGTCTGCGTCACCGACTTCGGGAACTCGGTGGCCAGCGCGCCGCTCTGGCCGCCCGCCAGGAAGTCCTTGCGCCCGAACAGCGAGGCGAGGGTGCGCAGGGCCTCCCCGACGCTGGCGTCCGTCCACTTGATCTCGTGCTTGGCCAGCTTGTCGTACATCTCGGGGCCGGCCTGGGAGAGGTAGACGTTCTCGAACCAGTCGGTGAGCGTCCAGCCGTCCGCGCCGCCGACCGACACGGCCGGTACGCCGGAGGCGGACAGGGTGTCGGCGGTGGTCAGGAAGTCCTTCCAGGTCTTGGGGACCTGGGCGCCCGCCGTCTGGAAGGCCTTGGCGTTGTACCAGATCAGCGACTTGTTGGCGGCCTTGTAGTAGACGCCGTACTGGGTGCCGCCGACCGCGCCGAGGTCCTTCCAGCCCTTGGAGTAGTTCTTGTCGAGCTGCGCCCGGGCCTCCGGGCCGAGGGGCTGCGCCCACTTGTTCTGCACGGCCGCGGTCAGCGCGCCGACCTGCGGCAGGAGGGCCACGTCCGGCGGCTGTCCGCCGGCGACCTTCGTCCCGAGGAAGGTGACGATCGGGTCCTGCGCCGGGACGAACGTGACCGTGGCGCCGGTCCGCTTCTCGAACTCCTTGAGGACCTTGGTGAAGTTCTCCTGCTCCGGCCCGGTCCACACGGCGGCGACTTCCAGCCGCTCGCCGGCGAGCTGCGGTAATTCCACGCTCCTCTTCGGCGTGGCCGAGCCGCCGGCCGGCGGGTCCGCCTCCGAGCCCTTCCCGTCCCCGCCGCCGCAGGCCGTGAGCGCCAGGGCGCCCACCGCGGCGAGCGCCGCCCAGGTGCGAGTCTTCCGACCGGTACGTTGCGTGCGCATGGCTGTGCCCCCGATACCCGTGGTGTGTCGCGTGCCACAAGGTCTACGCCGACCCGGCGGCCAGCCGCAATACCGCGTCACGGCCCGGATGCCACCGGGGACGGCGTGTCGGGCGGGACTCAGGGGGCGGGCGGGAACGGCACGGGTATCGCGGAGACCAGGTGGGAGGCCCGCTCCAGGGCGCTGGCCAGCAGGGCGAGGTCGGTCGGGCCGTTGCCCAGCTCGCGGACCGGACGCCGGGCGGGCGGATCGCCCATCCGGTCCCACTCCAGCGGCACGACAGTGGGCCTCTGGGTGGCGGTCCGGGGAATCCGCCCGGTCACCCGCCCGGCCTGGAACGGCACCAGCCGGCCGTCGGGGTGGCGCAGCACGGCCCGGCCGGGCCCCGGCTGGTCGGGGGCGGCCAGCTCGACCCGCAGCGGGCCGATCCGGGACAGCTCGGTGTCGGCGGTGCGGTCCGGGCGGGCACTGCCCACCACCAGGTGGACGCCGAGCCGGGCGCCGTCACGGGCCACGGCCTCCAGGGCGCGCACGACGGAGCCGGCGGCGGGCCGGCCGGTGCTGCCGAGCGCCGGGGCGACCAGCGCGTCGAGGTCGTCGACCAGGACCACCAGGCGGGGCAGCGGGGTCGGGCCCGGGCCGGGCTCCGTACGGACCGCGGCGGCGCGCAGGCGCAGGGTGCCGGT
>NZ_JAJAUY010000184.1 GCF_020532625.1 Streptomyces antimicrobicus | reverse complement strand
GGCCCGGCGTCGGGCCGGTGCGCGGCAGGGCCGCGTCCGTCGGGGCGGGGGCCGGTGGGGGCGGGGGCCCCGGCGGGGCCGGTGGGGTGGTGACGGCGGCGGGGGTGGTGGTCAGGTCGACGTGGTGCTCAGGGGGAGGGTCACCTTGAAGCGGCAGCCGCCCGGGACGTTGTGCACCTCCGCGTGGCCGGCGTGGGCCTCCACGATCCCGCGTACGATGGCCAGCCCGAGGCCGGCTCCGGCCGGCGGCGTACGGGCGGCGCTGCCGCGCCAGCCGGTGTCGAAGACCCGGTGCAGGTCCTCCTCCGGGATCCCGCCGCAGCCGTCCGTCACGGACAGCACCGCCGCACCCTCCTGCTGGGTCACCTCGACGGCGACCGTGCCGTCGGCGGGAGTGTGGCGGATGGCGTTGACCAGGAGGTTCGCCAGGACCCGGGTCATCTCCTTGCCGTCGACCTCGACGGGTACGTGCGCGATGTCCCCGCCGACGAGCCGTACGCCGTGCTCGCGCGCCAGCGGATCGGCGCCCAGGAGCGCGTCGGCGGTCAAGTCGCGCAGGGAGAGGCGGCTGGGGGTCAGGGAGAGGGCGCCCGCGTGGATGCGGGAGAGCTCGAAGAGGTCGCCGACCATGGTGTCGAGACGTTCGACCTCCGTGCGGATCTGCCGGTGGTAACGGGCGGGGTCGGCGGCCAGGCCGTCCTCCAGTGCCTCGGCCATGGCCCGTAGGCCGGCGAGCGGGGTGCGCAGGTCGTGGGAGATCCAGGCGACGAGCTCGCGCCGCGAGGTCTCCAGCGCCCTCTCCCGCTCGCGGGAGGCGGCCAGTTTGGCGCTGGTGGCTGCCAGCTCCTCGGCGAGGACCGCGAGTTCGGCGGTGGCCGGGGCGGGCGGCGCGGCGAAGCTGCCGCCCTCCCCGAACTCGCGCGCCGCCAAGGCAAGTTCGCGGCTGCGGGCCACCACCCAGCGGCCCATCAGCAGCGCGGTGGGCAGCGAGACGACGGCGGACACGGCGACGACCAGCGTGACGACCGTGAGGTCGTGCGGGGACAGGAACATGGCCCACGCCACGGCCAACGTGCCGGCCAGCATGGCGGTCACCGCGACGGCGGCCACGACCGACAGCGACACGGCGACGGAACGCCGCCGCAGCAGCCGCAACGCCACCGCTCCCACGGCACCGGCGCACGCCGCGCCACCGAGCGCGAACAGGGCGATCAGCAGGACGTCCTTCATCGCCGTCCGCCCTGCGGCGCGGTGGCCTCCGCCGCCTCGGTCCCGGTCGGTTCGAAGCGGTAGCCGACGCCCCACACGGTCTGGATCAGCCGGGGCGTCGCCGGATCGGCCTCGATCTTGGCGCGCAGTCTGCGGACGTGCACCGTGACGGTGGACAGGTCACCGAAGTCCCAGCCCCACACGTCCCGCATCAGCTCCTCCCGGGTGTGCGCCCGGCCCGGGTGCGTCAGGAAGTGCGCGAGCAGGTCGAACTCGCGCAGCGTCAGGGCGAGTTCGCCGCCGTCCCGGGTGGCCCGCCGGGTCGCGGGGTCGACGGTGATCCCGCCCGCCCGCAGCACGCCCGTACCCGTGCGGCCCGTACCCGTACCGCCCGTACCCGTGCCGCCCGCAGCCGTGCCGCCCGCAGCCGCGCCGGCCGTCCCCGCGCCGGTCCGGCTGCGGCGCAGTACGGACTCGACGCGCAGGACCAGCTCGCGGGGACTGAACGGCTTGGTGACGTAGTCGTCGGCGCCCAGTTCCAGGCCCGCGATGCGGTCCTCCTCGGCGCCGCGCGCCGTCAGCATGATCACGGGGACCGGGCGGGCGGCGCGCAGCCGCCGGCACACCTCCAGCCCGTCGAGGCCCGGCAGCATCAGGTCGAGGACGACCAGGTCCGGGTGGCCGCGGGTGGCCCGGTCCAGGGCCGTCGGCCCGTCGGCTGCCCGGTCGACCACGTGGCCGGCGCGCAGCAGGTATCCGGTGACCACCTCGGCGACGGTCGGGTCGTCGTCGACGACGAGGATCCGGGCGGGCGGGGGCGATGCTGGCGTGCTCATGCGCCCAAGCGTCGCACCACCAGTGCCGCGGCGCTCACCACGGGCGGGTCGCCGGGCACGGCGTCCGCATTTCGTAAGGAGTCGATATCCGCTTTGTCCGCCGCGGATTCCTACGGTGGGAGGTGTGACCCAAGACACCGTCGACGTAGTCCTCCCCTGCCTGAACGAAGCCGAGGCCCTGCCGTGGGTCCTCGCCCGCATCCCCGCCGGATGGCGCGCCCTCGTCGTGGACAACGGATCCACCGACGGCTCGGCGGAGATCGCCCGCGGGCTCGGTGCCATCGTCGTCACGGAGACCCGGCGTGGCTTCGGCGCCGCCTGCCACGCCGGACTCCGCGCGGCGAAGGGGGAGTTCGTCTGCTTCTGCGACTGCGACGCCTCCCTCGACCCGAGCCTGCTTGCCGGCTTCGTCCGTACGGTCGCGGCCGGTGGGGCGGACCTCGTCCTCGGGCGGCGCAGGCCGCGAGGGCGCGGGGCCTGGCCGGCGCACGCACGTGCCGGCAACCTGGCCCTGGCGCACCTGCTGCGCCGCCGCACCGGGCTGCGGCTACACGACCTGGGGCCGTTGCGGGCCGCGCGCCGCACGGCCCTGCTCGGCCTGGACCTTACCGACCGGCGCAGCGGCTACCCGCTGCAGATGGTCGTACGGGCCGCCGACGCCGGTTGGCGGGTGCGGGAGGTGGACGTGCCGTACCTGCCGCGCGCGGGGAAGTCCAAGGTCACGGGGACCTGGCGGGGCACCTGGCAGGCCGTGCGCGACATGCGCGCCGTCCTCGCCGAGCCGCCCCGGGCCGCGACCGCCACCGGCGCGGGCGCCGTGGGCCGGGCCGTCACGGGCGGCGGCGCCACGGGCGGCGGCGTCGGCGGTGGTGGCTCCCTGGACGGGGGTGCCCGATGACCACGGTGCTCGTGATCGCCAAGGAGCCGGTGGCCGGACGGGTCAAGACCCGGCTGACCCCGCCGTTCACCCCGGCCGAGGCGGCGGCCCTGGCCGAGGCCTCGCTCGTGGACACCCTCCGGGCCGTGGCGGCGACCCCCGCCGACCGCCGTGTGCTGGTGCTCGACGGGGCGCCCGGGGCGTGGCTCCCGTCGGGCGTCGAGGTCGTCCCGCAGTGCGCCGGCGGCCTCGACGAACGACTGGCCGCCGCCTTCGCCGGATGCACCGGACCGACGGTCCTGATCGGCATGGACACCCCCCAGGTGACACCACAACTCCTCTCCCAGGCACTGGACTTCGACCACTACGACGCCTGGCTGGGCCCGGCCGAGGACGGCGGCTTCTGGGCCCTCGGCCTCGCCGCCCCCGATCCGTCGCTGCTGCTCGGCGTCCCCATGTCCACCCCCGAGACCGGCCGGGTCCAGCGGGAGCGCCTCCACGCGGCCGGACTCCGCACCGGCCACCTGCCGGTCCTCCGCGACGTGGACACGGCGCGGGACGCCGCGGCGGTCGCGGCGGACGTCCCCCACGGCTGCTTCGGTGCCCTGCACACCCGCCTGACGGCCCTCCCCGCACGGACGCCCCGATGACCGTCGTTCGCCCGGCCGGTCCCGGGGCCGGGCTCGGGCCCGGAGCCGGGGGCGGAGTCGGAGCGGGGGGCGGGGGCGGGGTCCGCAGCGGTGGCGCCTGGCTGGAGGACCCGTACGCGCGGGCGCTGCGGGCCGGCCGGGGCCCGCTGTTCCTGCGCCGCCCCGACGGCTGGGTGCTGCCCCTGGAGGTGGAGCGCTGGCTGGCCGATGCGGACCCGGCCGACGAGAGCGTGCTGAGCCGGTGCCGGGGAGCCGTCCTCGACATCGGCTGCGGCCCCGGGCGGCTGGTCGCCGCACTGGCCGGGCGCGGGCACCCGGTGCTCGGCGTGGACGTCAGCCCGGCCGCGGTGACCCGCACCGTGCGGCGCGGCGGGTCCGCCCTGTGCCGGTCCGTCTTCGGACCGCTGCCCGGGGAGGGCCGCTGGACCACGGCGCTCCTGCTCGACGGCAACATCGGCATCGGCGGTGACCCGGGCGCCCTGCTCGGGCGGGTCGCCGGGCTGCTCGGTCCGGTCGGGCGGCTGATCGCCGAGGCGGCCGAGGCCGAGGTGGACGAGTGCCACGAGGTCCGCCTCGACGACGGCCGCGGCCCGCGCGGCGTCCCCTTCCGCTGGTCCCGCCTCGGCCCGACGGCCCTGCTCCGGCACGCGGAGCGCGCCGGGTGGACCCCCCTGGACACCTGGACGGCATCGGGCCGCCACTTCGCCGAACTGGCCCCCGGGCCCGCCGCCTGACCCCGCGGGCCGACCCGGCTCGCGCGCGTTCCCGCGCCGCGGCGCTCAGGCCCCGGGGGTACCCGGCCCCGGAGGGCCGCCCGCCGGTCGCCGGGGCGCGGCTTCGGCCGTGGGGCGGGCGCGGTGCCGGCGGGCACGGGTGATCAAGGCCAGGAGCGCGGCTGCGGCTGCTACCGCCGCCAGCGACAGGAGGAGGTTCCGGGCGTAGGGGAGGGGGAGGGCCGACGGGTTGGGCGGGGCGCCCGGGCGCAGGAGCAGGGGGAGGGTGATCAGGGTCAGGGCGGCGCCGCTGATCAGGGCTCCGCGGACCACCGGGCGGGCGGGGAGGACGGCGAGCAGCAGGCCGGCGGCGAACACGAGCGGGGCGAGGACCGCGTCGTGGAGCACCAGGGCCCCGGCCAGCCACAGCAGGACGGCGTACGGATCGGGCTCCGCGGCCAGGCACCGGCCGCCGATGCCGATCAGCAGCACCCCGAGCAGGCCCACCGCCCAGCGGCCGAAGGCCCCCGGCCGGGAGCCGGCGAGCCCCACCCCGGCCGGGGGACCCTGCGCCCCGGAGCCGGAGCCGGGGCGGCTCTCCCCGGAGCCGGCGCCAGGGCCAGGGCCGCTCTCCCCGGAGCCGGGGCCGGTCCTCCCGCCCCAGGCCCCCCGTGCGGGTGCAGGGCCGGTGCGTCCGGCCGCCGGCGCCGGTTGTCCGGTCGGGGGCCGGTTTCCCGGGGAGTCCGGGTTCGGCGTGGGGTGCGGGGTCACAGGACCTCCAGGCCGGCCACCCACTTGGTCTGCAGTACGCCCGGGCGGTTGGGGGCGATGATGCGGGCCGGGTAGCCGTGGTCGAGGGACAGGGGTGCGTCGTTCAGGCGGAGGGCGAGCAGCGTCAGGGGGTCCTCCGCGTAGCCGCGGCCCATCTCCATCACCCGGTACGCGCCCCGGGTCTCCAGCGAGACCACGCGCAGCGCGGACCCGGGCCGGGCGCCGGCCCGGGCCATCAGGTCGCGGATCCGGACGCCGGTCCACCACGCGCCCACGCTCCAGCCCTCGACGCACGCGATCGGCAGCCGGACCCGGGTCTGGGGCAGGTCCGCCAGTTCGGCGAGGGTCAGGGCGTACGGCGTCGGGCCGGTGACCTGCAGGCGCCAGGTGCGCAACGCCGCCGTGGTCACGCCCGCCGCTTCCGCCGTACGGTTCACCGGCAGTCCCTGGGGACCGTGGCCGGGGTGGCGCGGCGCCAGCAGGTCCAGGGCCGCGAGGGGTGTGAACGCCTGGCCGACCGTGGTCACGGTCACGGCTCCCACCGCCGCGCCGACCCCGAGCAGCAGCGACCGCCGGTCCGGCGCGTCCCGCTCCTCGTCCGGCAGCGCGAGCGTCCCGGCCGAGCGGCGGCCCCAATGCGCCCTGATCTCGGGTGCCTTCACCGCGATGTGCAGCAGGACGGAACCGGCCGCCACCCACGCCACGGCGTAGTGCACCGGTACGAAACCGAACGGCCACGGGTACCACTCGGCGATGTTCAGCAGCCCCGTCAGGACCTCGAAGACCGCCGCGGCCACCAGGACCGCCACCGACAGCCGTTCCAGCGCATGGCGCACCGACCGGAGGGGCGGCCGGACGAACAGCCGGGGGTAGACCGCCCACAGCTTCACCAGCAGCAGCACGATCGCGGCCAGCCCCACGCCCACGTGCAGCCCCTGCGTCAGCGCGTACCCCCACGTCGGGCGCGGCGGCAGGTGCGGTGCGAGCCGGTCGGGCGGTTTTTGGAGGTAGTGGCTGACCAGGCCGGTCAGGAAGCACACCGCGAAGGCGAGTCCCAGCCAGCGCCCGACCGCGGTGGAGGTGCGCGGATCGTGCAGCCGGCCCCGGAAGGCGGGTGGCCGGACGCGCGGCAGGCGGAGGGCCGGGAACGCCGGGCGCCGGCTCGGTCGAGGGTCCATGGGCCCATGCAACCGCGCGGACCACCGCCGGGGGCGTGTCCGACACCTTACGAAACCCGGACGTCCGCTCGTGCCCACCGCCGCGACGGTGGGGCCGCTGCCAGGGTGAACGCGTGACCGACCCGTCCGCCTCCGCCGCCTCCTCCGCCCCGGACCCCGAGCCCGCTCCCCACCCCGAGCCCGCTCCCCACCCCGCTCCCGCCCCGGACCCCGCGCCTGCCCCGGACCCGGCCCCCGCCAAGACCGCCACCGCCACCCCCGTCGCCACCGCCACCCCCGTCACCGCCGTCCTCCTCGCGGCCCTCGTCGCCGTCCTCGTCGGCACCGTCCGCACGGACGGCTACTTCGCCGACCCGGCCGGACTGTCCTGGTGGTACGCCGCCTGCTGGGCCCTGTTCGCGGCGGCCGCCTGGACGTTGCGCCGCGCCCCCGCCCGGCACGTCACCGCGCTCGTCCTCGCCGGGGGCGTCGCCGTGGCCGTCACCGGCCTGGTCGCCCCGCCCCGGACCAGTACCGACTCGTTCCGCTACGCCTGGGACGGCCGGGTGCAGGCCGCCGACGTCTCGCCGTACGACCACGCGCCGGCCGACGCGGCGCTGGCCGCGCTGCGCGACTCCTGGCTCTTCCCGCCGCCCGCGGTGTGCGCGGGCGGCGCGCCCGAGCTCGCGCCGCTGCCGGGCGGCGGCGGGTGCACCCGCATCAACCGGCCCCAGGTCCACACCGTCTACCCGCCCGCGGGTGAGCTGTACTTCCTCGCCGTGCACGCGCTGTCCCCCGACGGGGTCCGGCACCAGGGGCTCCAGACGGGCGGGGCGGTCCTGGCCGTCGCCACGACGCTGGTGCTGCTCGGCGTGCTGCGGCGCCGCGGTGATCCGCGGACCGCCGCCTACTGGGCCTGGTGTCCGGCCGTACCCGTCGAGGCCGTGAACAACGCCCACGCCGACGTGCTCGCGGTCCTCCTCACGGTCGGGGGGCTGGCGATGACGGTCCGTCACCGCGTCTCTGCCGGAGCCTTGCTGGGGCTCGCCGTCGCCGTCAAACTGCTGCCCGCCGTCACGCTGCCCGGTGCGCTGTCCGGCGTGCGCCGGCTCCGGGACGCCGCCGCGACGCTGGTCCCGGCGGCCCTGGTCCTCGCCGCGCTCTACCTCCCGTACGTGCTGCTGTCGCACTCCTCGGTCCTCGGGTACCTCGGCGGCTACGTCGAGGAGGAGGGCTACGGGGACGCCTCGGCCGGCAGCCGCTACGCCCTGCTGCGCCTGGTCCTGCCCGACTCCTGGGCCCTGCCCGCCGTGGTCGTGCTGATGCTCGCGGTCAGCGGGTACGTGGTCCGCCGCGGCGACCCCGGACGGCCCTGGGCCGGGGCCCTGTGCGTCACGGGAGTGGCGTTCCTGCTGATGACGCCGGGCTACTCCTGGTACGCCCTGCTGCTCGTCGCCCTCGTGGCCCTGGACGGCCGCTGGGAGTGGCTCGCCGTCGCCCTGGCCGGCGCCGCCGCGTACGTCACCGGCCGCGCCGTGCCCGACGCCGGCACGGTCGCGTACGGGCTGGCCGCCCTCGCCGTGGCCTGCGGGTACGTGCTGCGCGCCGCCGGCCGGACCTCCGGCCGAACGGGGCGAGCCGTTGGTCTTCTTGAGTGACAATCAGTTCCCGTGTGACATGTTCCGGTCTGGACGGGTATGCCTGGAATCGCTGCGGGGGCCGCAGCGGATGCTGCCGCGTGGCCTCGTACCCGTCACGAGAGGAAATGCGCGCATGGAAGCAACACGCCCGAGCCGGCGATGGCACGGTGGAGCGGCCCGGAGCACCCGGGTCGCGGCAGGTCTGTCCATGGCGGTCGGCGCCGTGCTCGCCGGCGTGCTCGTCGCCCCGCCCGCCGCCGCCGTCGGCGGTCCGGCCGACGGCGGCGGCAAGGCCGCGAAGAACGACAGCAGCGAGTGCCGCACGTCGCGGACCGTCAGCTCCGAGCGCCTGGACTTCGGCGTCAGCGCCGAGTTCCGCGTCGCGACGGACCGCAAGGGCAACGCCTACCTCAACGACGACCGCAACCCCGGGATCTGGGTCAACCTGGACATCCTGGAAGGCACGCCCGAGTGCGTGATCGGCAGCGCGGTGGGGACGGACGAGTCGCCCGCGACCGTCACCCTCACCCTGCTGAGCAAGAGCGGCAAGCTCTACGCGGCCTCGTGCGCCATCACCGCGACGCCGTTCACCGCGGCCAACCTGGAGGCGGCCTGCGGGGCGGGCTTCACGCTCGTTCCCGGCACTCCCGTCTGATCCCGTCGCGCCCCGAGGGCCGTTCTCCCGACCAGGGAGGGCGGCCCTTTCGCATGCCCCTCACCTGCGCCGACCGCCCCGCGCTCCGGGCCGGCCCGCACAGCGGTTTTCGGCCACCGGGCCGCCGTTCAACTCGCCGCGCCGGTCCGCATCATGATCTGCTGTCAAGACCTGTGCACGGAGCCGTTAAGCTACCGGGCCGTTGTCCTATGATCTTTTCGCTTTCGATCGTTTGAGGGTTCTGATGGTTCGAGAGGGATCGTCGCCCGGCAGTCCAGGGCCCACCTCACCCGTCATATGGGCGTTGCCCCCCGCCGCCACGGCAGTCGCCGTGGCGGTCGCGGTGGCACTGGTCCCCGCATCCGCCCGCACCGGCGTGGCGTGGGTCGGAGCCGTGGCGTTCGTGGCGGTGGCGCTCGCCTGCGGCGAGGCCGCCCGGCGCGGCAAGGCGGTGGCGGCGCTGCGCGCCACGGTCGCCGCCCAACAGGCGGCACTGGCCCGGCAGGAGGCGGAGACCGTCCACCTCGCCCAGACGCTGCTGCCCGATGTCGTGAGCCGGCTGCGCGGGGGCGAGTTCCCCGAGGACGTGCTCGCCGCGCTGGAGCGCGACGACTTCCACCAGCCCGGCCTGACCCCGGAGTTCCGGGCGGCCCACCAGGCGGTGCTGCGCTCCGTCCTCGACGCCGTCGTCGCCGAGGAGGACCTGCGCGAGTCCGCGCAGCGCGCCTTCGTCAACATCGCCCGGCGCGTCCAGGCCATCGTCCACCAACAGGCGCAGGAACTGCGCGAGATGGAGGACCGCCACGGGCGCAGCCCCGAGGTCTTCGGTGACCTGCTGCGCCTCGACCACGGCACCGCGCTGATCGGCCGGCTCGCCGACTCCATCGCCGTGCTCGGCGGTGCCCGACCCGGCCGCCAGTGGAGCAAGGCCGTCCCGCTGTACAGCGTGCTGCGCGGCGCCATGTCGCGGATCATCGACTACCAGCGCGTGGAACTGCACTCGGTCTCCCAGGTCGCCGTCGTCGGCCCCGCCGTCGAACCGCTCATCCACGCCCTGGCCGAGCTGCTCGACAACGCCACCCGGTACTCGCCGCCGCAGACCAAGGTCCACCTGACCGCCGTCGACGTGAACTCCGGCATCGCCGTGGAGATCGAGGACGGCGGCGTGAGCATGAGCGAGGAGGCCCGCAAGCGGGCCGAGCGCATGCTCCGCCAGGCCCAGCAGGGCATCGACCTCACCGACCTCGGCGAGACCCCCCGCCTCGGCCTGGCCGTGGTCGGCCGGCTCTCCCAGGCCTACGACTTCCAGGTCTCGCTGCGCTCGTCGGCGTACGGCGGTGTCCGCGCCGTCCTGGTCATCCCGCAGGCGCTGATCACCACCACGCCGGCCGCGACCGCCGTGGCGCACGGCATCGGCACCGCCTCCGGCCCC
>NZ_JAJAUY010000183.1 GCF_020532625.1 Streptomyces antimicrobicus | reverse complement strand
AGGCCGACCCCTACGCGCAGATCCCGGCCCAGGCCGGGCCCGGCGAGGACGCGTACGCCTACCAGGGCCAGGACCAGGGCCAGGACGCCGGTCACGGCCACGGCGGCGACGGCCACGGCGGCTACGGCGGCCACGCCGAGCAGCAGCAGCCGTACGTCCCCGCGTACGACCCGTACCAGCAGCCCCAGGGCCACCCACCGCAGTACGGGGAGCAGCCGTACGGCCACCCGTACCCGCAGCAGCAGTACGACGCCTACGGGCGGCCGGTCTCCTACGACCCCCGCCCGGACGGGAGCACCCAGCAGTGAAGCGCGCCCCCCTGACCCTCGCGGCCGTGGCCGCCGCGCTCGCCGCGATCACCGGCGCCGCCGCGCTGACCGCCCCCGCCTCCGGCTCGGGCTCCGGCGCCGCCGACGGCCGTCCGGCCGCCGCCGCGGCCCGGATGCCGGTGGAGCGCTCCACCCTGACCTGCCCGGCGCCGTCCTCCTCCGACGTCGCCGAGACCGCCTACACCTCGCTCACCCCCGGCGGCGGCCCGGCCGGGGGCGGCGGGACGGCCCGGCTCGTGGGCGCCACCCCGGAGGCCAAGCAGCTGCTGGAGCTGAAGGAGCCGGGTAAGCCGACCGCCGCCACCGCCTCCGGCGCCGAGGCCCCGGCACTGACGGGCACCGCGGACGGCACGCTGGCCCCGGGCTGGACCGCGCAGCTGACCACCAAGGTCGCGGTGGGCCAGGCGCGCGGCCTCCTGGGGGTGGCGTGCGCCCCGCCCGGCACCGACTTCTGGTTCCCGGCCGTGAGCACCGGCAAGGGCCGCCACGACTACGTGCACCTGACCAACTCCGACGACACTCCGGCCGTGGTGGACGTCCAGCTCTTCGGCCCGGACGGCGCCGTCAGGTCCGAGCAGGGCGGCGGGGAGAACATCAAGGTGGGTCCGCGGTCCTCGGTCGCGGTGCTGCTGTCGACCCTGGTGCCGGGTCAGTTCGCGGACCTCACCGCGCACGTGACGACCCGTTCGGGGCGGGTCGGGGCCGTGGTCCAGGTGCAGGAGGACGGGGTCGGCGCGGACTGGCTGCCGGCCTCGGCCGACCCGGCGGGCCGGCTGGTGCTGCCGGGCATCCCCGCCGACGCCACCTCCGTACGGCTGGTCGCGTACGCGCCCGGCCGGGACGACGCGGACCTCAGGATCCGGCTGGCCGGTCCGGGCGGCTCGATCAGCCCGGCCCAGAACGAAGAGCTGCACGTGAAGGCCGGCATGACGGCCGTGGCCGACCTCGGCGACGTGACCCGCGGCGAGCCGGGTTCACTGGTGCTGACCCCGGCCGACCCGGGGCAGGCCGTCGGCGTGGTCGCCGCGCTGCGGGTGGTCCGCGGGACCGGGTCCAAGCAGGAGCTGGGCTTCGTGGCGGCGGCCGGGCCGGTGGGCGCGCGGGCGACGGTCGCCGAGCAGCGCACCGAGCAGAGCTCCCTGGTGCTGTCCCTGACGGTGCCGGCCGGGTCCGCCGACGCCCGGGTCAAGGTGACCGTGTCCGAGGGCGCCGCCCAGGAGCACACGGTCAAGGCGGGCACCACGCTCGCCCTGACCCCGGCGGGCGGCCCCGCCAAGGGCCCCTGGGCCGTCACGGTGGAGACGGTCTCGGGCGGCCCGGTCCACGCGGCCCGCACCCTGACCCTCCCCGCGGACGGCGTCCCCCTGTTCACGACGCAACCCCTGGTGGACGACCGCAGCACGGTGGAGGTCCCGACCCCGCACCAGGACCTGACGGTCCTGACGGGGTGACCCTCGCCCCGCCCGGCGCGGTGACCTCGCCCCGCCCGGCGCGGTGACCTCGCCCCGCCCGACGCGGTGACCTCGCCCCGCCCGACGCGGTGACCCGATGATCCCGCAGCGGCCGCCGCGGGAGCACCGGGTCAGCGGGGGCCGCGGGAGCTGCGGGAGTCGCAGGAGCTGCGGGAGCTAGTCCTGCCCGTACCGCGGATCCACCGTCTCCGGCGCCAGCCCGAGCAGCTCGGCCACCTGCTCGACCACGATCTCGTGCACCAGCAGCGCCCGCTCGTCGCGCGACTTGCTCCGGATCTCCACCGGCCGCCGGTACACCAGGATCCTGGGCGGCCGCCCGGCCTGCGCGGGGACCACGCCGCCGAGCGGCACGGCCTCGTCGTTCCAGGCGTCGGCGCCGCCCGGCGCCCCCGGCGCCCCGGGGGGACCGGGGACCTCGGCCACCACGAACTCCACCTCGGCCAGCTGCGGCCACCTGCGCTCCAGCCGCTCCACGGAGTCCTGCACCAGGTCCCCGAAGAGCTCCGCGCGACTCGCGGACAACGGCACCTGCGGCGGCGCGACGGGCCCCCGCATCCCCCGGCCGTGCCGGTCACGGCGCCGCGTGCGCGGCTCCTGGGGGCGCTCGCCGGGGCGGGGGGTCAGCGGGGTGTCCATCACGCACGCAGGGTAGCTCCCGGCGGGCTCCGGACCCCGCCGTTGCCGTGGCCGTGGCCGGATGTCGTCGCATGACCGTTCCCCTGACCGATCCGGCCATGGTCCGGCACGTTCCCGGCCGGTCGGCGACCGGCCGGTCCATCCAGATTGTTGCGATCCGTACCAACTCGTGACCGATCCTATGGTCGAGATCACGCCACGACACGGGGGAGTGAGCTGGGGGAGAGTCGTCGCGGCCCGGTCAAGAGTGCGGTACCGTCCAACGTCGTGAGCCTTGTACGTCGCTGTTCGCGCACCGCGTGCGGCCGCCCTGCCGTCGCAACACTGACGTACGTCTACGCCGATTCGACCGCAGTCCTCGGCCCGCTCGCCACCTACGCCGAACCCCACTGCTACGACCTCTGCGCCGAGCACAGCGAGCGCCTGACGGCGCCGCGCGGCTGGGAGGTCGTACGCCTGTCCGACGCTTCCGCGCCGTCCCGCCCCACCGGCGACGACCTCGAAGCTCTGGCCAACGCCGTACGGGAAGCGGCCCGGCCGCACGACCGGGCGGCGGAGGCCGGCGGCACCGGATCCGGCGGGCACGTCACCGGCGAGACGCGGCGCGGACACCTGCGCGTCCTGCGGTCGCCGGAACCCTGACATCCGGATCATCGGAAGAGCCGTGCGCCGCTCAGGGTAGGTTTGCTCCACCGCACAGAACCTCAGGAGGGCAGGCAGTGGCCGCTGATCTTTCGAACATCGTCAAGGCGTACGACGTACGTGGCGTCGTCCCGGACGAGTGGGACGAGCGCCTCGCCGAACTGTTCGGAGCCGCGTTCGTCGAGGTCACGGGCGCCGACGCGATCGTGGTCGGCCACGACATGCGCCCCTCGTCGCCGGGCCTGTCCGGCGCCTTCGCCCGCGGCGCCACCGCCCGCGGCGCGGACGTCACCCTGATCGGGCTGTGCTCCACCGACCAGCTGTACTACGCCTCGGGCTCGATGGACCTGCCCGGCGCCATGTTCACCGCGTCGCACAACCCGGCCCAGTACAACGGCATCAAGCTGTGCCGCGCCGGCGCCGCGCCCGTCGGCCAGGACACCGGCCTCGCGCAGATCCGCGAGCTGGTCGAGCGCTGGTCCGACGAGGGCGCCCCGGCCCCGGCCGAGACCCCCGGCACCGTCACCGAGCAGGACACCCTCGCCGGGTACGCCGCCCACCTGCGCACCCTGGTGGACCTCACGGCGATCCGCCCGCTGAAGGTCGTCGTGGACGCCGGCAACGGCATGGGCGGCCACACCGTCCCCACCGTCTTCGAGGGCCTGCCGCTGGAGCTCGTCCCGATGTACTTCGAGCTGGACGGCACGTTCCCCAACCACGAGGCCAACCCCCTCGACCCGAAGAACATCGTCGACCTGCAGAAGCGTGTGAAGGCCGAGGGCGCCGACCTGGGCCTCGCCTTCGACGGCGACGCCGACCGCTGCTTCGTCGTGGACGAGCGCGGCGAGGGCGTCTCCCCGTCCGCGATCACCGCGCTGGTCGCGGCCCGCGAGCTGGCCCGCAACGGCGGCACCGGCACGGTCATCCACAACCTGATCACCTCCTGGTCGGTCCCGGAGGTCGTCAAGGAGAACGGCGGCAGCCCGGTCCGCACCCGCGTCGGCCACTCCTTCATCAAGGAGGAGATGGCCCGGACCGGCGCCATCTTCGGCGGCGAGCACTCCGCGCACTACTACTTCAAGGACTTCTGGAACGCGGACACCGGCATGCTGGCCGCGCTCCACGTCCTGGCCGCGCTCGGCGGCCAGGAGGGCCCGCTGTCCGCGCTGGTCTCCTCCTACGACCGCTACGTCGGCTCCGGCGAGATCAACTCGACCGTCGCCGACCAGGCCGGCCGCACCGCCGCCGTCAAGGCCGCGTACGCCGGCACCGAGGGCGTCACCTTCGACGAGCTGGACGGCCTCACCGTCGCCACGGCCGACTGGTGGTTCAACCTCCGCCCGTCCAACACCGAGCCGCTGCTCCGCCTGAACGTCGAGGCCCGCGACGCCGCCACCCTGGCCAAGGTCCGCGACGAGGTCCTGGCCCTGGTCCGCGCGTAACGGCCCCCGTGCCGGGCAGCACACCCGGCACGGGGCCTGCGCCCCGGCCACCGGCCGGGGCGCCGCCGGGCCGCGTCAGGTGCGGCTCGGCGGTACGCTGACCTGGCCCAACCGCACATCCGCACGTTTCGAAGGGACGTCCTCATGCCGCTCGAAGCCGGCCTTCTGGAGATCCTGGCCTGCCCCGCCTGCCACGCGGCCCTCGACGACCGCACCGCGGACGAGGCGACCCCCGAGCTGATCTGCACCGGCGCGGACTGCGGCCTGGCCTACCCCGTCCGGGACGGCATCCCCGTCCTCCTCGTGGACGAGGCCCGCCGCCCCGCCTGACCCCGCACCCGCGACGACGACCGGAGGCCGCCATGCTCGACGAGTCGCTGCTCGACGCACCGGAGGAGCTCGCCCGGGCGGACCGCCGCGGTCTGCTGCGGGGCGCCGCCGAGGCCGGCGCCCGGGTCCGCACCGCGGCCCGGCACGCCGCCGAGGCGGGCCTCGGTGACATCCGACCCGACGGCCGCCCCCGCGCGGTCCTGATCGCCGGTCCGGGCACCGCCGCGACCGGCGTCGCCGACCTGCTGGGCGGCCTGGCCGGCGCCGCGGCCCCGGTCGTCCGCCTGCACCCCACCGGCGTCGCCCACGCGGCCGGCGCCCTGCGCTGGAACCTGCCCGGCTGGGTCGGCCCCGTGGACCTGCTGCTCGTCGCCACCACCGACGGCTCCGAGCCGGGACTCGCGGTCCTGGTCGAGCAGGCCTACCGGCGCGGCTGCACCGTCGTGGCCGTCGCCCCCGAGCGCTCCCCGCTGAGCGAGTCGGTGGAGGGCGCCCACGGACTCCTCGTACCGATGGCCAAGGCCCCGTACCAGGAGGACTTCGACGAGAGCGCCGCCGCCGGCCCCGGCGCCCTGTGGGCCCTGCTCACCCCGCTGCTGGTGCTCCTGGACAAGGTCGGCCTGATCTCGGCCGCCCCCGACGCCCTGCAGCTCGTCGCCGACCGCCTCGACCGCACCGCCGAGCGCTGCGGCCCGGCCGTCGCCGCCTACTCCAACCCGGCCAAGGCCCTGGCCGCCGACCTCGCCGACGCGCTGCCGCTCATCTGGAGCGAGGGCGCGGGCGCCGCCCCGGCCGGCCGCCGCTTCGCCGCCACCCTCGCCGAGCTCGCCGGCCGCCCCGCGCTGGCCGCCGAACTGCCCGAGGCCCTGCCGCGGCACGGCGTCCTCCTCGCCGGCGCGTTCGCGGCCGGCGCCGACCCCGACGACTTCTTCCGCGACCGGGTCGACGAGCCGCAGGCCCTGCGCGCCCGGGTCGTCCTGCTGCGCGACCGGCCCAGCGGCGGACTGTCCGCCGCGCCCGCCGCGCGCGAACTCGCCCTCAGCCACGACACGGCCGTCAGCGAGCTCGAACCCGAGGAGGGCAGCGAGTTCGAACAGCTCGCCGAGCTCCTCGCCGTGACCGATTTCGCCACCGCCTACCTCGCGGTGGCCTCCGGGGGACGTCCCTGACGGGCTCTGCCGCCCGTCGCCCCCGCCGTCTCAAGAAAGCCTGCACCTGCACGATGGACCGCCTCACCAACACCGTCCGCCCCTACGCCTGGGGTTCCACCACCGCCATCCCGGAGTTCCTCGGCGTCGAGCCGACCGGTGAGCCGCAGGCCGAGGTGTGGATGGGCGCCCACCCCGGCGCCCCCTCCCGCCTGGACCGCGGGGCGGGTGTGACGACGCTGTCCGAGGTCGTCGCCGCCGACCCGGAGGGCGAGCTGGGCGCGGCCACCGTCGCCAAGTTCGGCCCCCAGCTGCCGTTCCTGCTCAAGCTGCTCGCCGCCGGCGCCCCGCTCTCCCTCCAGGTGCACCCCGACCGCGAGCAGGCCCGCGCGGGCTTCGCCGACGAGGAGGCCCGCGGCGTCCCCGTCGACGCCGCCCACCGCAACTACAAGGACGCCAACCACAAGCCCGAGATGATCTGCGCGCTGACGCCGTTCACGGGCCTGTGCGGCTTCCGCCCGCCCCTGGAGGCGGCCGAGCTGCTCGCCGGCCTGGAGGTCGACTCCCTCAAGCCGTACGTCGACCTGCTGCACGCCCACCCCGAGGACGCCGCCCTGCGCGAGGTCCTCACCGCCGTCCTGACCGCCGACCGCGACGAGATGGCCGCCACCGTCCACGAGGCCGCGGCCGCCGCCGAGCGCCTGGGCGGCCCGTACGCCCCGTACGCGCCGCTGGCCCACCACTACCCGGGCGACCCGGGCGTCATCGCCGCCATGCTGCTCAACCACGTACGGCTCCAGCCCGGCGAGGCCATGTTCCTCGGCGCGGGCGTCCCGCACGCCTACCTCGACGGCCTGGGCGTCGAGCTGATGGCCACCTCCGACAACGTGCTGCGCTGCGGCCTCACCCCCAAGCACGTGGACGTGCCCGAGCTGTTGAAGGTCGTCCGCTTCGAGCCCGGCGACCCGCACGTGCTGCGTCCCGAGGGCGACGGCGAGGAGGTCTACGAGGCCCCCATCGACGAGTTCCGCCTCTCGCGCTACGTCCTGGCCCCGGGTGGCGCCCCCGTCGTCGTCCCGGCGGGCGCCCCGCAGATCCTGCTGTGCACGGCCGGTGCCCCGAGGGCGGGCGAACTGACCCTCGCCCCGGGGGAGTCCGTCTTCGTCCCGGCAGCGGAAAAGGTGGAATTGTCCGGTACGGGCACCATCTTCCGTGCCACGGTGGTGCTCTGACACACCCGTACCCCCGAGCACGGCCGCCGTCCCCTGCAACAATGTGCGGCCGTACCAAGTGGCTAGGGAAGGGACACCTCCACCCATGAGCGCGTCAGGCGGAACCAAGGCGATCGTGGCGGCACTCGCCGCCAACCTCGCCATCGCCGCGGCCAAATTCGTGGCCTTCATCTTCAGCGGCTCGTCGTCGATGCTCGCGGAAAGCGTCCACTCGGTGGCCGACTCGGGCAACCAGGGCCTGCTGCTCCTCGGCGGCAAGCGGGCCCAGCGCGAGGCGACCCCCGAGCACCCCTTCGGCTACGGGCGCGAGCGCTACATCTACGCCTTCCTCGTCTCCATCGTGCTCTTCACCGTCGGTGGCATGTTCGCCATCTACGAGGGCTACGAGAAGATCCAGCACCCGCACGCCATCGAGGCCTGGTACTGGCCGGTCGGCGTGCTCGTGTTCGCGATCGTCGCCGAGAGCTTCTCCTTCCGCACCGCGATCAAGGAGTCGAACGAGCTGCGCGGCGCGCAGTCCTGGAAGCAGTTCATCCGCCGCGCCAAGGCCCCCGAGCTGCCCGTCGTCCTCCTGGAGGACTTCGGCGCCCTCGTCGGCCTGGTCCTCGCCCTCGGCGGCGTCGGCCTCGCCCTGCTGACCGGCAACGGCGTCTGGGACGGCATCGGCACCCTGTGCATCGGCGCCCTGCTCATCCTCATCGCGATCGTCCTCGCCGCCGAGACCAAGTCCCTGCTGCTGGGCGAGGCCGCCGACGCCGACGAGGTCGCGAAGATCAAGGCCGCCCTGGTCGACGGCGAGACCGTCACCGGCCTGATCCACATGCGCACCCTGCACCTCGGCCCCGAGGAACTCCTGGTCGCCGCGAAGATCGCCGTCCAGCACGACGACACCGCCGCCGAGGTGGCCCGCGCCATCGACGCCGCCGAGGTCCGCATCCGCGAGGCGGTGCCGATCGCCCGCGTGATCTACCTGGAGCCGGACATCCTGCGCACCTCGCTCACGAAGTAGGCCCGCCCGAAGGCCCCGCGTCCCGACCGGACCGCGGGGCCTTCGCCGTAGCCGACCCGACGCGCCGGACGCGCCGTACGCGCCGTCCGCTCAGCGGCCCGGCACCGGCCCGTACGGCCCCACCGGCACCGCCCGCCGGCCGCGCGCCCGCCGGCGCACCAGCAGTGCCGCGGTCCCGAGCCCGCCCCCGGCGAGGAACACCAGCACGCCGCACAGCCCGACCCCGCCGAGCACGATCAGCGTCGTCGGCCGCGCGACGGCCTTCCCCGTCACGGCGGAGAGTGCGACCGTACCGTCCCTCCCGGTGCTCCTGCGGTACGAGGAGTCGGCCGAATTGACCCGGTTGTCGCCCATCAGGAACATCCGCCCCTCCGGCACGACCACGTCGAAGTCGACGGTCGCCGGCGTCCGGTGGTCCTTCAGGTACGGCTCGGCCAGCGGTCGGCCGTTGAGCAGGAGCGCGGCATCGCCCCGGCGGTACGAGATCCGGTCGCCGCCGAGCGCCACCACCCGCTCGACGTGGTCCCCCGGTCCCCACTCGGAGGACGAGAACAGCACCACGTCGCCGCGTGCCACCGGCGCGCTCCCGCCGTCCGCCCCGGCGAGGAAGAGCCGGTCGCCCCGCCGGTACGTCGGGTCCATGTGGTCCGAGCGCATGGTGCGCGTGTCGACCGGCCGCTGGCCGAGGGCCACGGTCAGCACGACCGGCGCCAGCACCCCCAGCGCGCCCACGACCAGCAGCACGACCGCCCAGATCCCGAGTCCCCGCCCCGGCCCGCGCTCCATGGACCCACCCCTTCGCTCGTCGGCAACGGCGGGCACACTACGCGGTGCGCGGCGGATCTCCCGCTCGGGCCGGCTCCGCCGCCACCGGCGGATCAAAAGTCCGAAAGGCCCGGACCGCACGCGCCGGGCGACCCGAAAACCAGCCACGAGTTGTCCGCAGTCGGCTGGGGTCCGCTGGGCCGATCGGTGTAGATTCGTCTATCGGTGTCAGACGTCGCTGCTGATGGCGGTCGGGCGGTCCCCGCGACCGGCCGAGGGGAGAGAGGGCCTCCGACGGACTGCGCTGGTGCGCCCACGCGGTGCACGGCTCAGCCGTACCCTCCCTCTCGACGAACCACGAGGAGCAGCTTCCATGGACTTCAAGGTCGCAGACCTCTCCCTGGCCGCCTTCGGCCGCAAGGAGATCACCCTGGCCGAGCACGAGATGCCCGGCCTGATGTCGATCCGCAAGGAGTACGCCGCCGCGCAGCCGCTGGCCGGCGCCCGCATCACCGGCTCCCTGCACATGACCGTGCAGACCGCCGTCCTGATCGAGACCCTCGTCGCGCTCGGCGCCGAGGTCCGCTGGGCCTCCTGCAACATCTTCTCCACCCAGGACCACGCGGCCGCCGCCATCGCCGTCGGCCCGAACGGCACCCCTGAGGACCCGCAGGGCGTCCCGGTCTTCGCCTGGAAGGGCGAGACCCTGGAGGAGTACTGGTGGTGCACCGAGCAGGCGCTGACCTGGCCGAACACCCCCACCGGCGGCCCGAACATGATCCTCGACGACGGTGGTGACGCCACCCTCCTCGTCCACAAGGGCGTCGAGTTCGAGAAGGCCGGCTCCGCCCCGGACCCGTCCACCGCCGACTCCGAGGAGTACGGCCACATCCTGACGCTGCTGAACCGCACGCTGAAGGAGAGCCCGCAGAAGTGGACGCAGCTCGCGTCCGACATCCGCGGCGTGACCGAGGAGACCACCACCGGCGTCCACCGCCTCTACGAGATGATGCAGGCCGGCA
>NZ_JAJAUY010000182.1 GCF_020532625.1 Streptomyces antimicrobicus | reverse complement strand
GAGCGCCTCCAGGGCGGGCGCCTGGACGACCACCGGGGTGGGCCCCTCGCCGCCGCGCGGCTCGTGCTGCGGCGGTACGCCGGACGAGGGGGCCGAGGCGGGCTGCACGGGCGAGGGGGTCACGTTCACGCAGCCGGACACCGCCGACACGGCGGCGGCGACCCCGAGCAGCAGGGTTGTCGTGGTTCGGGTTGGATGCACCTGGGCAACTCTGCTGTGCGAGCACCCCGTTACGAAAACCCGCGGCCCGAATTCACCCCGCACGGGTGACGTCTACTCGCCGGTTGCCCCGTCGATCTGCTCCCGCAGCAGGTCCGCGTGACCGTTGTGCCGCGCGTACTCCTCGATCATGTGGGTGTAGATCCAACGCAGGTTGAACACCTCGCCGTGCCGGCTGCGCCCCACCGACTGCGCGTCCAGCGGCAGCTCGGCGACCGCGGCCCGGGCCAGTTCGATCTCCCCCTGCCACATCCGCCGCCCGTGGTCAAAAGTGTCCGCCTCGCCGAAGTGGAAGTCGCCGTCCACGTCCTCCCGCGTGCTGTACAGGTCGGGCAGGTCCTCGCCGAGCATGACGATGCGGAACCAGTACCGCTCCACCTCCGTCAGGTGCCGCACGAGTCCCAGCAGGGTCAGTTCCGAGGGTGCCAGCGGGGCCCGGCGCAGCTGCTCCTCGGTCAGCCCCTGGCACTTCCAGGCGAGCGTGGCCCGGTGGTACTCCAGCCAGCCCTCCAGCATCTCCCGCTCGCCGGCGGTCGTGGCCGGTTCGGGGCGCTGCGCGGGATCGATCGGTGCGGTGGGTCCGGCGGGGGCGTCAGTCGTCGTCATGGCCCACATCCTGGACGAACGCGCCCGGGCCCACCAGCGATTAAGCTGCCCGGGGACCCACGAGCACCACCGGGAGGATCGCTGTGAAGGTCGTGTGCATCGGACTGGGCGACATCGCGCAGAAGGCTTACCTGCCCGTCCTCACCACGCGGGCCGACGTGGAGCTGCACCTGCAGACCCGTACCGCCGCCACCCTGGAGCGGATCGGGGACATCCACCACGTGCCCGCCGACCGCCGGCACACCGGCCTCGACGCGGCCCTCGCGGCGGGCCCGGACGCCGCGTTCGTGCACGCGCCCACCGCCGCGCACCCCGAGATCGTCGAACGGCTGCTGCGCGCGGGCGTGCCCACGTACGTCGACAAGCCGCTCGCCTTCGAGTTGGCCGACTCGCGCCGCCTGGTGGAACTTGCCGAGGAACGGGGGGTGTCGCTCGCCGTCGGCTTCAACCGCCGCTACGCGCCCGGCTACGCGCAGTGCGCCGACCACCCGCGCGACCTGATCGTCCTGCAGAAGAACCGGGTCGGCCTCCCCGAGGACCCGCGCACCCTGGTCCTCGACGACTTCATCCACGTCGTGGACACGCTGCGGTTCCTGCTGCCCGGCGAGGCCGACCACATCGACGTACGGGCCCGGGTCCGCGACGGGCTGCTGCACCACGTGGTCCTGCAGGTGTCCGGCGACGGGTTCACCGCGCTCGGCATCATGAACCGGCTGTCGGGCTCCACCGAGGAGATCCTGGAGGTCTCCGGGCAGGACACCAAGCGCCAGGTGCTCAACCTCGCCGAGATCGTCGACCACCGCGGCCAGCCCACCGTCCGCCGCCGCGGGGACTGGGTGCCGGTCGCCCGCCAGCGCGGCATCGAGCAGGTGGTGGACCACTTCCTGGAGGCCGTGCAGACGGGCAAGGTGCTCAGCGCCCGCGACGCGCTGGCCACCCACGAGCTGTGCGAACGAGTGGTGCTGGCCGCTCTGGAGCAGGCCCGCTGAGCGAGCGCCGGGAGATCCCCTCGGCCACGCCGTACGCCGCCAGCGCGGCCAGGGCGGCGCCCACCGCCCAGTCGCCGTGGCGCACGTAGAAGGTGGTGCCCCGGGCGAGCGCGAGCTCGTAGACGGCCGCGGTGCTCGCCGACCCGGGCAGCGGCGCGGCGACCCGCTCGCCCGCCGGGCCGTACCCGGCACTGGTCCCGGTGAGGGTGGCGTGCACCACGGGCCGCCCCGTCTCGGCGGCGCGCAGCGCGGCCAGCGAGGCGTGCTGCGCCGGTGCCCAGCTGTCCTGGAACGTCGAGGTCGCCGACTGGACGACGATCAGCGCGGCGCCGTCCCGGGCGAGGCGGCGGCTCATGTCGGGGAAGGCCGACTCGAAGCAGACCAGCGGCCCGATCCGCGCCCCGCTCCCGCCCGGCAGGGTCATCACCACCGGCGCGCCGCCCCGGCGGCGGTCCTCGCCGGCCGCCTTGCCGACCGCGGTGGCCCAGCCCAGCACGCTGCGGGCGGGCACGTACTCACCGAACGGGACCAGCCGCATCTTGTCGTACCGGTCGCCGGTGGGGCCCTCGGGGCCCACGAGCACCGAGGACTTGTAGATGCCGGGCCGGTCCGAGCGCCGGGCGTCCACGTTCACCAGCAGCGGTGCGCCCACCTCGGCCGCCAGCGCGGCCAGCCGCCCGGCCAGGTCCGGCCGGGCGGCGAGGTCCGCGCCGACGCTGCTCTCGCCCCACACCACCAGGTCGGGCCGCTGACCGGCCAGTTGCCGGGTCAGCCGTTCCCCGAGGGCGAACCGCCGCTCCACGCTGTCCGCGCCGTCCGCCACCGGCCCCGGCTGCACGACCGCCACCCGCAGCCTGCCCGACTCCTGCGGCCGAGGCGCCCCCAGCCACACCGCGCCCGTCAGTACCGCGCACCCGGTCAGCCCCGCCAGCGCCGGCGCCCGCGCCGCCCGCACGGTGATCAGCAGGAGCACGGCGCAGTTCACCGCCACCACCAGCAGGCTCACCAGCCACACCCCGCCCACCGAGGCCAGCCGCAGCGCCGGCGCCACCTGCCACTGGCTCGCCCCCAGCAGCCCCCACGGCCCACCCAGCCCCTGCCAGGACCGGGCCAGCTCCGGCAGCAGCCAGCCGGCCGGTACCAGCACCAGGGCCGCGGCCGCCCGGCGCGGCGCCGGGGTCCCGCCCAGCAGCCGGCGCACCAGCAGCGCCCAGGGGATCCACAGCAGCCCCAGCAGCGCGGCCAGCGGCAGCAGGAACACGTGCAGGCTCGGCAGCAGCCAGTGGTGCAGCGCCAGCACCAGCCCGAGCCCGCCCAACCACCCCTCCCGGGCCGCCCGCCGCGCGCTTCCCGCCCCGCGCACCAGCAGCATCCACGGCACCAGCGCCACGTAGGCGAACCACCACAGGGCGGGGGCCGGGAACGCGAGCGCGGGCAGCGCGCCCGCCGGTACGGCGGCGGCCGCGCGCCACCACCGCTCCGGGCCCGGACCGCGGCCCCGCGTGACGGTCCCCATGAGGCGCCTCCCCCTTCAGTGTGGCCCTGCTCAGGCGGACAGGTGACGCCACTTCTCGTGCACGGTGACCCCGCTGAACAGCCACCCGGCGCCGGTCCGGGCCAGCGTGAAGGTGTAGCGGCCCGCGGCCACGAAGTTGGGCGCGGAGACCGAGCCGTCGTCGCCGGCCCGCGCGAGGCGCATCGGATTGACGAAGTCCGCCCGCACCAGCGCCCGGTCGCCGGGCGCGCCGTACTCGTCGTCCAGTTCGATCCGCCGGTTGACGATCAGGTGCTGCCGCACCGGGAACAGCTCCATCGCCTGCGCCAGCCATCCGGCGACCTCGTCCACCGGCCCCTCGACGCCCCCGGCCGCGCGGTAGTCGGCCCGGCCGTCGGGGGTGAACAGGGCCCGGTACGCCGCCCAGTCCCCGTCGTCCACGGCGACCGCGTACCCGGTGACCGCGGCGTCGATCGCCAGCCGGTCCATCACCGTCGTCAGATCCACACGCTGCGTCATCGGGTCAGTGTGGGACAGCGGGCACGCCAGGCCAAGGGGCGTGCGGCCACCGGCGCCCGCAGGGGCGCTCAGTGGCCGGAATGCGGCTCCCGCTGGCGCACGACCACCAGGAACGCGTCGGTCGCCAGATCCATCACCACCTCCGCCGGCACGCCCTCGCGGGCCCGCTGGGCGGCGTACTCCTCCGCCGGCCAGCTACCCCTCGGACTGCCCGCGGGAAATCGCTCCAGTACCACTCGGCCCATGGGACACACCCCCTGCGCATCGCTCTCCAGGTTCCATCGTGCACAACGACGCGGGGGCCGTCCGGGAACGTTCCCCGGACGGCCCCCGCGTGTCGGAGCCGGAACGCTACGAGCCGCTCTCGCCGGCGTGCGGGCTGAGCACGTCCGTGCCGACCAGGACGAACAGGACGACGCCGAGGACGATCCGGTAGATCACGAACGGCATGAAGCTCTTGGTGGTGATGAACTTCATGAACCACGCGATGACCGCGTAGCCCACCACGAAGGCGATCACGGTCGCGAAAGCGGTCGGACCCCACGCCACGTGGCCGCCCTCGAAGGCGTCCTTGAGCTCGAAGACGCCCGACGCCAGCACGGCGGGGATGGCCAGCAGGAAGGAGTAACGGGCCGCTGCCTCACGGGTGTAACCCATCAGCAGACCGCCGGAGATGGTGGCACCGGAGCGCGAGACACCCGGGACGAGCGCCATGGCCTGGCAGACGCCGAAGATCAGGCCGTCCTTGACGCCGAGTTCCTTCAGCGTCTTGCGGTCGCGGATCGCCCGGTGCCGGCCGCCGGTCTCGTCCCGCGCGGCCAGCCGGTCGGCCACGCCCAGCACGACGCCCATCACGATCAGCATGGTGGCGGTCAACCGCAGGTCGCGGAACGGGCCCTCGATGGCGTCCTTGAGCGTGACACCGAGCACGCCGATCGGGATCGAGCCGACGATCACCAGCCAGCCCATCTGGGCGTCGTGGTCCGAACGCATCGACTTGTCGAACAGCGAGCGGAACCACGCCGAGACGATCCGCAGGATGTCCTTGCGGAAGTAGATGAGCACCGCGGCCTCGGTACCGATCTGCGTGATCGCCGTGAACGCCGCGCCGGGGTCCTCCCAGCCGGCGAACGCGGCGGTCAGCCGCAGGTGGGCGCTGGAGGAGATCGGCAGGAATTCCGTGAGCCCCTGGACGAGACCGAGGATTAGTGATTCGAACCAGCTCATGTCGGCGGCGTTCGTCCTTGTGATCGTCGGGCAGTTCTGGTCCGAATGCTAGGGCCCGTGGGAGCCCGCGCCGACCACAGGGGTGGCCTCGACGGCCACGGGGGCGGGCCCGGCGTCCGGCGCCCCCGTCACCCGGTGCCGTTTGCGCCAGCCGACGACACCGGCGAGCAGCCCGGAGACCGTGAGGAAACCGAGCGAGAGCAGGAACGCGGGTGAGGTGGGGGAGGAGGCCGTGCCCCCCGCGACCACGTAGGCCGCCGTGTTGGGCACCGTGCCGATCGCGGTCGCGAGCAGGAACGGCAGCCAGCCGCACCGGGACACCGCCGCGCAGTAGTTGGCCACGGCGAACGGCACGCCGGGGAAGATCCGCACCGCCAGCACCGAGCGGAAGCCGTGCCGGCTCAACTGCCCGTCCGCCGCCCGCAGCCAGCGCCCGCGCAGCAACGGGCGCAGCGCCTGCTGCCCCATCACCCGGCCCAGCCCGAACGAGATCCCGGCGCCCAGCACGGTCCCGGCGACCGCGGCCAACAGCCCCCACTGGGCCCCGAGGACCGCCCCCGCGCCCAGGTTCAGCAGCGGACGCGGCACGAAGGCCGCCGTGCACAGGCCGTATCCCGCGGCGAACAGCAGCACGCCGAGGCCGGGCGGCAGCCCGGGCGCCCATCCCTGCGACAGCAGCCGCTGGGGCTCGTACCACCAGACGCCGACCCCGGCCGCGGCCAGCAGCACGACGAGCAGCGCCAGCCGGATCCAGGGCGCGAGGAGGAGGGACATCCCGGGAGCCTAACCGACGGGGGCGGCGCCGCGCCGTCACGTGGGTCTCGTCCGGCCGGACGGCCGGTGGCACGCACGCCCCCGGCGGGGCCGACAATGGTGCGGTGAGCGACGAGCAGATCCCGGTGGTCCGGGACGTGGGCCAGGGCACCGCCAAACTGATGCCGGACGTGGACCGGGACCGGGCCTGGCTGCTGACCGTCGACGGGGCCCCGCAGTCCTACGTCGACCTCGACGACCCCGAACACCTGGAGTTCGAGTACGCACAGCGCCTGGGCCACGTCCTGGACTGCGCGGCCGGGCCCGGAGCCGCCCTGGACGTGGTGCACCTCGGCGGTGGCGCGCTCACCCTGCCCCGGTACGTGGCGGCGACCCGGCCCGGCTCGCGCCAGCAGGTGGTCGAGTTCGACGGGCCGCTGCTGGAGCTGGTCACCGAGCGGCTGCCGCTGCCGGCGGACGCCGGGATCGAGGTGCACGCCGCCGACGCCCGGCGGTGGCTGGAGGGGGCCCCGGCGGCGAGCGCGGACGTGGTCGTGGCCGACGTCTTCGGTGGCTCCCGGGTGCCGGCCGCGCTGACCTCGGTGGAGTACGCCCGGCTGGCCGCGCGGGTGCTGCGGCCCGGCGGGCTGTACGCGGCGAACCTGGCCGACGGGGCCCCGTTCGGCTTCCTGCGCGCGCAGCTGGCGACCTTCGCGGCGGTGTTCACCGAGGTCGCGCTCGTCGCGGAGCCGGCCGTGCTGCGGGGCCGCCGGTTCGGCAACGTCGTCCTGCTCGCCTCGGACACCGAGCCCGACCTCGCCGCGCTGTCGCGCCGCTGCGCGGCGGACGCCTTCCCGGCCCGGGTCGAACAGGGCGCGGCCGTCAGGCGGCTCATGGGTGACGCCCGGCCGGTGACGGACGCCACAGCGGTGGCCTCGCCCGAACCCCCGGCGGGCACGTTCAGCGTGGGCTGACCCTGGGGCCCCGGCCCCGGGCGCCCCGGTCGCGGCCCGGGCCCGGACCGCGACCGGGGCGGGCCGGGCCGGGCCGGGCCCCGGCGCCGATCAGGCGGAGCCGGTCGGCCCGGTGGGCGCGGACGCCGGGGCGGCCTGGACGGCCGGACCGGCCGCCGGGGCGGCCGCGGCCGTCACCGGCTTCGCCGGCCGGCGCGTGATCCGGCGGACGTCCGGCACCAGCAGCACCAGCGCCGTCGGGACGATCACCAGCGCCGCGCAGCCCCACAGCGCCGGTGCCCGGCCGAAGGCGTTCTCGGCGGGGCCCGCCAGCGCGGTCGCCAGCGGCAGCATCGACAGCGAACCGAACCAGTCGTAGGCGGAGACCCGGGAGAACTTGTCCTCCGGGATCTCCTGGTGCATCGTCGTCATCCAGCTGACGCCGAACACCTCGACCGCCGTCCCGCTGACGAACATCACCACGCACAGCGCCCAGGCGGGCAGCGGCACCGCCAGGCCCGCCGACGGCAGCGCCAGCGGGAACACGCACAAGGTGCCCACCAGCAGCAGCCGCCGCGGCTTCCACCGCATCATCAGCAGCGCCCCGACGATGGTGCCCACGCCGAACGCGCCCATCGCGTAGCCCCAGGGCGCCGGTCCGCCCAGGGAGTCCCGCGCGACCAGCGGACCGTAGACGGACTCGGCCGCGCCGACCACCGCGACCACTACGGAGAACTGGAGCACGATGCTCCACAGCCAGGGCCGGCTGCGGAACTCCACCCAGCCCTCGCGCAGATCGGCCAGCAGGCCCCCTCCCGGCGCGCGTCCCTCGACCGTGCTGACGTCGAGGAAGGAGCGCAGAGCCCCGGCGACCGCGAAGGCGGCGGCGTCGACGGCCAGCACCCAGCCGGGCCCCATCGCGGCGATCATGGCGCCGCCGAGGGCCGCGCCGCCGATGCCGGCGCCGTTCATGGCCATCCGGAACATCGCGAAGGCGCGGTGCGCGTGCTCGCCGGAGACGCTGGAGAGCAGCATCCCCTCGGCGGCCGGGTTGAAGAACGCCGTGCCGGTGCCGCAGAGCGCGGCGAGCAGCATCATCTGCCACAGCCGGGCCTGGCCGGTCAGGACGAGCGCGGCGAAGACGGCCTGCGAGACGCAGTTGAGGGCGTTGGCCGCGACCATCACGCGGTGCCGCGGCACCCGGTCGGCGACGGCGCCGCCCACGAGGAGGAAGAGGACCAGCGGCAGGGTGCGGGCCGCCGCCACCAGCCCCACGTCCCGCGCGGAGCCGCCGGACTCCAGGACGGCGAAGGCGGCGGCGATGAGCGCGCCGTGGCTGCCGAGGTTGGTGACCACCGCGGCCGCCGTCAGCAGGTTGTAGTTGCGTCCGGCCCACGCGGGGCCGCGGCGGCGTACGGGCGTGCCGGGGCGGTCGGCGGCATGAGAGGTCACGCGGGGAACTATTCCCGCCCCCGGGCCGGTCGGCCAAATGCTTTACCGGCCCGACGGCGTGGACGGGGCGGATCAGCCGGTGCTGAGCCGGATCGAGCTCATGATCTTCTGGTAGACGTCGGGCTTCATCTCGTCGCTGACGCCCGTGGGACCGAAGAGCACCCAGGCGGCGAAGTCACCCTTGGCGTTCTTGAAGGCGAACGAGACGGACTTGCCGTCGGTGGTGGAGCACTTGTGCTCCTTGGGCAGCCCGGTCACCGTCGCGGTGACGTAGTGGCCCTTGAGGCCGGAGGAGGTGGTGAACTCCGCGGCCGGGGTGAACTGGATCTTCTCCTTGGGCTGCTTCTGCGCGTAGGCGGCGTACAGCCAGGTGCCGGCGTTGTCACGGGCGGCCGAGGCGGTGTCGGTCGAGCCGTTGGAGCCCTTCACGCCCGTGGTGCCCAGCGAGTACGACTCCTCCTTGCCGTTCTTGTCGGAGTCGACCTTGCACCAGTCCTCCTTGAGGTAGGCCGGTGCGGACATCACGACCATGGGCGAGCCGTCGTTCTTGGAAGCGTCCTCGTACCCGGTGGAGAGGGTGGCGGGCTGGACCGCGAACTCCTGCGGGACGTCGAAGGCGACCCCGTAGTTCGGGTTGTAGACGACCTTCCAGCCGGGGATCACCGGCTGGAGCTGGCCCCCCGCCCGCGGGTTCGCGCCCGTCGGGGCGGGCGGGGCGGAGGAGACCGGGGCCGGGGAGCTCGCCGCGACCGGAGGCTTGTCGTTGGCCTCCGGCTCGCCGTCGTCACCGGTCAGCACGACGGCTCCGGTGATCGCCGCGGCGACCACGACCGCCGAGGCGGCGACGATGGCCACGGTCTTGGTGGACATCGAGGAGCTGCCGCCCGAGGCCGGGGCCGGCTGCATGGGCATGGTGGGCGGCTGGCCCCAGGGCTGCACCGGCGGCTGCTGACCCTCACCCGGCTGCGGGTACCCGTAGCCGGGCTGCTGCCCGTAGGCCGGCTGCTGGTACGGGTTGGGCTGCCCCGGCTGCTGCTGGTACGGGTTCTGGGGCTGCTGCTCGCCCCCGGGCTGTTGCTGCTGTCCTGGCCACATGGCCGGTAACGATAGTGGGAGGGGGACCGGCGGACCACGGCCACCCCGGCCGCAAGGTCTGGTCAAGCACATCTACTCGTGGGTAACATCGCGGGCCATGAGCGCAGATCAGATGAACGTGGGCGAACTGCTCGCCCAGACGGTGCCCATGGCCCGCACCCTGAACCTGGAATTCCTGGAGACGACCCCGGAGCGCGCGGTCGTCCGGCTGCCCGACCAGCCCGACTACCACAACCACGTCGGCGGCCCGCACGCCGGCGCCATGTTCACCCTCGCCGAGTCGGCCAGCGGCGCCATCGTCCTGGCCGCCTTCGGCGACCAGCTCTCGCGCGCCGTGCCGCTCGCCGTCCGGGCCGAGATCGCCTACAAGAAGCTCGCCAAGGGCGTCGTCACCGCCACCGCCACCCTGGGCCGCCCGGCCGCCGAGGTGGTCGCCGAGCTCGACGCGGGCGGCCGCCCCGAGTTCCCCGTCACGATCGCGATCCGGCGCGCGGACGAGGACGTCACCGGCGAGATGACCGTCGTGTGGACGCTCCGCCCGAACCAGACCGCCTGACGGGTCCCGGCCGCCGCAGCCGCCCCGCGCACGGCACCGGACGTCACGGGGAAGCGGTCGCCAAGGTCGGGACACCGGCCGCCGGAAGGCTGACGCGCCCGCCGGCCCGCGGGCCGCGCGGGTCATGCCGTTGGAGAGGAAGAAGTCCTGCGGGGTGACGGGGGTG
>NZ_JAJAUY010000181.1 GCF_020532625.1 Streptomyces antimicrobicus | reverse complement strand
AGTTCGGCATCCGCACGTTCTCCCAGGGCTTCGCCGCGGCCAGGCCAGGGCGGCCGCAGCCAGGCCCGGGGAGTCGCAGGCGCAGGGCCCGGGCAGCCGCAGCCAGACCCGGGGCGGCCGCAGCCAGGCCCGGGCAGGCGCCCGTAGCGGGCGGACCGGCGGGCGGCGCCGGGCGGCGCGGGAAGAGGCGGGCGGCGGTGTCGTCGCGGGAGCGGCCCGGAGCGGCCCGGAGCGGTCAGTCCGGAAGGCCGGACCAGGCCGGGTGACGGGGGTCGTCCGCGCGGACGACCGTGTCCGCCGCCGAGACCGGGTCGGTCTCGGCGGCGTAGCGCTCGTACGCGGGCAGGGTCCACCGCTCCGGCTCCTCGGTGCGCCGGGCCAGCGCCCCCGGCGACAGGCGGATGTGCACGCTGAGGTCGAAGGGGAACCAGTGGCCCAGCAGCAACGGGCCGTGCACGATCACCACCCCGCCGGGCGGCAGCTGGACGTAGGGGCTGCGGGTGGCTCGGTCCGTGACCGGGTCCCACAGGTCCGGCAGCACCCGCCCGGTGCCGCCCGGCTCCAACGGCGCGAACACCTCGCGCCACAGCGCCGCGGTGTCGTACCAGCCCCGCAGGTACGCCTCCACGTCCTCGCGGCCGTACTCCAGGCGCACCGAGGCCGGGCGCAGGAACCCTCCCGCCGCGACGACCAGCACCGACCGGCCGCGCAACCGCAGGGCCGCCGCGGTCAGTTCGGCCAGCGTCCCGGTGCCGGCGGGCGGCGCGCCGTCCACCGCCACCCGCAGCCAGGGGCCGCCGTCGCGGGGCGTGGTGCGTTCGTCGAGATGGGCCGCCAGGCGCTCGGCCATCCGCTCCCAGGTGATCGGTTCCAGGTGCACGGGCCCATTGTCAGTGGTGGCCCGTAGCTTCTTCCACGAGGGATCACCGACGGGAACAGGGCCGTCGGGCCTGGCCTTGGGGAGGGGTCTGTCATGGCTCGCGAGACCACGTATCTGGAGCTGTCGCAGGACGGCGGCGGAGCGCACAAGTTCTACGAGGTGACCGTCGACGGCACCGCCGTGAGCGTCCGGTACGGCCGGATCGGCGCGAGCGGCCAGGTGCAGAGCTCGTCGTTCCCGACCGAGGACAAGGCCCGCGCGGCGGCCGCCAAGAAGATAGGCGAAAAGGTGCGCAAGGGGTACGCCCCGGCGGTCCAGGGGCAGCGCGCGGCCCGCCCGGTGACCCGTCGCCAGGTGTCCTCCGCGCCGTCCACGGCGCGCGCGACGGCCCCGGTGCTGTGGCGCTTCCGCACCGGCGCCGCGGCGTTCGGCATCCATGTGGACGAGGAGCGCTGCTGGGTGGGCAACCAGGCGGGGGACGTCTACACCCTCAGCCACGGCGGCGAGGTGCTCGCCCGGTACCAGCTGCCGGACGGGGTGAAGTGCCTGGTGGCGGACGATTTCTGGATCTACGCCGGCTGTGACGACGGCGGGGTGTACGACCTGTCGTCCAAGCTGCCGTTCAAGGCGTACGACATCGCCGACGACGTGGACATCTTCTGGCTGGACATCCGCGAGGGCGTGCTCAACGTCGCCGACGCGGCCGGCGGTCTGACGGTCATCGACCACGAGGACGAGTTCCAGTGGTCGCGGAAGTCGGCCGGGGCGCACGCGTGGATGGTCCGGGCGGACGCGGACGCCGTCTACCACGGCCATGCGAGCGGTGTGACGGCGTACGCCCCGGACGGCGGCGGCGAGTTGTGGCACACCCGGACCGACGGCGGGGTGCTCTTCGGCTGGCAGGAGGACCGCGCGGTCTACGCGGGCACGGGCCGCCACAGCGTGCAGCGGCTCGCCAAGCACACGGGGGCGATCACGGCCACCTACCGCTGTGACGCGGCGGTGTACTCGTGCGCGACCTCGCCCGACGGCCGGCACGTCTTCGCCGGCGACTCCTCCTCGTCCGTCTACTGCTTCGACGCCGACGGCCGGCGGCTGTGGAAGCTGCGCACGGGCTCGGGCTCGGCGCTGTCCATGCAGTACCTGGACGAGCGGCTGTACCTGGTGACGACCGACGGTTCGCTGGTGTGCGTCGACGCGAGCGAGGCGGCGATCACGGCGGCCCAGCAGGGTTCGGTGCCCACGGCGGTGGACGTGAAGTCGGCGGCGGCGCTGCCCGTGTACACCCCGGCGGCGTCGGTGGCGGCGGTGGCGACGGTGAGCGCGGCGCCGGCGGGCGGGGTCGTGGTGGAGTGCGTCCAGCAGGGCGGCCGACTGCGGGTGCACGTGGTCTCCGGAGGCTACGAGCCGACGTGGAACGTCCAGTTCCCCCGAGGCATACGGGAGCCCGGCGCCCGGTACGTGGTGGACGGGCTGCACGCGGCCTCGGGAGGCTTCTACCGGGTGCGCGGGGAGATACGCCGGCTGGTCTGAGCGGGGGCCGGGGCGGGGACGGCGAAGGGGCGGTCCTCGGGCTGGGCGTAGGTGAGGTGGAGCACGACGGGTACGGCGCCGAGGTTGCGGCCGAGGTGGACGTGGTGGGCACCCGCCCGTTCGACGAAGAAGTCCCCGGCCGTGCTGACCTCGACGGTGTGGTCGTGCAGGATCCGCGTCAACGTCCCGGACTTCACGATGGCCGAGATCTCCATGTGGTGGTAGTGCCATCCGGTGGAACCGCCCGGCTCGATGACGACCTCGCGGGCCACGACGTCCATGTGTGCTGCTCCTGGCAAGAAGTGCGACGTGATCAGGAAATCACACAGTAGGACCGACTCGGAGAAGTAGCGAGATTCCCGGGGAATCGCAAGCAACGGGCGGCGGGAGGTGATATAGGGCCCGCTCGGCGGTATCAACTCGGCATGAATCTCGTGGTCTTCGAGCCGCTGAAGGGGATCAGCTGCGCGGAGTGCCGGAAGGGGCCGCTCCCGCACCTGGTCAGGGTCTCCGGTGTGCCCCGCTGCCTGGACTGCTCCGCCCTGGGCCACCTCGTCTACCTGCCGCGCGGCGATGCGGCGCTCACCCGCCGCGCGCGCACGGGGAGTTCGGTCTCGGCCGTGGTGGTGCGGTTCAACAAGCGGCGCCGGCGCTACGAGCGGCAGGGCCTGCTGGTGGAGCGGGAGGCGCTGGCGCGCGCCGAGCAGGCGTGCCGCGCCGACGCCGCGGTGCGGGCGCGCGGACGGGACCGGGCGAGGCGGCGGCGCGCGGCGGAGGACACCCGGTTCACGGCGGCGTTCGCCGCCGAGATACTGCGGCTGTTCCCCGGATGCCCGCCCGACCGCGCCACGGCCATCGCCGCGCACGCCTCGCTACGCGGCAGCGGCCGGGTGGGGCGGACTGCGGCCGGCCGCGCCCTGGACCCGGCCGCCGTCGCGGTGGCGGTGCGGGCCGCCGTACGCCACCTGGACACCGAGTACGACGCCTTGCTCGCGGCCCGTGTCCCCCGGTTCGAGGCCCGAGCCCGCCTGGCCGCCCGCATCGACGCCGTCCTGGACACCTGGCGCACACCCCCGCCCGAGAAGGAGACACCGTCGGCCGCCTAGTGCGGCAATCCCCTGCCGGCGCCCTCGATCTTTGTTCTACCGTGGGGTCTCCGCACCCATCCAGGGGGATCACCGCATGGGCCACGACGCACTCCTCTTACCGCGACCCGGCGCCTTCGCCGCGCCCGCCGGACAGCGCGGCCCGGCTCACCGCAACCGGAAGGGTGACCTGCGCCGTGGAGCCACTGACCGGGGAGGACCCCGTACACATAGGCCCGTACCGGCTGATCGCCCGCCTCGGCGCAGGCGGGATGGGCCTGGTCTACCTGGGCCGCTCCGACCTGGGACGCACGGTCGCGGTCAAGGTCGTCCAGGCCGGCCACGCCCAGCACCCCGAGTTCCGCAGGCGGTTCGCCCGCGAGGTGGCTGCGGCCCGCCGGGTGGGCGGAGCCTGGACCGCCGATGTCCTGGATGCCGACACCGAGGCCGCCGTGCCATGGGTGGCGACCCAGTACATCCCGGGACCCGATCTGACCACCGTCGTGGGCCGGGACTTCGGGCCGTTGCCCGAGCCGTCGGTCCGCACCCTCGCCAACCGCCTCGCCCTCGCGCTGCAGGCCGTGCACGCGGCGGGCCTGATCCATCGGGACCTCAAACCGTCCAACGTGCTGGTCACCGTGGACGGCCCCCGTGTCATCGACTTCGGCATCGCGCGCGCGATGGACAGCCTGGCCGGGGACAGCCTGCACACCCGCACCGGCATGCTGATCGGTTCGCCCGGCTTCATGTCCCCGGAGCAGGTGCGCGGCCTGGAACTCTCCCCGGCGTCCGACGTGTTCTGCCTGGGTGCGCTCCTCGTCTACGCCGCCACCGGACGCCTGCTCTTCGGCGCGACGGACTCCGGTCTGAACGCCCATCTCTTCCGGGTCGCCGAGGAGGAGCCGGACCTGACCGGCGTTCCGGACGCGCTCGTCGACCTCGTGCGCGCCTGTCTGCACAAGGACCCGGCCCAGCGGCCCACCCCCCACGAGGTGGCCGCGCGCACGGCGACCGACGAGGCCGGTGAGTGGCTGCCGGGGGCGGTACTGGCCCAGCTCGGCCGCCGTGCCGCTCATCTGCTGGACTACGCCCCCGCCGTCGCCCCGCCCGTATCCGCCGAGCCCGTCACCGCACCGCCGGACCCCCGCGTCCCGCCCGCCCGGCCGGCGCCCTCGGCTCCCCCGGCCTTCCAGACTCCCCCGGCCTTCCCGGCTCCCCCGGCCTCCCAGGCACCTGCGACGCATGCGTCACCGATGTACGTCCCCACCGCCCCCGCCTACCCGCCGAGTCCGGAGGTCGCGCTTCCCCGGCGCTGGTGGGGCCTGCTGGCGCTCGCCCTGGCGCAGCTGGTCGTGCTGATCGACGCGGCGTTCTCCAGCACGGCGACGTGGTGGGGCGGCGCGGCCGGCGACCTGGGGCTCCCCTTCGACGGCGTGCAGCTGACGTCCACCGTGTACCTCCAGGTGGCACCCCTCACCTATGTGCTCGTCTTCGTCGGGCTGCTGCTGTTCGGCGCCCGCGTCGCGGACCTCGTGGGCCGCAAGAGGATGCTGCTGATCGGCCTGGTGGGCTTCGCCGCGGCCGCCACCCTCGGCGGTCTGGCCCCCTCGTCCGGTGTGTGGATCGCCAGTCGCGCGCTGCAGGGCGCCTTCGCCGCGCTGGTCTCCTCGTCAGCACCGGTTCTCGTGTCCACCTCCTTCCCCGAGCCCCGGGAACGGCGTAAGGCCTTCGGGATCTACGTCGCGATCGCCGGCGGCGGTCCGGCGCTCGGTCTGCCGGCGTTCTGGCTGCTCGCCACGAGCCTGTCCTGGCGCTGGTGCCTGTTCGCCGCGATCCCGTTCGCCGTCGTCGCCGTGATCGGGACGGCGGCGCTGGTACCGGACCGCCCGGGCCGCATCGGCGTTCCCTTCGACGGGCGCGGGGTGCTGCTCGCTGCCGCGGGGGCCGCCGGGATCAGCGGAGCCGTCCCGTACTTCCCCGGCCACGTCGTCGTGCTCCCGGCCGCAGGCATCCTGCTCGCGGCCTACGTGTGGTGGCAGACCCGGACGGCGGGCGCCCTGGCGACGCCCTCCGGCGTGGCCAGGGCCCAGGCACCTGTCGGGGCCTTCCTCGCGACCGCTGCGGCCAACGTCGGCGCCGTCGCCCTGCTCATGGGCATGGGCTACCTCCCCCCCTAGGACCTGGGCCGGGCCGGGTGCTCGGGTGGACCGGGACCGCCGGCCTCAGGAGGTGCCGGTGGGGTGGAAGCGGCGGTACAGCAGGACGCCGCCCAGCAGGAGGGCGCCGCCGGCGGGCAGGAGGAGGGCCACGCCGTCGGCGCCCGTGTGGGCGAGGGACGGGCCCTCGGGCGCGGGGGTCTGCGGCGCGGGCGGGGTGACGGGGCGGGGGGTGGCCGCGGGCGGGATGGGGGTGGCGGGTGCGGGCTGGGCGGGGCCGTTGACGGAGGTGTTGCCGCTCGCCCCGTTGCCGACGCCGACCACGCTCACGGCGTTGCCGCTGACGTTGACCGGCAGGTCGACCGGGAGCTGGACGCCGTTGCCGGACAGCACCCCCGGCGAATCCTTTCCGCCGCCGTGCGCGGTGGATCCGCCGCCGTTGGCCCCGCCGGGTTTGGGGGTGTGCGGGGGTTGCGAGGGATGCGGGCCGGGATGGGGGTGGCCGGAGTCGTTGGCACAGCGGTTGCCCGCCGCCGGATTGAGGACCCCGACCACGCTGACGGTGTTCCCGCAGACGTTCACCGGCACGTGCACCGGCAGCTGTACCAGATTTCCGGAGAGCAGCCCCGGCGAGCGCTCGGCCTGTCCGCTCGCGCCCGCGTCCGCGAAGGCGAAGCCGCCCGCACCCGCGGCGGCCAGTCCGCCGCCCGCAACCACCGCCGCGATCAAGCCGTTCCGACGACTGTGCCGCATCAGTTTCCTGCCTTCCGAGAGGAGTTGTGCGCGGGCGTCACACCCGCACCGGAAACAACGCGGTAGACCCATACGGGTTATAGAGCCGGTGGGCTTTTCACTCCATCGTGTACTGGGCTCTCCCTACGTATGTGCGGCAGCACAGATGTGCGGACCCGTCCCTCAGTCGGCCAAGGCCTGTACCGGGTCGGACGAGGGGCGGCCCGTGGGCCACCAGTCCTCGGCGTCCGGGCGGGACTCGTAGGCGTACCAGAGGTTGTCGCGGCCCAGCCGGAGCTGGCGCCCGGCCGAGGTCAGGCGGTTCCGCTCGGGTCGGAAGTGCCCCAGGGAGGCGGCGAGGAGCGCCGGCCGCGCCCGGTCGAACGGGCCGGCCGGCGGGTCCCACGGCTCCTCCAGCACCGCCAGCGCGGCCAGGCCGCCCTGCCTCCAAGCGGCGGCGGCCCGGGCCAGGTCGGCGGTGCTCCGGCCGGTGCCGGTGGCCAGGGCCCGGTACAGGTGGCGGGCCGCGCCGGTGAGACCGGCGTGCGGCAGCGGGGCGGCGAGCCGGACGGCGTCCTGCCAGGGGGTGAGCCCGGCCATCGGGTCCTCCCCCGTGGCGAGGATCGCCAGGGCCCGGGCCGTCGCGTCGGTGGCCAGCTGGTCCAGGGCGAGCGGGTCGGGGGCGCCCGGTTCGTCCGGGTAGCCCGGGGGCAGGCCGGGCGCCGCCGGTACGGGCTCGGGGGCGGGCAGCGGCCCGGGGGTGCGGGCGAGCGCGGCCCGGGCCGGCGTACCGGGGAACTCGGCCGGGCCGGACGGCCGCTCGCGGGCGGCCTCCGCGGCGTTGCGCCGGGCCAGGTCGTCGAGCAGCTCCCGCTCGCCGCGGCCGCGCAGCAGCAGGAGCACGAACGGGTCCTGATCCAGCAGCCGGGCCGTGCGGTAGCACAGGGCGGCGGCGTGCTTGCAGGGCGCGGGCCCGGCGTCCGGGCAGGAGCAGCGCGGGAGCAGGTCACCGGGGCCGGGCAGGACGCGGCCGGCGAGGCCTTGGGGCACCTCGCGCTCCAGCAGGGCGGCGAGCCCGCCCGGGTCGGCGGCCAGCCCCTGGAGCAGCTCGGCCCACTCGGGGTCGGTGAACACGGTCAGCGCCAGCTCGGTGCGGTAGGGGCGGGGGCGGCTGCCCCGGACGTAGGCGACGATCCGGCCGGGTGTGACGGTGACCGTGTCGACATGGCCGTCCTCGGCGTAGCCCCGGCCGCGGGCCAGCCGGGCGGAGTCGCGCGAGAGCCGCTCCAGGGCGGACACCCAGGCCCGGCCCCACCAGGTGGTCGCCTCGACCCCGGCCGGGACGGAGTCGAACGTACGGCGGCGGTCGTCACGCGCGGCGATCATGCGGGCCTCCGCAGGGAGACGAGATCGGCCAGCTCCCGGTCGGTCAGCTCGGTCAGGGCCGCCTCGCCGGAGCCGAGGACGGCGTCGGCGAGAGCGCGTTTGGTCTCCAGCAGCTCCGCGATGCGGTCCTCCACCGTGCCCTCGGCGATGATGCGGTGGACCTGCACCGGCTGGGTCTGGCCGATCCGGTAGGCGCGGTCGGTGGCCTGCTCCTCCACGGCCGGGTTCCACCAGCGGTCGAAGTGGATCACGTGCCCGGCCCGGGTCAGGTTGAGCCCCGTGCCCGCCGCCTTCAGCGACAGCAGGAACACCGGCACCTCGCCCGACTGGAAACGGTCGACCAGCTCCTCGCGCCGGGCCACCGGCGTGCCGCCGTGCAGCAGCTGGGACGGGATGCCGCGGGCGGTCAGGTGCCCCTCCAGGATCCGTGCCATCGTCACGTACTGGGTGAACACCAGGACCGAGCCGCCTTCGGCCAGGACGGTGTCCAACAGCTCGTCCAGAAGGGCGAGTTTGCCCGATCGGTGCGCGATCCGCGGCGGGTCCTCCTTGAGGTACTGCGCCGGGTGGTTGCAGATCTGCTTGAGGGAGGCCAGCAGCTTCATGATCATGCCGCGGCGGGCCATGCCCTCGCTCGTCCCGATCACGGCCATCGCCTCGTCGACCGCGGCCTGGTACAGCGAGGCCTGCTCGCGGGTGAGGGCGACCGGATGGTCCGTCTCGGTCTTGGGCGGCAGCTCCGGCACGATGCCCGGGTCGGACTTCTTGCGGCGCAGCAGGAACGGCCGCACGAGCGCGGCGAGCCGGGCGACCGCTTCCTCGTCGCACCCGTCCTCGACCTGGTGCTGCTGCTCGACGGCGCGGGCGTGCCGGGCCCGGAAGGTGGTCAGCGGGCCGAGCAGCCCCGGCGTGGTCCAGTCGAGCAGGGCCCACAGCTCGGAGAGGTTGTTCTCCACCGGGGTGCCGGTCAGGGCGACCCGGGCCGGCGCCGGGATGGTCCGCAGGGCCTTCGCGGTGGCCGAGCGCGGGTTCTTCACGTGCTGGGCCTCGTCGGCGACGACCATGCCCCAGCGCCGCCCGGCCAGCACGGCGGCACTCGCCCGCATGGTGGCGTACGTGGTGAGCACGAAGCCCGCGCCGGCAGGGCTGCTGCCTGCGCCATCGGCGACGGCCCGGGCAGAGCTGCTGCCGCCCTCGGCACCGGCCCCGGCCCCCGCCCCGGTCACGGCGGGGCCACTGCCGTCACCGTCACCGACACTGGCACTGGCACCGGCGCTGGCACCGGCTTCCGCGTCCTGCGTCCCGGCCGCGTCCCGCACCCCGAGCGCGTCCGGCACCCGGCCGGTTCGCGCGTCCGCTTCCGTGTCCGTGTCCCTGTCCCTGTCGAGGCCCGACGGCGGCGACGGCGGCAAGGTGCGGTCGCTGCCGTGGAAGCGGTGCACCGGGACGCCGGGGGCGAACTTCTCGATCTCCCGCTGCCAGTTCCCCAGCAGGGAGGCCGGGCACACCACGAGGGTCGGCTCGGGCCGCGCCCGGTGCAGGTGCAGCGCGATCAGCGTCAGCGTCTTGCCCAGGCCCATGTCGTCGGCGAGGCAACCACCCAGCCCGAGCGAGGTCATCCGGTCCAGCCAGGCCAGCCCCCGCGCCTGGTAGTCCCGCAGGGTCGCGCGCAGCCCCGGCGGGGCGGGCAGCGGGGTCAGCTCCTCGGTGAGCCGGTCCCGCAGGGCGGCCAGGGCGCCGACCGGGACCGCCGGGACCGTCTCGCCGTCCACCTCCGCCGTCCCGCCGAGCGCGACGGACAGGGCGTCCACCGGGTCCAGCAGCCCGAGCTCGCGCTTGCGCGCTTTGCGGACCAGCTCCGGGTCCACCCGCACCCACTGGTCGCGCAGCCGTACCACCGGCCGGTGGGCCTGCGCCAGCTGCTCCATCTCGCCGGGGGTCAGCCGGTCGCCGCCCAGTGCCAGCTCCCACGAGAAGGCGAAGAGGGTGGTCGCGTCGAAGAAGGACGTGCCGTCGGCGGCGGAGCCGGGGGCGGTGGGCCGCACCACCGCGGTCGCGGTCAGCGTACGGGCCAGCTCGCGCGGCCAGTGGACGACGACCCCGGCCGCGGCCAGCCGGGTGGCGGCCGCCCCGAGCAGGTCCGACAGCTCCGGGTCCGACAGCGCCAGTACATCGGGCACGGGCTGCTCCAGCAGGCGCAGCAGCGGCGGCCACACCCGGGCGGCGCGGCGCAGCGCGAGCACCGCGTCGATGCGGGCCCGGGGGCCGAAGCCGGCTCCGGCGGTGCCGGCCCACAGTGCGCCCGCGTCGGTCACCAGGGTGGGGTCGGAGAGGCTGTGCACCTGCACCACCGCGGCACCGGCCCGCCGGGTGTCCTCCGGCTCGGCCTCGTCGAACAGCCGGAGCGCGGACAGGTCGAGCCGCAGCGATATCCCGACCCCGGCGTCGGCGCCCGAGGCGACCTGCGCGGCCCAGTCCCGCAGCTCGGGCACCCGCTGGGGGGCGGCCGCCGCGAAGGGGCGCCCGGCCGCGAGCGGGGCCGCCGGGGTGCGCGGCAGCCAGTCGGCGACGGCGTCGGCGAACGCTCGGACCAGCGCCTCCGGTTCGGGCAGGTGCAGCGGGCGGCGCCCGGCCAGCGGGGTGGCGTACCCCTCGGCGGGCAGGGCGGCCGCGATCGCGCGCAGGGCCGCGATGTCGTCGGCGTCGAGCGGGCCGGCCCGCCACGCGTCGACCCCTTCGGGGGTGATGCCGGG
>NZ_JAJAUY010000180.1 GCF_020532625.1 Streptomyces antimicrobicus | reverse complement strand
TGGGCAACGCCGTCGGGAACTGGAACCCCGAGATCCTGACGCTGACCTTCGACGACGGCCGCTACCCCGACCCCCCTCACGGGGTCGCCCACGGTCCCGGCCCCGCGCCCGGTGCCCGCCGTGTCCGCGCCCCCGCCCCCGCCGGTAGTGGCCACCGTGGAGGCGGCCCCCTCCCCGACGGCGGCAGCCGCCACGCCCCCGGCCCCGCCCCCGCCCGGGCCGGCGGCCCGTACCTCGGGCTCGGCCTCGGCCTCGGGCACGCCAGCGGCCCGTTCCTCGACGCCGCCGACACCGGTGACAGCGACCGCAGAGGCGGACCCCTCCCCGGTGTCGGCGGTGGCGGCCGGGCCCCGAGGCCCCGGTGCCCGTTCCGTCGCACGGCGTCGGGCGTCCGCCAGGAGCCAGGCCCGGTGGAGTTCCACCGCCTCGTCGGGGCGGGCGCCGCACGCCCGGGCGAAGCGGTCCACCGTCGCGAACTCCGTCGGGACCGCCTCGCCGCTGCAGTACCGGTGCACGCTCGACGTGCTCAGGTGCAGCGTGCGGGCCAGCTGCCCGTAGCTCAGTGCCGAGCGGTCCTTCAGGGCCCGCATCAGCCCCGCGAACCGCTCCGTCTCCGCCGGCTTCCCCGCCTCGTCCACGGCGTTCCCCCGTCCCGTGACCCCGTTCCAGCCCGGGGACGTTTCCCCAGGTGGCAGCCCCTACGACCGTTCCAGTGTCCCGAATCGGCCGGTTTTCGGCGTCCGACACCCCCGAGTCGGGGAAAGCTCATCCCGTCCAACCGTTCAACCGTCCGACCGTCCACCCGTCCGTCGTTCGCCACCACTCGCAAACGGGGAGTACCACCGTGTTCCGACGTTCCCGCACCGGCCCCGTCGCCGTCCTCGCGGCGGCCGCCGCCCTCACGCTCACCCTCGCCACCCCCGCCACCGCCGCCCCGGCACCGGGCTTCCTCCAGGCCCGCGACCTGCCGCCGCACCCGTCCTCCGCCTGGTTCGCCGGCCCGGTGGCCAAGGGCCTGCCGGAGGTGCCCGTGTTCTGCCTGGAGGGCGCGCTGCCCGCGAAGGACAGCTGGCACCGGCAGTTCGGCACCGAGCTGGACACCGGTGCCGTGCAGGTGTCCGTCCGCGCGGAGTCCCCGGGCGCGGCCGCGCAGCTCGCCGCCGCCCTGGAGCGCAAGGTCGCCGGCTGCGCCGCCGACTGGCTGCGCGGCCACCCCGAGGGGACCGCGTCCTGGCGGGACTACGGCGCGCTCGCCGTCGAGGAGGGCGCGCACGTCTACGGCGTCCACACCTCGCTGCCCGAGTCCGAGCCGGGCGTCGGCCTGTACGGCATCGGCCGGGACGGCGCGACCGTCACGGTGGTGCGGTGGAGCCGGATGGGCGACCTGTCCGACGTGCCCGTGCCCGCCTTCAAGCGGACGACCACGACCGCCGTCCACAAGCTCAACCCCTGAACCGCCAGGTCCCCGCCCCGGAGGCCTCGCCCTGGAGACCCTCGCCGGAGACCCTCGCCCCCGCCCGCGTGGGACCATGGAACCGAGGCGATGCGCATGCGATCCGGGAACGAGCCGGTGACCGCCCGCAGCCCCTTGCGGCTGCGGGTGTGGCTCGGCGTGTGGGGGCTGCTCTGGGCCGTCGGCGGGACGGTGGCGTTCGCGCTGGCCGGCCGCCCCGGGTGGGCGGCGGCCTGCGGGGTGCTGACGCTGCTCGTGGCTGCGGACGTGGTGATGGTCGTGCGCCACATCCGCCAGGGCCCGCACTGGCAGCCCGGCCCGGACGTGCCGCCGTACGAGCCGCCTGACCACCGCTAGGTCCGGGCCCGGGCGTCAGTTCTCGAAGCGGGCCGCTCGCAGGTACTCCGGCTGCGGGTCGAGCGCGGCGGCCAGCCGGAAGTGCTTGCGGGCCTGCTCGGGCCGGCCGGACCGCTCGTGGGTGCGGCCCAGGGCGAAGTGGGCGAAGGCGTTGTCCGGTTCCCGCTCCAGCACCAGCTCGAACTCCAGCTCGGCAGGTCGCAGTTGCGCCGCGGCGAAGAAGGCGCGGGCCCGCAGCAGCCGGGCCGCGGTGTTCTCGGGGTGCGCGGCTATCACCGAGTCCAGCAGCTTGACCGCGCCGCGCGGATCCCGGGCGGCCAGCAGCTGCTCGGCGGCGCGGTAGTCGATGACGTGCGTCTCCGGGCTGGCGGCGGCCGACGGACCGGGCGGGGGCGGCGGCGTGGTTTCGGACACGATGGCAATCCTTCCCTCTACCGAGCCCTTCAACGCCCGGCTACCCGGCCCTGTTCCGTGAACACGTCAGCCACCGCCGCAACCGCACCTCGGCCGGGCACCCCAGCCGGACGGGCAGGCCACCGGACGGGCACACCAGCCAGCCGGGCAGGCCACCACCCAGGCAGGCCCGTCAGGCCCGTCAGCGCCGTCAGCCCCGTCCCGCCGCCGCCCGCGCCGTGAGCTCGTCCCACACCTTGCGGACCTGCGGTTCCAGGGCCTCCAGCGGCCCGTCGTTGTCGATGACCAGCGTGGCCACCGCCAGTCGCTGTTCCCGCGTGGCCTGGGCCGCCATCCGGGCCCGGGCCTCGGCCTCGGCCATGCCGCGCAGCGCCGTCAGCCGGGCCAGCTGGGTCTCGGGCGAGGCGTCCACCACCACCACGAGGTCGTACAGCGGCGCCAGCCCGTTCTCGGTCAGCAGCGGTACGTCGTGCACGACGATCGCGTCGGGTCCGGCGGCCTGCTCCAGCTCGGCGGACCGGGCCCCGACCAGCGGGTGCACGATCGCGTTGAGGGCGCTCAGCCGCTCGGGGTCGGCGAAGACGATGGCGCCGAGCTTCGGCCGGTCGAGGGTGCCCTCGGGGGTGAGGACGTCCGGCCCGAAGGCCGCCACGACGGCCGCGAGCCCGGGCGTGCCCGGCTCCACGACCTCCCGTGCGATCCGGTCGGCGTCCACGACGACCGCCCCGTACCCCGCCAGCAGCCGCGAGACCTCGCTCTTGCCGGCACCGATTCCGCCCGTCAGGCCCACTTTCAGCATGGCCGCAGCATAGGCCCCGCCGTACGCCCGTACGAGCGAACCCCCGGACCCGCCCCACCGACAGCCCCACCCGACGCGACAGCCCCGCCCCCGCTACGCCTCGCCCTCGCGCTCCGCCAGGAACCGCTCGAACTCGCGGCCGATCTCGTCCGCCGAGGGGATCTCCGCCGGCTCGGCGATCATGTTGCCCCGGGTCTCGGCCCCGGCCACCGCGTCGTACTGGTGCTCCAGGCCCTGGACCAGGCTGACCAGCTCGTCGTCGCCCTCGCGGATCTGCCGGTCGATCTCGGTCTGGGTGCGGTACGCCTCGGTGCGCAGCGCGTGCGCGACGCCGGGCAGCACCAGGCCGGTGGCGGCGGTGATCGCCTCCAGCGCGGTCAGGGCCGCGTCCGGGTACGGGGAACGGGCGACGTAGTGCGGCACGTGGGCCGCGACGCCCAGCACGTCGTGCCCGGCCTGGCCGAGGCGGAACTCGATCAGCGACTCGGCGCTGCCGGGCACCTGGGCCTCGTCGAAGGGGCTGCGGTGGCCGGGCATGAGGTCGGTGCGGTTGCCGTGCGGGGTGATGCCCACGGGGCGCGTGTGGGGGACGCCCATGGGGATGCCGTGGAAGTTCACCGAGAGGCGGACGCCGAGCCGCTCGACGATCTGCCGGACGGCGAGGGCGAAGCGCTCCCACTCCACGTCCGGCTCGGGCCCGGACAGCAGCAGGAACGGCGCGCCGGTGGCGTCCTGGACGATGCGGACCTCCAGGGCGGGGGCCTCGAAGTCGGTCCAGCGGTCGCGGCGGAAGGTCAGCAGCGGGCGGCGCGCCCGGTAGTCGACCAGCCGGTCGGCGTCGAAGCGGGCCACGACCTGGTGGGGCAGCGTGTCGAGGAGCCGCGCGACGATCTGCTCGCCGGTGTCGCCCGCGTCGATGTAGCCCTCGAAGTGGTACAGCATGACCAGACCGGCGGACTCCTGGGCCAGGGCCATGTCCACCACGGCCAGCCCCTTGGCGTCCCACTCGTACAAATCCTGGGGATCCAGCACCGTTACCACTCCTCCTCGCCGCGTTCACAGCCAAGAACGCCCAAGACGCGGCGCTCATTCCCCAGTTGGCCCGTTCGACGGGAAAGAAACGCGGTAAGGCCCGCCCCCCGGAGGGGACGGGCCTTACCGTTTCAGCTTCCGGTCAGCGACCGTGCGGCTGCGCTGCGATCAGCTCTGGCCGCCGGCCAGCTTCTCGCGGAGCGCGGCCAGGGCCTCGTCGGAGGCCAGGGCGCCGGAGTTGTCGTCCGACTCCGAGGAGTACGAACCACCGGAGACACCCGCGGCAGCGGCGGCCGGGGCGGCCTCGCCCGCAGCAGCGGCGGCCTCGTCGGCCTCGCGGCTCTTGATGACCTGAGCCTGGTGCTGCTCGAAGCGGGCCTGCGCCTCGGCGTACTGGGTCTCCCACGCCTCGCGCTGCTTCTCGTAGCCGGGCAGCCAGTCGTTGGTCTCCGGGTCGAAGCCCTCGGGGTAGATGTAGTTGCCCTGGTCGTCGTAGGACGCGGCCATGCCGTACAGGGTCGGGTCGAACTCGACCGACGCCGGGTCGGCACCGAAGGACTCGTTGGCCTGCTTGAGGGACAGCGAGATCCGGCGACGCTCGAGGTCGATGTCGATGACCTTGACGAAGATCTCGTCGTTGACCTGGACGACCTGCTCCGGGATCTCCACGTGGCGCTCGGCCAGCTCGGAGATGTGGACCAGACCCTCGATGCCCTCGTCCACGCGGACGAACGCACCGAACGGAACCAGCTTGGTGACCTTACCCGGGACGACCTGGCCGATCTGGTGGGTCCGGGCGAACTGCTGCCACGGGTCCTCCTGGGTCGCCTTCAGCGACAGGGAGACGCGCTCGCGGTCCATGTCGACGTCGAGGACCTCGACGGTGACCTCCTGGCCGACCTCGACGACCTCGGACGGGTGGTCGATGTGCTTCCAGGACAGCTCGGAGACGTGGACCAGACCGTCGACGCCACCCAGGTCCACGAAGGCACCGAAGTTGACGATCGAGGAGACGACGCCGGAGCGGACCTGACCCTTCTGCAGGGTGGTGAGGAACGTCTGGCGGACCTCGGACTGGGTCTGCTCCAGCCAGGCACGGCGGGACAGGACCACGTTGTTGCGGTTCTTGTCCAGCTCGATGATCTTCGCCTCGAGCTCCTTGCCCACGTAGGGCTGGAGGTCGCGGACGCGGCGCATCTCGACCAGGGAGGCCGGGAGGAAGCCGCGGAGGCCGATGTCGAGGATGAGACCACCCTTGACGACCTCGATGACGGTACCGGTGACGATGCCGTCCTCTTCCTTGATCTTCTCGATGGTGCCCCAGGCACGCTCGTACTGGGCGCGCTTCTTCGAGAGGATCAGGCGGCCTTCCTTGTCCTCCTTCTGGAGAACCAGGGCCTCGATCTCGTCGCCGACCTTGACGACCTCGTTCGGGTCGACGTCGTGCTTGATCGAGAGCTCGCGGCTCGGGATGACACCTTCGGTCTTGTAACCGATGTCGAGCAGGACCTCGTCCCGGTCGACCTTCACGATGACGCCGTCGACGATGTCGCCGTCGTTGAAGTACTTGATCGTCTCGTCGATCGCGGCGAGGAAGGCTTCCTCGTTACCGATGTCGTTGACCGCAACCTGCGGAGTGGTGGCGGTGGTCTCGGTGCTGCTCGTCATGTGGGAAAGGGCTCCGGTACGGACATTGAAGTCGTAGGTACTGCTACGCCGGGAGCCCTTATCGCCTCTGCATACGCCGGACAGCCAAGGAGGCCGGAGCACCGTCGGGACGGCGAAGGCCTCGAAAACCGAGGGGAATGCTACAGATGCGAGCGCAGCCTGCTAGGTCTGAGGAGCACAGGCTCGCAGCGCAACTTGTAGCATACGGGGGCAGCCGGACACGGTCAATGCGCGAAGGCGCCCACCGCGGGCGGATCACCGCATAACCGGCACAACTTCTGGGCGAGGGACCGGCTGACGCCTCGTACCACTTTTTCCTCGTACCACTTTTTCGAAGACTACGACGACGGGCCCGATGAACCAAGAGGACTACGCCCTCGAAGACGCGTACGACGACGCGTCCGGCACCGACGACGACGCCGAGGCCACCCGGCGTGACGCGGGGGAAGCGGAGAGCAGCCGCGCCAGCCGCGGCTGGTGGGACCGCAACGCCGACGAGTACCAGAGCGAGCACGGCGGCTTCCTCGGCGACGACCGCTTCGTCTGGGGCCCGGAGGGCCTGGACGAGGCCGACGCCGCCCTGCTGGGCCCGGCGGACGGCCTCGCCGGGCTCGACGTCCTGGAGATCGGCGCCGGCGCCGCCCAGTGCGCCCGCTGGCTGGCCGCCCAGGGGGCCCGCCCGGTCGCGCTCGACCTCTCCCACCGCCAGCTCCAGCACGCCCTGCGGATCGGCGGCGGGATCCCGCTGGTGGAGGCGGACGCCGGGGCGCTGCCGTTCCGCGACGGCTCCTTCGACCTGGTGTGCTCGGCCTACGGGGCGGTGCCCTTCGTGGCCGACCCGGTGAAGGTCTTCCGCGAGGTCCACCGGGTGCTGCGGCCCGGCGGCCGCTGGGTCTTCTCCGTCACCCACCCGATCCGCTGGGCGTTCCCCGACGAGCCGGGCCCCGAGGGGCTGTCCGTCTCCGCCTCCTACTTCGACCGGACGCCGTACGTCGAGCAGGACGAGCAGGGCCGCGCGGTGTACGTCGAGCACCACCGCACGCTCGGCGACCGGGTGCGCGAGCTGGTCGCGGCCGGCTTCCGGCTGGTGGACCTGGTGGAGCCGGAGTGGCCGGCGTGGAACACCCAGGAGTGGGGCGGCTGGTCCCCGCTGCGCGGGAACCTGATCCCGGGGACGGCGATCTTCGTGTCCGAGCGGGCGTGAGCCAGGACATGGCCCCACGCGTCGAGGCGCTGGACGCCCTGCCGGTCCGCACGGCGCTGCCGGCCCTGACCGCGGCCCTGGCGGACCACGGCACGGCGGTGCTGTGCGCGCCGCCCGGCACCGGCAAGACCACGCTGGTGCCGCTGGCGCTGGCGGGCCTGACCGGCGGCGGGCCGCGGCGGCGCGTCCTGGTCGCCGAGCCCCGGCGGATCGCGGCGCGCGCGGCGGCCCGGCGGATGGCGTGGCTGCTGGGCGAGAAGGTGGGCGGCTCGGTCGGGTACACCGTGCGCGGCGAGCGGGTGGTGGGCCCGCGGTGCGCGGTGGAGGTGGTCACCACCGGTGTGCTGCTCCAGCGGCTCCAGCGCGACCAGGAGCTGGCGGACGTGGACGTGGTGGTCGTCGACGAGTGCCACGAGCGGCATCTGGACGCCGACACGGTCGCGGCGTTCCTGCTCGACGTACGCCGGACGCTGCGGCCGGAGCTGTCGCTGGTGGCCGCCTCGGCCACGACGGACGCGGAGGGCTGGTCGCGGCTGCTCGACGACGCCCCGGTGGTGGCGGCCGAAGGGGTCAGCCACCCGGTGGAGGTCGTCTGGGCCCCGCCGGCGCGGCCGGTGCGGCCGCCGCACGGGATGCGGGTGGACCCGGCGCTGCTCACGCATGTCGCCTCGGTGGTGCGGCGGGCCCTGGCCGAGCGGACCGGTGACGTGCTCGTCTTCCTCCCCGGGGTCGGGGAGATCGCCCGGGTCGCCGGGCAGCTCGGCGCGGTCGACGCGGAGGTCCTGCAGTTGCACGGCCGGGCCGCGGCGGCGGTGCAGGACGCGGCCCTGGCGGGCGGCCCGGGCCGGCGGGTGATCCTGGCCACGGCGGTCGCGGAGTCCTCGCTGACGGTGCCCGGCGTCCGGGTGGTGGTGGACGCCGGTCTGGCCCGCGAGCCGCGTGTGGACCACGCCCGGGGGCTGGGCGCGCTGACGACCGTACGGGCCTCCCGCGCGGCGGCGCGGCAGCGGGCCGGACGCGCGGGCCGGGAGGCGCCGGGCGCGGTCTACCGCTGCTGGCCGCAGGCCGAGCACGGGCGGCTGCCGGCGTTCCCCTCGCCCGAGATCCGGGTCGCGGACCTGGCGCAGTTCGCCCTGCAGGCGGCCTGCTGGGGCGACCCGGACGCGAGCGGGCTGTCCCTGCTGGACCCGCCCCCGGCCGGGGCGATGGCCGCCGCCCGGGAGGTCCTGGCGGCCGTCGGCGCGGTGGAGCCCGCGTCGGGGCGGGTGACCGCCCGGGGTGTGCGGATGTCCCGCCTCGGCCTGCACCCGCGGCTGGCCCGCGCCCTGCTGGACGGCCCGGCGGGCGCGGCCGAGGTCGTGGCGCTGCTGAGCGAGGAGCCGCCGCGGGAGTACGGGGACGACCTGGTCGCGGCGTGGCGCTCGGCGCGCCGGGGCGGCGACGCGTACGCCGCACGCTGGCGGGCGGAGTCCCAGCGGCTGCGCCGCGCGGCGGCCGCAACGGGCGGCGAGCTCGTGGCGGGGGAAAGGGGGTCGGCTGCGGCCGACGACGCCACGGCCGGGCTCGTCGTCGCGCTGGCGTTCCCGGAGCGGGTGGCCAGGGCCAGGGGGGAGGGCTCGTTCCTCATGGCCTCGGGGACCGGGGCGGAGCTTGCCGAAGGGTCCGGGCTGCGGCGGGCCGACTGGCTGGCCGTGGCCGTCGCCGACCGGCCCTCGCACGCGGCCTCGGCCCGGATCCGCCTGGCCGCCGTCGTCGACGAGGAGACCGCCCGGGCCGCGGCCGGGCACCTGCTGACCGCCGGGGAGGAGGTGCGCTGGGAGGACGGTGACGTGGTCGCGCGCCGCGCGGAGCGCCTCGGTCCGATCGAGCTGTCCGTACGTCCGCTGCGCGAGCCCGATCCGGCCCTGGTGCGCGCCGCCCTGCTGGAGGGCCTGCGCCGCGAGGGGCTGGGGCTGCTGCGCTGGACCCCGGACGCGGTGGCGCTGCGGGCCCGCCTCGGTTTCCTGCACCGGGTGATCGGCGGCGCCTGGCCCGCCGTGGACGACGACGAGGCGCTGCTGCGGCGGGCCGGTGACTGGCTGGAGCCGGAGCTGTCGCGGGCCCGGCGCCGCGCCGACCTCGCGCGGATCGACGCCGGGCAGGCCCTGAACCGGCTGCTGCCCTGGGCCACCGGCGAGGCGGCCCGGCTGGAGGAGCTGGCGCCGGAGCGGATCGAGGTGCCGAGCGGTTCGCGGATCCGGGTGGACTACTCGGGTGAGCAGCCGGTGCTGGCGGTCAAGCTGCAGGAGCTGTTCGGGCTGGCCCGGACGCCCGAGGTGGCGGGGGTGCCGCTGCTGGTGCACCTGCTCTCGCCCGCCGGCCGGCCGGCCGCGGTCACCGCCGACCTGGCGTCGTTCTGGCGCGACGGCTACCGCGCGGTGCGGGCCGAACTGCGCGGCCGCTACCCGAAGCACCCCTGGCCGCAGGACCCGGCCACAGCCGAGCCGACCCGCCACACCAACGCCCGCCTGGGACGCGGCTGACCCGCGGGGCCCGGGCCCCTCTTCGGGGCCGCCCCGCCCGACGGCCGGGGGCCCGCTCAGGGCTTGGCGGTCGGCGGGTGGCGGCGGCTGCGGGACTCCAGCCACAGGGACAGGGCCAGCAGGAGCGCGCCGGTGGCGGTCAGGCCGATCGGGGCGTAGGTGTGCAGGGTGAGGACCTTGGCCCGGTTGGCGGAGACCAGCTTCACGGTGTGCTCGACGTAGTCCTCGCGCATCTTCACGTGCCCGGCGAAGGCGGTGAGCTTGCCGCCCTCGCCGCCGGCGGCGATCCCGCCGCGCATCTCCTGTTCCATGATCTGCTCGCCGTTGACCGGCGCCCCGGTGACCGGGTCGACCCAGAACATCCGCTTGGCCGTGTACCAGAGCGTGGTGCCGGTGGCGGCCTCGACGGTGGCCGGGTCGATGCCCTCGATCGGCATCTTCTTCGGCATGGGGACCTTGGTCCACGGCACGGTCTGCTCGAAGTAGTAGACGTCCATGCCGCGGAACGTGCGGGGCCCGACGTAGTGGATCGGCGCGGAGGTACGGGTCTGGGCGTCGAAGTAGAGGTAGTCGCGGGGCTCGGTGAAGAAGGGGAACTTGAACTCGATGCCCTCGCGCCGGACCTGGTCCCCGTCGACCATCTCGCCGGTGGCGTGCACCGGCTCCTGGGTGTGGGCGTCGAAGATGTACCGCTCGGGGATCTGGGAGACCATCTTGCCGTCCGGGCCGGCGACGTAGGACAGCGCGTCCCAGACGACCACGTCCTTGCCGGCGTCGGCCTCGATCTCGCGGGAGGCCTCCACGTTGCCCTTGAGGGTCTGGACGATGGTGACCTTGTCGACCTTCTTGGGCCGCATGCCGCCGAAGTAGTCGAGCAGGGTGGCGTCCTTGGCCTCCAGGACGACCTCCTGGTACTGGCTCGGCGGGATCTTGGCCAGGCGCGGGTACGCGTACCAGCGCAGCAGCGGTGCCAGCGCGGTGCAGAACACCGCGAGGGCCAGCAGGACGAGGCTCGCTCTGCGTCGCACGGGCAGGCCTCCTTATTGTCCGGGCGCGGCGGGCGCGGTGGTGAGCAGCGGCCTGGGCGAGGTGGTGCCTTCCGGCGCGCCGGCCGCCGTGACGGCGAGGACGAGCAGGAGGGCAGCGGCCAGCCCGATGACGGCGGCGGCGAGTGCGCGCATGCCGGCCTCCCGGAACTGATGGAGTGTCAGGGCGGAGGCACGGTAGCAACGCGGGCCCGAGATGAGAACCGCCGGACCGCTCGGCCTCGGCCCGCGGGCGGGCCCGCGGCCGGAGCGGGGCGCAGCGGGGGCAGGGCCGGAGGCG
>NZ_JAJAUY010000018.1 GCF_020532625.1 Streptomyces antimicrobicus | reverse complement strand
GACTGCCGACTGCCGACTGACGCGGACGACGGACGCCGGACGACGGACCCCCGAGCGGCTTCCCGTCGCGACGGTCACGCGGTGTCGGCGGGGGCCGGTGGGGCCGCCGAGAGGGGCTCGGCGATGTCCTCCAGCGAGCGGCGTTCGGCCTTGACCGCCAGGAACGCCGCCACCACGCCCGCGGCGCACATCAGCGCGGCACCGATCCGGAAGGCCAGGGCCGTCTCCGCCGCCACGCCCGACTCGGTGAGGCCGGCGAAGATCAGCGGGCCGCTGATGCCGCCGGCCGCGGTGCCGAGGGCGTAGAAGAACGCGATGGCCATGGCGCGGGTCTCCATGGGGAAGACCTCGGAGACCGTCAGGTACGCGCTGGAGGCGCCCGCCGAGGCGAAGAACAGCACCACGCACCAACAGGCCGTCAGGGTCGTCGCGGTGAGCGAGCCGCGCTCGAAGAGCCAGGCGGTGGCGAACAGGAGCAGGCCCGAGAGCAGGTACGTCGAGGAGATCATGATCCGGCGCCCGAGCGTGTCGAAGAGCGTGCCGAGCAGCAGCGGTCCGAGGAAGTTGCCTGCCGCGACGACGGCGAAGTAGTAACCGGTGCTGCCCGTCGGCACGTCGAAGAACGCAGTGAGGATGGCGCCGAAGCCGAAGGTGACGGCGTTGTAGAGGAACGCCTGACCCACGAAGAGCGACAGGCCGAGGAACGCCCGCCGCGGGTAGCGGCCGAAGACCGTCCTGGCGATCACGCCGAAGCCGATGCCGCCGCGCCGGTGGATGGTGATCGACGCGGAGGGCGGCGGGAGGCGCTCGCCCTTCTCCCGCTCGATCGCGTGCTCGACGGACGACACGAGTTCCTCGGCGCGTTCGTCCTGGCCGTGGATGAACTGCCAGCGCGGGCTTTCCGGAACGTGCCGGCGGACGAGCAGGACGACCAGGCCGAGGACGACGCCGAGGGCGAAGCTGAGCCGCCAACCGAGGTCCACGGGGAAGACGGCGGTGTCCAGCATCACGACGGAGAGCAGGGCGCCGCCGATGGCGCCCAGCCAGTAGCTGCCGTTGACGACGAGGTCGACGCGGCCCCGGTAGAGGGACGGGATCAGCTCGTCGATCGCCGAGTTGATGGCCGCGTACTCGCCGCCGATACCGAAGCCGGTGAGGAAGCGGAAGAGGAAGAACCACCAGGACTCGAACGACAGCGCGGTCATGGCGGTGGCGCCGAGGTAGACGGCCAGGGTCACCATGAAGAGCTTCTTGCGGCCGTAGCGGTCCGTCAGCCAGCCGAAGAACAGCGCCCCGGAGCAGGCACCCGCCACGTACAGCGCGGCGGCGATGCCGGTGACCTGCGCGGAGGTGATGTCCAGGCCGCTGCCCGCCTCGGCGAGGCGGCCGGCGACGTTGCCGACGATGGTGACTTCGAGGCCGTCGAGGATCCAGACGGTGCCGAGACCGATCACGATCATCCAGTGCCACCGGGACCAGGGCAGGCGGTCGAGACGGGCCGGCACCGCCGTGGTGACGGTGCCGGTGGTGCCCGTGGTGCCCGTGGTGCCGGTGGCGCCCGTGGTGCCGGACGTGCCCGTGGTGGCCGCCGTAGGCGCGGTGCCCGGCGCACGCGTGGTGCCCGGCGCGGAGGCCCGCGCGGAGTCAGCTGTCATCGTGTCCTCTTCCCCCTCGGTGATCGCCGTCCGTCCGGATGCCGGGTCCGTGTGCCCAGGAATCGGGCGGACATGCGGCCGCGTCGCGCGGGCCGTGATACGGCGCGGGGGCGGCGCGGCGGCCGGCCCCCGGCAGGCGGTGCCACCAGTGGCGGCGGCGCGGGTGCACGGCGCGGCTCGTCCGGCGGCCCAGGAGGAGGAAACCGAGCAGCGCGCCCACGGTGTTGAGGAGGACGTCGTCGATGTCGAAGGCGCGTCCGGTCACCAAGGCCCCCTGGATCAGTTCCACGAGGGTCATGACGAGCGCCGTCACGGCCGCCACCCGCAACAGACCGCGCGTCTGCGGCGCCAGCACCGGGAGGAGCACGCCGAACGGCACGCCCAGCAGCAGGTTGCCCCCGAGTTGCTCGGCGGCGACCCGTACGGGGTACTCCTCCAGGTACAGGCGGATCGACGCGCCCGGATGCACGTTGCTGTGCGCGATCCCCGCCGACGCGGCCGAGGGCTCCAGGGTGACCCGGGCCAGGACGAGGCTGAACACCACCGTGCCGACGAGCGCCGCCAGTACCGCCAGGGCGCGTACCACCGGGCGGCCGGGCGGGGCGGGACGCGCCGCCCGGTCCACCGGACCTGCCCGGCCCGCCCGATCCGCCTGGTGCGGCAGGCGCCGCCTTCCTCCCGCGGACCGTAACCGCATCCGGGCGGCGGCGAGTTTCGCGGCGGTGAGTTTCCTACGCGTCTGCATGACCGGTCTCCCTCCATGACCGCTCAGGTCGTGGCAGCCGTGTACCCCGAAGGACGGCATGACGCGCGCCGTGGAGCGGTCCGGGGTGCCGGACGAGACCTCCCCGGCCGCCCGGCCGGGGGCGGGTCAGAACGCGTACCGGACGCGCAGCCAGGGAGCGTGGCGGTCGACGAGCGCGCGCAGGGCGTCCACCGCCTCGGCCTTGACGGCATTGCGGTAGCGGACGTTGGTCGCGCCGTTCTCGGAACGCTTGGGCTGCTGGAGTTCGGGGCGCCAGAGCACGTCCTCGGCGCTCGGGTGCCAGCCGAGGTTGACCTCGTGGAGGTCCCGGTTGTGCGTCAGCATGATCACCTCGGCGGCGGCCTGCTGCTTGACCCGCGCCGGGAGGACGTCGTCGAGGTGGCGCAGCAGCTCCGCCCAGGCGTCCTGCCAGCCGGGGCGGACCACCACGGGCGAGAGGTTGAAGTGGACCTCGTACCCGGCGTCCACGAAGTCCGCCGCGGCGCGGACCCGCTCGGCGACGGGAGAGGTGCGCAGGTCCAGGAGCCGGGAGTCGTCCTGCGGCATCACGGAGAAGCGGATCCTCGTCCGGCCCTGCGGATCCAGGTGGAGCAGGTCCGGATTGACGAACTTGGTGGCGAACGACGCCTTGGCGGTGGGCCAGTGCCGGAAGGCGTGCACCAGGTCCGCTGTGTTGTCGCAGATCAGGGCGTCCACGGAACAGTCGCCGTTCTCGCCGATGTCGTACACCCAGGACGCGGCGTCGCACTGGTTGGGCTCCGGTTTGGGTCCCTGGCGCGCGATGTGCCGGGCGAGGTGGGAGAGGATCCGGTCGATGTTGGTGAACACGGTGACGGGATTGGCGTATCCCTTGCGCCGCGGCACGTAGCAGTAGGCGCACGCCATGGCGCAGCCGTTGGAGGCGCCGGGTGCGATCCAGTCCGCCGACCGGCCGTTGGGGCGGACGGTCAGCGTCTTCTTCTCGCCGAGGACCAGCGTCTCGCCCTTGACGCGGACCCAGCGGTCGACGTTGCCCTCGTTGCCGTGCAGGTCCGGGATGCGCCAGTGCGAGTCCACCGTGACCACCCGCGCCTCGGGGAACCGGGCGATCACCTGTCGGCCGCGCGGCGAGGCGGCGGCCGCGGGCTCGGCGTGGATCTCGCGGACGGGCAGCAGCCGGCGCGCCGCTGCGGAGTCCCGGAAGGCCGGGCCCGGGCGGTCTTCCGCCGGCGCGGCGCCGGGCAGGTCGGGGGTGTGGCGGGCACTGCCCGTGGGGAGAGCGTCGAGCCCGAAGAGCGCGCCGGAGTCGTCGTCCGGGGCGGGGGGCGGGTGGTGCATGAGGGCTCCGGTGTCGGGGGCGCGCGGAGTGCCGCGACCGCGAGGCGGCTCTGCTCTGCCTCCACTGTACGAGGGGGGCTACGGGGTCGGGGCGCGCAGCCGCAGGAGGTACGCCGCGGTCAACGCGACGGCCCGGTCCTCGTCCTGCGACAGCTGCGTCAGGGCCCGCGACGCGGTGGCGCCCGGGATGTCCGCCAGCGCCTGGGTCAGCCGGGCGCGCCCCGCGGCACCGGTGGTGTCGAGGGCGAGCCGGTCGACCATCGCGGCGGCGATCCGGTCCGCCGCCGCGGGGTCGGTCGCCAGCGTGCCGAGCGCGTCGGCGGCGTCGGTGTCGTTCCTGCCCGCCACGATCATGTCGACGAGGATCGGGACCGCGTCGGCCGCGCCGCGGGCCCCGAGGGACAGGGCCGCGCACCCGCGCACCACGGCGTCCGGGTGCGCGAGGGCGTCGCGCAGCCGGGCGGCCGCCTCCTCGCCGGGCATCTCGGCCAGGCTCCGTACGGCCCGCTCGCGCACCGCGGCCACCGGCGAGCCGAGGCCCTCCGCGAGCAGCGCGGAGCCGCGGTCGACGGCTCCGGATCGCTCATGGTCGGCGGCACCGGCTCCGACTCCGGTCCCCGGTCCCCCGCCGTCGACCGAGCGCGCCAGCGCCCAGCGGAGCGCTCCGGCGACGTTCGGGTCCGTCTCGCTCAGCACCGCCTCGACCAGGGCCTCCACCGGCACCGGCACCTCCCCGGCCGAGGACAGGGCCGCGCGCTGACGCGCGTCGGCGCTCGGCGACCCGAGCGCCTGCAGGAGCGCGACGATCCGGAGGACGCCCTCCCAGCCCGCGGGCTGGGAGGCGTCGATCCGCCGCAGCCGGGTCAGCAGCTCCGTCTCGGCCTCGATGCGTGCGCGCGTCCGGTGGATGAGGTCCTCGACGAGCGCCGAGGGCTCGAAGCCGGGGTCGTCGAGCGCCCGCCCGATCTCCCGCAGCGACAGCCCCAGCGACCGCAGGCTCTCGATGTGGAAGATCCGCCGGATGTCCTCGTCGGAGTACTCCCGGTAGCCCGAGCCCGTCCGGCCCGAGGGCCGTACCAGGCCGAGCGACTCGTAGTGCCTGAGCATGCGGGCACTGACTCCGGACCGTCGCGCCACCTCACCGATCAACACGCCCCTATCGTCCCTGCCCGGCGGAGTCGCCGAGCACCAGGACGCGCTTGGCCTCCTCGATCGCGAACTCGAACCCGGTGTCCGGGTCGTGCAGGAGCCGTTCGGTGGCCAGCGCGTGCGTGCGGACCCGGGCGTCGGGAACCGTGGCCGCGGAGCGCAGCGCCGGCAGGGCGTCGTCGCCGAGGGCGACGAGGGCCCGGCTGAGGCTCAGCTGCGTCTCCCGCCCCCCGCGTCCGAGCTGCGCGGCCAGCGCCACGGCCAGCGCGGACTGCTCGCCGTGCGGCACGAGCACCACCGCCGCCCGCCAGGCGCTGCGCGCCACGTCGTCGTCGGCGTCGGCCAGGAGCGCGGGGGTGATCGCCGGCCACGCCCGCCGGTCCCCGATCTTGGACAGCGTGTGCAGCGCCTGGCTCCGCGCCTGGGCGGACTGCGAGCGGACCTCCCGGAGCAGGGCGGGAAGCGTGACGGAGACGGGATGGCGGGCGAGCGCCCAGGTCAGCATGTCGCGGACGAAGAACTCCGGCTCGATCGCGCACCGCTCGACGAGCTTGTCCACGCACCGCGCGTCGGGCGCCGTGCCGACCGCCAGGGCCGCCCGCAGCCGTACGGACGCCCGGGCGTCCTCCAGCCCGGGGAGCGCACCCGTCCCCCCTGTGTCCGCGTCCTGCTTCGTCATGGTCATGGGACCACCTCCTCGGCGAGCAGTGAAGACCTTGTCACCGTGTCAAGGTCAAACGGCGTGCCGCCGGTTCGCGGAAGGAGCGGGCCCGGCATGATCCGAAAGAGACGGCCTACGCCCCACCCGCTGCTTCGCGGCCGAGGAGGAGGGCGCGCAGGTGGGGGACGAGGTGGCGGACGAGTTCGTCGTCGGTCATCGCGGCCAGCGGGCCGCTCCTGAAGACGTACCGGGAGAAGGTCACGCCGATGAGGTACGCGCCCACGGAGGCGACCCGCTCCTCGAGGCCCGGCCCCGGGATCACCCGTCGGTACATCTCCACGCTCTCGCGCTGCATGGCGGCGAACAGCTGCTTCGCCGACTCCTCCTCCGAGGCCACGGCACGGATCAGGGCGACGAACGGGTCACTGCCGCCGCTCTCGGACATGCGGCGGACGTAGGAGCGCGCGACGCGCGTGGGCAGGGAGTTGGGGTCGCCCGCCACTTCCGCCAGCAGGTTGCGGGAGCTGGGCACGGCGGCGAGGAACAGCTGCTCCTTGGAGCCGAAGTGCCGGATCACCAGACCGTGCGTCACACCGGCCCGGCGGGCGACGTCCCGGATGGTCGTCTTGGCGAAACCCCGCTCGGCGAACGCTTCCCGCGCCGCCTCCAGGATGGCCGCCCTGCGTACCTCGGGCTCCCTGGTGCGCTTCTTGGGCGCGGCATCGCTCTGGTCGCCGCCGGGCGGGGATTCGGTCATGCCGCAACTGTACATCCGGCCACCTGGGAGGTATCCGTACGGTCACTGACAGGAGCCTTTGACGGAGGCAGCGGTTTGCCAACTTCCCGAATTTTAGTAACCACATGGACATCAGGGGCCGCACACACCTATCGTCGCTAGTGACCAGTTGGTCACCTATCTCACGGGAACGGAAGATCTGTCATGACCCCTGAACCGCTGACGCCCGCCAACACCACGGTCGTGCTCGTCGACTACGCCGTCGGTTTCGCCAACCTCCTCGGCTCCCACGACCTGACCTCCCACCTCCACAACGTCACCGGGCTGGCCAAGGCCGCGAAGTGGTACGGAACCGGACTCGTCGTCACCAACGGCGAGTCCGGCAAGCCCTCCGGGCCGCTCTACCCCGAGCTGCTCGACGTCCTCGGCGACGAGCCGGTCATCGAACGGGCCACCAGCTTCAACGCCTTCCTGGACAAGCCCTTCGCCGACGCGGTCCGCGCGACCGGCCGCGAGAACCTGGTGATCGGCGGCATCTCCACCGAGGGCTGCGTCCTGCAGACCGTGCTCGGCGGTCTGCGCGAGGGCTACCGGGTGCACATCGTGGTGGACGCCTCCGCCAGCCTGACCGTCGAGACCCACCAGACGGCCGTGCAGCGCATGGTCCAGGCGGGCGCCGTGCCGGTGACCTGGTTCTCGCTGGCGGCCGAGTTCCAGCTCGAGCCGCAGTTCCACGACGCCCCGCACCGGATGCGGCTGATCCAGGAGAACGTCCCGTCCATGAGGATGAGCGCCCGGGCGTACGTCAACGCCGTGGAGCAGGGCAAGCGCACCGCCGGCTGACGGCACGGCACTGAACTGCACTGCGCACCGCACGACACCGCACCACCCGGCACCGCACCACCCGGCACCGTGCCGCGGGAGTCGGTCAGGCGGTGGCCGGGAGGTACTGCACGGCGGTCCGCTCGGTGTGGGGGGCGAGGAGCTCCCGCAGGTCGGCGACGGCGGCCTCCAGGAGATGCCCGTCGTGCGCGGCGCGCAGGGTCTCGAGGACGAAGGCGACCCGGTGGGAGTCCTCCGTGACGCGGGTGCGGTGGGCGTCGCGGTGGTTCCAGTGCCGGGTCAGCACGTCGGTGGTGTCGGCGTAGACGACCTCGCCCGGCCGGGGGGTCTCGACGGTGCCGGGTTCGCCGAGCGGCGTGAAGGTCTCGGTCCCGTCCGCGTGGCGGATGTCGATCTCGCCGGTGACGTGGTCGAGGTCGAAGGCGCCGGCCGGCAGCCCGTGGCGTACGGAGACGAGGTTGTACGAGTCGACGGCCGGGTTGATGCGCGGCAGGGCGCCCTTCTTGGCGAGGCGGCGCCCCAGGGCGTCGACGCTGGGGCGGACGCGGCGCGGGTTGGTCCCGAAGGCCCGGTAGGCGGTGTGCCACGCCTCGATGCGCGGGTCGTCCTCGCCGGCGGGCCGCCAGACGCCCTCGGCGAGTTGCCGCTCCAGGTGCTCCAGGGCGGCGGTGGTGGCGGGCCAGGGCTCGCGGCCGCGCAGGCCGTCGGCCGTGACCACGGCGACGAGGGCACCGGGGAAGGCCTGCGCGACGGCCGGGCTGATGCGGAACGCGGTCATCGGGAAAGTGGTCGTGGGGGACACCGTCGTGGGGGACGCGGTCGTGGGGAAGGTCGTCATGGCGCGAGGGGCTCCTGGGGGTGGCGGCGGGTCAGGTCAGGGCGAGGAGTCAGGTCAGGGCGAGGAGGGATACGGCGGCGGCCGCGGTGCCCAGGCCGACCAGCTGGCCCCGGTGGATCCGTTCGGCCAGGACGCCGCGGGCGAGCAGGACGGTGCCGGCCGGGTACAGGGCGGTGACGACGGCGACGACGGCCAGGTCGCCGCTGCGGGCGGCGAGCAGGAACAGCAGGTTGGCCACCGAGTCCAGCACTCCCGCCCCCGCCGACATCGCGTACGCGGGACGCTGCGGGCCGAACCTGCGGCGCAGCAGCGCGGCCGCGGCCAGGACGACCGCGCAGGACACGGCGCGGCCGACGATCAGCGGGCCTACGCCGCTGTCGGCCGGCGCCTGGTGCAGGAAGACCAGCTGGAGGGCGATGGCGGCGCCGGCACCGAAGGCCGGCAGCAGGGCGGTGCGTGAGGGGCGGGCCGTCTTCGCTCCGTGTCCGGCGCTCACCAGGACCACGGCGACCAGGGCCAGCGGCAGGCCGATCAGCCCGGCGGGACCGAGGTGCTCGCCCTGGAGCAGCCCGACACCGACCGGGAGCATCGCGGAGACCAGTGCGGTGACCGGCGAGAGGACGTTCATCGGGCCGAGCGCCAGCGTGCGGTAGAGCAGGGCGAAGGCGGCGGCCGACGCGACGCCCGAGGCCGCTCCCCAGCCGAGGGTGGCGGGGGCGAAGGAGGCGCCGAGGGCGGGCCACAGCAGCAGCTCGACGGTGAGCGAGGCCGGGGCGGCGATCAGCACCGTGCGCAGCACGTGGGCCTTGCGGGCGCCGAGGCCGCCGAGGAAGTCGGCGCAGCCGTAGGCCAGGGAGCTGCCCAGGGCCAGCAGCAGAGCGATCACGGGTCCATCCCTTAGCATTCAGTGGAACGACCACACCGTACATCGCACCGACCGGTGTTCGTCAACCGAACGACCGCACGGTGCAGTGCAGTGACCACTTGCCGGGAAGGAACACGCGATGGCCGAGACCGAGGAGGCGCTGCGGGCGCTCGCCCACAACGTCCGGGCGGCCCGTACCCGCGCCGGGCTGTCCCTGGACGAGCTGGGCCGGCGGGCCAAGGTCAGCAAGGGCGCCCTGGTCGCCCTGGAGAAGGCCCAGGGCAACCCGAACTTCGCCACCCTGGTCCGGCTCGCCGACACCCTGGGCATCTCGGTGTCCGCACTGCTGGAAGGGCCGGCCGAGGGGCGCGTCCGGGTGGTGTCCGCCGATGCGGTGATGCCGCTGTGGGCCGGGGAGAAGGGCGGCGAGGCGCGGCTCATGCTGACCACGTCGGGGCCGGCCCCGGTGGAGGTCTGGCGCTGGAAGCTGGAACCGGGCGAGGAGTACCCGAGCCACCCGCACCAGGCCGGTGTCGTGGAGACGGTCAGCGTCACCGCGGGGCGGATGACGCTCGTCGTCGACGGCACCGAGCACCCTGTGGAGGCCGGGCAGACCGCCGCCTTCGACGGCGACGCGCCCCACAGCTACCGCGGCTCGGGCACCGGGACCTGCCACCTGATCATGACCGTCCACATCCCGCCGGGCCCCGGGTCCTCGGCCTGACGGGTCGGTCAGGCGGCGAAGCGGCGGTTGCCGGTGAGCGACCAGACGGCGGAGATGCGGCCGTCCGTGACCGCGAACATGTCGATGCCGCTCTTGAGGACGACGTCCGCGTCCCCGTCGGCGTGGCGCTCGCTCCACCGGCAGGCCATCTCGCCGCGCTCGGCGTCGACCAGCGGTGCGGCGTCGGCGGCGAACGTCAGGCCGGTCAGGGCCTGGCTGTTGGCAGTGATGAACGCCTTCAACTCGTCCTGACCGAAGGTGGCACCGGAACCGGTGCCGTCGAAGTCGTCCGCGAAGTACAGCCGGAAGCCGGGGGCGAGGATCTGCTCGGCGAGCGCGACGTCTCCGTTCCAGAGCGCCGCCCAGCCCTCCACCAGCCGGGTGCCGGCCTCCCGGGTCAGCGGCGCGGAGTCGGTGATGGGTGTCGTCGTCACAGACATGGGTGCCTTCCATGGTCGGTTCGTGGTCACCCAGCCTCCCGGCCGAGGGCGACAACCCCCTGTCGGTGTTTGGCCCCGCGGACGGCGGCTCAAGCGAAACCGTAGAGCGCGTCGAGTGCGACGAAATCCCCGCCGGGCGGGTCCAGTTCGGCCAGATCCACCGGACGGGGCTCCACCGTCTCCTCCAGGGCCCGCGCCTCCCGGATGCCGTCGAGGCGGAAGCAGCGCACGGCGGAGCGCAGCCGGCACCAGCCGACGAGGCGCCAGGGGTCGCCGCCGAGGAAGCCGAGGGGTTCCACGGTGCGGTCGGTGGTCTCGCCCCGCGCGTCGGCGTAGCGCAGCCGCAGCAGCCGGCGCGTCGAGAGGGCCTCGTGCAGGGTGTGCGGGAGCGCGGACGGGCCCTCGGGGTCCGCGGGGACGCGGATCCGGCCGGCGAGCTCGCGCGCGGCCTGCCGGTCGCGTTGCGGCATGACGGCGAACACCTTGTGCAACGCCGAGCGGGCGTCGGCGGCGAACGGCGTTCCGGACAGCCCGTGCAGGGCCACCGCCAGGGCGGTCGCCTCGCCCGGGGTGAGGGTCAGGGGCGGGAGCGTGTGGTCCTTGTCCACCACGTACCCGCCGCTGCGGCCCGGCTCGGCGTAGAGCGGCACCCCGGCCTGCTGCAGGGCGCTGAGGTCGCGCTCGACGGTGCGGGTGCTGACGCCGAAGCGCTCGGCGAGCCACCGGGCGCTGCGCGGCCGGGGCGAGACCGCGCGTAACTCCTCCACCAGGGCGTACAGACGCTCGGTACGGTTCACAGCAAAGGACCGTAGCCGATGGCCGCGGCACCGGACGATGGCCGGCGGGGGGTGAATCTTCATTTAAGATTCAAGGCGGCCGCGGGCCGAGGAAGATCATGAAGATCCCGTTGGAGTCGCGTGACCGCCGGCACGCGTCTCGGTGGTGTGGGGGCGCCGGGCACGTCCGCCCAGGAACAGAAGACTCCGAGGGAGAAGTGAGGGATGCCAGTGATCTGCGTCGGAGGCATGATCGGGATCGGTAAGACCAGTGTGGCCGAACTGCTCGCCAAGGAGCTCGGCAGCGAGGTCTTCTACGAGAGCGTGGAGGACAACCCGATCCTTCCGCTCTTCTACACCGCGAGCCCCGAGGAGATCCAGGCCCGGCGCTACCCCTTCCTGCTCCAGCTCTACTTCCTGCAGACGCGCTTCGCCTCCATCAAGGAGGCGTACAAGCAGGGGAACAACGTCCTCGACCGGTCCATCTACGAGGACTGGTACTTCGCCAAGGTCAACCACGACCTGGGCCGGATCAGCTCCCTCGAGATGCAGGTGTACGAGGGCCTGCTGAACGAGATGATGCGCGAGATCGACGGCCTGCCGTACCGCAAGGCCCCCGACCTCATGGTCTACCTCAAGGCGGACTTCGAGACGGTGCTGCACCGGATCGGGCTGCGGGGCCGCGACTTCGAGCAGGACGAGAGCCTCGTCGAGTACTACCGGACGCTGTGGTCGGGCTACGACGACTGGGTGCACAAGCACTACTCGGCCAGCGAGGTCCTCGTCATCGACATGAACCACACGGACGTGGTGCACAGGCCCGAGGACGCGGCACGCGTGGCGCAGGAGGTCAAGGACGCGCTCGCGGCGGTCGGGCGCCGGGCCTGAGGCCGCCGTCAGGGGTGCGGTCGGCCGGTCGGATCCAGGGGGATCCGACCGGGTCCGATCCGTCCGGGTCCGTCAACTCGCTTGCGGTCGCCCGTCATGATCACTAGTCTCGGTCAGGTGACTGCCGGGTCGGCCATGGGCCACACACGAACAGGGTTCCCGGCCTCGGCATGACTGCGGGGCGGGCCAGAGCCCCGCCTCCTTTTCCGCGTCTTCGCCCCCGCGCCCTTCAGCGGCGCCCTTTCCCAGCGAATCCGAAGACCGGAGACACCCATGTCCTTCGACCAGCCGCACCCGAACGCCGCCGCGCCGGCGGCGGCCGCGATCCACCTGAACCACACCGCCGTCTACGCCACCGACCCGCGCCTGTCGGCCGAATTCCTCGCCGCGGTCCTGGGGGTGGCGGTCAGCGCCCCCTTCGGCCCGTTCCTCCCCGTCGACCTCGGCAACGGCGTCACGCTCGACTACTACCCCAAGACCGACGAGCCGATCCAGTCGCAGCACTACGCCTTCCTCGTGCCGGACGACCGCTTCGACGCCATGATCGGCCGCCTGGAGACCCTCGGCGTCACGTACTACTCCGACCCGGCCCACACCGACCCCGGCCGCACCAACCACCTCTTCGGCGGCCGCGGCGCCTACTTCCTCGACCCCGACGGCCACAACATGGAGATCATGACCGTCCCGTACGTCCGGCCCTGAGGTCACGGCCGGCGCCGGGGGCGCACCGCCGGGGCGGCGCCGGCGCCGGCATCGGCATCGGCATCGGCATCGGCATCGGCATCGGCGGTGTCGATGTCCAGACCCGCCAGCAGGCGCAGCCCGTCCTCGGCGGGGCTGCCGGGGGCCGCGGACAGGACCAGCAGTTCCCTGCCCGACGCGTCCGGCAGGGCGAAGTTCTCCTGGTGCAGCTCCAGCAGCCCCACCAGCGGGTGCCGGTACGCCTTGCGGCCATGGGTGCGCGCGCGGACGTCGGCCCGGGCCCACAGGCGCCGGAAGCGCTCGCTGCCCATCGCCAACTCGCCGACGAGTGAGGCGAGTCGGGGGTCGTCGGGGTACCTCCCGGCGGCCAGGCGCAGGTGGCCGACCACGTCGAGGGTGCAGTTCTCCCAGTCCGCGTAGAGACCGCCCTCGGCCTCCTCCAGGAAGAGGTGCCGGGCGATGTTCAGGCCCGGCATCGGCCGGCCGAAGAGGAGTCCGGCGAGGCGGTTCCCGGCGAGCGCGTCCAAGCGGTGGTCCATGATCAGCGCGGGGGCGCCGGGGACCAGGTCGAGGACGCGCAGCAGTTCCGGCCGCAGCCGCCCGGCCGGCGCCTTCGCGGGGCGCCGGCGCTGCCGGGCGAGCCGGTGGAGGTGGCCGCGTTCGGTCTCGTCGAGGCCGAGGACGCGGGCGAGTGCGTCGAGGACCTGCTCGGAGGGCTGGGTCGCACGGCCCTGCTCCAGGCGTACGTAGTAGTCGACGCTGACTCCGGACAGGTGCGCGACCTCCTCGCGGCGGAGCCCCGCGACGCGGCGGCGGCTGTCGGTGGGGACGCCGACGGCGGCCGGGTCGACCCGGGAACGCCGGGTCCGCAGGAAGCCCGCAAGATCGTCCATGTCCCCAGTATGGCGCCGGTCGGCGCCCGCGGAGGTGGTCCTGCCAGTACCAGGAACCCCGGTCCGACGGAACGGGCGTCCCTGAACGCCGGGCGCCGCGGCGCCCAGGATCGGAGCATCCGGTCCGACCGATGCGAAGGAGTTCCCATGAAGACGCTCATCGTCCACGCCCACCCCGAACCGCAGTCGCTCAACGGCGCGTTGAAGGACCTCGCGGTCTCCACCCTGGAGTCCGCCGGGCACGAGGTGCGGGTGAGCGATCTGTACGCGATGAACTGGAAGGCGGTCGTCGACGCCGCGGACTTCGGCCCCGACGCCTCGACGCCGCTGAAGGTCGCCCGGGACTCGGGCCGCGCCTTCGACGCCGGGACGCTCACCGCGGACGTCCGCGCCGAGCAGGAGAAGCTGCTGTGGGCGGACACGATCATCTTCCAGTTCCCGCTGTGGTGGTACACGATGCCCGCGATCCTCAAGGGCTGGGTGGACCGGGTGTTCACCTACCACTTCGCGTACGGCGTCGGCGAGCACAGCGACACCAAGTACGGCGACCGCTTCGGCGAGGGCACGCTCGCGGGTCGGCGGGCCCTGCTGTCGGTGACCACCGGCGGTCCGCAGTCGCACTACGCCGCGCGCGGCATCAACGGCCCGATGGACGACCTGCTGTTCCCCATCCAGCACGGCATCCTCCACTACCCGGGCATCGAGGTGCTGCCGCCGTTCGTGCTGTACGGCGCGGACCGGCTGACGCAGGACGACTACCCGGACGTCGCCAAGGCCTGGCGGCAGCGCCTGCTGAGGCTGGAGTCGACCGAGCCGATCGCCTTCCGGCGGCAGAACTTCGGTGACTACGAGATCCCCTCACTGCACCTCAAGGAGGGCCTGGAGCCCGCCGGCCGCACCGGCTTCGGCCTGCACGTGCGCGGCTGAACCGCCGGACGCCGCCCGGCGGTCGGCGTCCGGCGGTCGGCGTCCGGCGGTCGGCGCACGCCGGTCGGCGCGTGGGGGCCGTCAGAGGTGTGGGCCCAGCCAGGGCCAGGTGCCCGAGCGGCCGGACTCGATCAGCGGGATCATGCGGAACGAGCCGTCGGTGAGGCCGCCGAAGGTGTGCCGGCCGGCCGCGCCGGAGGGGCCGTGCCCGACCTGGTGACCGGCGAGGTTCCAGGTGTAGACCGGGATCTCGGCGGGCACCTGCGCGGTCGGGTCGCCGTGGGCGTGGGGCGCCGCCTGTTCGTCGGTGACGATCAGGACCCGGTCGTGGCCGCGGTAGTGCTGCCGTACCGCCCCGGTGGTGTCGGTACCGCCGAGGTTGTGGAAGCGGTCCAGGACCTTCAGCACCGACTCCCCCGCCGCATACGGCACTTCGGCGCTGGTGGAGCCGAACTCCACCAGGTCCGCCCGCTCGGCCCGCATCGCCAGCGCCGCTCCGAAGACCGCCGCCGCGTCGGCCCGGGTGAGCCGGGACCGGTCGGACATCCGGGACCAGAACATGGACCCGGACCGGTCCACCAGGACCAGCGTCCGGCCGGGCAGCGCCGGTACGTGGGCCAGGGAGTGGCCGAGCGCCCGCTCCAGCGGGTACGCCCAGCGCAGCGACGGCGCGTGCCGGTACGCGGCGAGGTAGCGGAAGGGGAACTGCCGGGAGCGGGCGACGCCCTCCGGGTCGGAGATCCGCGCCGCGACCCCTGCCGCCACCTCGTCCGAGACGCCGGCCTCGTCGAAGTTGCGCAGGTTGCGCAGCAGCGCCATCGGGCCCATCGAGGGGATGACCGCTTCCCAGGCGGCCGCGTCCATGGGCCCCTGCACCCAACCCGCCAGGGCCTCCCAGGTCATGCCCGCCTGCGCCAGCCGCTCGGCGCCGTCCGGCGCGAGGACCACGGCCCGGCGGTCCGGCACGGGAAGGCCCATCAGGGCCCGGTGGGCGCGCAGGACGTGGCTGTCCTCGGGCGGCACCGCCGACTCCGGGTGGTGCCGGCGGTCCAGGGCGTACCGGAACAGCTCGCCCTGCCACGGCTTGTCCGGGTCGGGCGAGGCGTGCACCAGGGTGAGCACGTCACCGAAGCGGAATCCCTTGGAGGCGGTGTCGTACTTCAGCAGCGAGTTCGCGGAGTACAGCCGCCGGACCGCGTCGGCGATTCCGCGCTTGACGGGCTTGGGCACGTTCCGCCCGTGCACCGACGTCCAGTAGCCGAGGAGTTCGCCGGGCTCGTCGGCGCGCTGGAGCACGGAGTCGACGACACTCCGGTTGGACGGGCCGTCGGTCGCGCCCGCCGCGAGCCGTGCCATGACGTACTCGGCGGCGCCTACCAGCGACGCGGTCCGCATGTGCGCGTCCGTACGCAGCCAACGCAGCAGGCCGGCCGTCCACCCCGGGTCCTCGACCGCGAGCGTGCGGACCAGCGCGGTGAACCGGTCGTCGCGCTGCCCGGTGCCCTCGTAGAAGGTCTTCTGGGTCACGAAGTGGGAGACGGCGAGCAGGTAGAGCTCGGAACGCGCGTCGCGCAGGTGCCCGGTGCCGCCCTGGTGCGTGCGGACGGTACGTCCGGTGGTCCGCACGGGCGAGACGGGCTGCTCGCCGGTACGGGTACGGGTACGGCGCAGGCGCAGGTTGAAGCGAGCCATGTGAATCCCCCCGGGTTCACGGGTGTCGGGGGAAGCGGACGTGGAGGATGCCCGAGATCGAAGTCGGCGGCGGACTGCGTCCGGCGCTCTACCGGGTTGAGCTACCGGCCGAGGCCGGGCGGGATTCGAACCCGCAACCGCCGGATCCGGAAGGAGCCGCTGCCTGCGCACCGGGCACCCACCACGCGCGCTTCCCGAGATCGAAGGGGCGGCGGCAGGATTTCTTGGGAAGAAGGAGCCGCGTGCCCGGCGCACCGGGAAGTGCGTGAGGCCCGGGTGCCGTCGGAAGGAGTCCCCCCGCCGCGCACCCGGACGTGGATCACTGTAGGAAACGCCGGGGCCGGGCCGCCATCCGATTTCTTCGGGGCCCGACCGGAGCCCGGGGCGCCGGTGGCCGGAGCCCGGGCCGCCGGTCGCCGGAGCCCGGGGCGCCGGTGGCCGGTCCGGTCGCCGGGGGCTACTCCACCCGCAGGGCGGCCAGCCGCTGGGTGAACGGGACGACCTCGAACCCGTCCGACGGGTCCACCGACGTGATCGCACCGGTCAGTGAGCGCGGTGCGACGGCAGCGGCGGTGTCGACGTCGGGGGCGGGGGCGGGGGCGGGGGCGGCTGCAACGCCCTCCCGGGCGGCCGGGGCGGAGGAGGGCGCGGGCGCCATGAAGCGCGCCAGCTCCGCCCCCGCCCGGGCGATCCGCCGCTCCAGCCCCTCCTCGCCCCAGTCCTCGGAGGCCGCGTACACGGCGGTCGGGACGACGAGGGCACGCAGGTAGGTGAACAGCGGGCGCAGGGCGTGTTCGGTGACCAGGGAGTGCCGGGCGGTGCCGCCGGTCGCGCCGAGGAGCACCGGCTTGCCGGTCAGGGCGTCCTTGTCGATCACGTCGAAGAAGGACTTGAACAGGCCGCTGTAGGAGGCCGCGAACACCGGCGTCACGGCGATCAGGCCGTCCGCGGCCGCCACCGCGTCGAGGGCGGCGGCCAGCCGGGCGGGCGGGAACCCGGTGACCAGGTGCTGGGCGATCTCCGTGGCGAGGTCCCGCAGCTCGATCACCTGGGGCTCGGCAGCCGCGCGGCTGACGGCCGCGGCCGTCAGGCGGTCGGCGAGCAGGCGGGTGGACGAGGGCGAGCTGAGTCCCGCCGACACGACGACGAGCTTCATCCTCGGGTCCCTTCCTTCGCGGTCTCCTGCGCCGCCGCCACGCGGGCCGCGTGCGTCGGCGCGTCCGGCACGCCGGCCGGGCGCAGGTTGGCGAACTCCTTGCGCAGCACCGGTACGACCTCCTCGCCGAGCAGGTCGAGCTGCTCCAGGACGGTCTTCAGGGGCAGGCCCGCGTGGTCCATCAGGAACAGCTGGCGCTGGTAGTCGCCCGCGTAGTCCCGGAAGGACAGCGTCCGCTCGATGACCTGCTGCGGCGAGCCGACGGTCAGCGGCGTCTGCGCGGTGAACTCCTCCAGCGACGGCCCGTGGCCGTACACCGGCGCGTTGTCGAAGTACGGACGGAACTCGCGCACCGCGTCCTGGGAGTTCTTGCGCATGAACACCTGGCCGCCGAGCCCGACGATCGCCTGCTCGGGGGTGCCGTGGCCGTAGTGGGCGTAGCGCTGCCGGTAGAGGTTCACCATCTGCCGGGTGTGGGAGGCCGGCCAGAAGATGTTGTTGTGGAAGAAGCCGTCGCCGTAGTAGGCCGCCTGCTCGGCGATCTCGGGCGAGCGGATGGAGCCGTGCCAGACGAAGGGCGCGACGCCGTCCAGCGGGCGCGGGGTGGCGGTGAAGGACTGCAGCGGCGTCCGGAACTTGCCCTTCCAGGTGACGGCGTCCTCGTCCCACAGGCGGCGCAGCAGCGCGTAGTTCTCGACGGCCAGGTCGATGCCGTCGCGGATGTCCTTGCCGAACCAGGGGTAGACCGGGCCGGTGTTGCCGCGGCCCAGCATGACGTCGACGCGGCCGTCCGCGAGGTGCTGGAGCATCGCGAAGTCCTCGGCGATCTTCACCGGGTCGTTGGTGGTGATCAGCGTCGTGGAGGTGGACAGGATCAGGTTCTCGGTGCGCGCGGCGACGTAACCGAGCAGGGTCGTCGGCGAGGAGGGGACGAACGGCGGGTTGTGGTGCTCACCGGTGGCGAAGACGTCGAGGCCGACCTCCTCGGCCTTCCGGGCGATGGCGACCATCGCCTTGATCCGCTCGTGCTCGCCGGGCGCGCGTCCGGTGGTCGGATCGGGTGTGACGTCACCGACGGTGAAGATCCCGAACTGCATGGCTCCCCTTCCCGAGGTTGTTTATGATTCAACTATACCCGGGAACGGGAGGTGCCTCCGCGGTATTCCCGCGGAGGCACCTCGTCTCCTGGAGGACCGGTCGGGGTGGGGTCAGGCCGGGCCGTGCGGGTCGCCGTCCGGGGCCGCCGGACCGTGCCTCACGCATTCCTCGAACTCCGGGAGGGAGACCAGGCCGTCGCCGTCCACGTCGGTCACGCGGAACAGCCGCTCCACCTCCTGCGCGCTCCTGTCGCGCCCCGTGAGCCGGGCGAGGGCCCGGCCGAACTCGTGCATGTCGAGCAGCCAGTCGTCATCGGTGTCGAACCTCCCGAACGCCGCCCGCACCTCCGCGCTCGCGTCGGCCTCGCCCGCCATGGCGCCGCCCCCTTCCTGCGTGTGCCGGGGCTGCTGCCCGTCATCCCCGGGGCGAAACGTGGGGGCGGGCGACGGCGGCTTCGAGGAAGCCCCAGCCGTCCACCGCCGTTTCCCGCCGCTCCCCCGGTTCCCACCCGCGGGCCAGTGCGGCGTCGAGCAGGAAACGCACGGTGCCGGGTTCGTGGAGGTTCAGGGCCCCGACACCGACGGCCCCCACCTCACCCGACCCCGCCGTGAAGCCGGCCACGTACCGGCCCGGGCCCTCGTCGAAGACGATGCGCAGGAGGCCGCCGGTGCCGGACGGCTGCGCGTGCAGGGTGAGGGTCTTGCGGCAGCCGCCGCCCTCCAGCACGCGGTGGCCGTGGCGGACCGTCCACAGGTAGGTCCGCCCCTCGGCGACGAGTCGGCGGGCCTTCTTCGCGGAACGGGGCATGCCGCAGAGGGTACGCGGCCGGGCGGCGAGGCGTGGGCCGGGTGCGGGCCGGTCGGGCCCCGGGCGCTCCTGTCAGGGGGCGGCGCCGTGCATGAGGGTCAGGGCCGAGTCCGTGTGGAGGGTGACGCGCACCGGGGTGAAGGCGGTGGCGTCCACCGGCGAGGCCCCGGTGCCCGGGTCGGTGGCGTAGCGCGGGTGGGCACCTGCGCTGAGCTGCCAGCGTATGCGGTGGCCGGCGGCGAAGCGGTGGGCGGTGGCGCCCATCGGGACGGTGGTCCGGGACGGCTCGTGCGGGTTGCCGTCCAGTCGGCCCAGCCCGTCGCAGACGTTGACGGAACGGCCCTGGGGGTCGACGTCGCACAGGCGGGTGAAGACGTGGACGTGCCCGGTGTCGGTGGAGACCGTCAGCCGCGCGACGACCGGGCCCAGCACGTCCAGGGGCTCGGTCAGCGGCGGGCCGGTGAAGGTGAGGACGTCGTCCCTGGCTTCGAGGGGGCCGTTGTCGCGGCGGCCGGCGGTACGGGAGAGCAGCGGTCCGCCGAGGGAGGGGGTCGGGTCGTCCGGGTCGTGGACGAAGGAGGCCAGGGGAGCCGAACCCGTGGCGGCGTGCCGGACGAGGTGGCCGCCCGGGGCGGGGTGCCAGGAGGCCGCGGCGGCCGGGGCCGGCGGCCAGTCGTCGAGGTCCCGCCAGGCGTCCTCGCCGCCGACGTGCACGCGGACAGGGGTGGGGCGCAGGCCCGAGGGGTCGGCGCAGAGGTGGGCGCGCAGCCAGGCGAGGCTTTCGGCGAACACCTGCGGCCACCCCTGCTGCAGCGCGGAGGTGTGGGTCCAGGGTCCGACGAGCAGGGTGGTCTCGCAGCCGGTCCGGCGCAGCCGCTCGTACTGCTCGAAGGTCTGGTCGGCCAGTACGTCGTACCACCCGGTGACCAGCGCCGTGGGCACGCGCAGCCGCTGCGCCGTCTGCGCCTGCGAAGCGCCGTGCCAGTAGGGGTCGTCGGCGTCGGGGTGCGTCATGACGTCGTCCAGCCAGGGCACTTCGCCGCCGAGCGCGGCGGCGTACGCGCCGCGCAGGGGCCGGGCGGTCGTCACGTCGCGCAGGCGGCGCTGCAGGCGGAGCGTCGCCTTGAGGAACGGCGCCATGCCCTGGTGCTGGTACGTCAGGCCGACGCCGACAGCGAGGGCGTTCTCCAGGCGGAGCGCGCCGCCCGCGTGGAAGAGGGCGTGCGGGTCGTGGAGTCCCACCTGCACGACCATGGCCTTCAGTTCCGGCGGCGCGTCGTGGGCGAGGGCCCATTGCACGTAACCGAGATAGCTGGGGCCGACGGTCCCGAGCCGGCCGTCGAACCAGGGTTGTTCGCGCAGCCACGACACCGTGGCGTGGCCGTCGGCGGCCTCGTTGCGCCACAGGTCGAACGTGCCGCCGGAGCCGCCGGTGCCGCGGCAGCTCTGCAGCACGACATGGAAGCCCTGTTCGGCGAAGAGCAGGCCGTACTGCGGCGACCACGGCAGGCCCCGGCCGTACGGCGAGCGGACCAGGAGGGTCGGGAAGTCGCCCTCGGCGCGCGGGAAGTAGTGGTCGGTGATCAGCGGGCTGCCGTCGGCGGCCGGCACCGCCGGACCCCTCTCCCGGCCGACCTTGTACCGGCCGCGCGGCAGGCCCCGCCAGGCGGCCCTCGTCAACCGCGCGGACAGCGGCGGCTTGCCGGCGGCGGACGGGGTCCAGGCGGGGCGGGACGTGGCATCGGGCGTGTGGGATCGCATGGATCGCATCGGTTTCCCCTCCATCTATTACGTACAGTGTACGTAATAGATGGAGGGGACCGGACGCGTCAGTCGGCCTCGGCCCCGGCCAGGGCTTCCGCGATCAGGCGGGTGGCGAAGTCGCGGTCGTCGGCGAGGCGGTTGATGTGCTCGGCGAGCAGGAAGGCCGTGGCCTCCAGCGCGTTCATCTCCTCCTCGGTCCATTCGCCGTACTGCCTGCGCCACAGGTTGGGACTCAGGCCCGTGGCCGCGGCGACGACGAGGCCGGCCATGGTCGGGACCGCCTCGGGGCGCACGCTCCGGGGCATGGCGCGCAGAGTCGTCACGATGTCCGGCACGACGTACTCGACGACGTCCTTGTCGTGGGCCTCGTACGCCTGGCGCAGCCAGGTCATGAACATGAAGATGATCGTGCACGTGCCGTCCAGCAGCTCACGGAAGTCCTTGGAGGTCAGGGACGCCGTGAACTGCTGGACCAGGGCCTGCTGTTCGGGATCGGCCCCGGTCCTGCCGTCGTAGATCGCCTTGAGCCGCGAGTCGATCATCATGAGGCCGGTGCTCACGTCGCCGGCCGGAGCGTGTCGGGGGTCGCAGGGCGATGACACGGGATCCTCCTCGGGTGGCCACCACGGTAGGTAGCGCGGTCGTTCCGTACGGTAGCCCTACGGTCGGACCGGGCGGCGGGGATTCCCGCCGAAAGACCCGCCGGGGTGACGGCCGCGCGCCGCGGCGGAGTCAGCCGGCGCCCGGCCCGCCCTGCGGGGCGTGCAGGGTCCGCCCGGCCAGGCACCCGAGGCGGTCGCCGGTCATGGGGGCGCCCTCGGCGACGTTCCGGTCGTAGCCGACCCGCTTGACGGCGGCCTGCCGGGTGCCGACGGCGACGTCGAGGGTCGTGTCGTGACCGGGGACGACCTGCCGCCGGGCCGCGGGGAGCGCCGCCGCCAGGGTGGCGGCGTCGGCCTCCCGCCCCGGCGCGTAGCGGATCAGGGCGGGACCGTCGGGGCGCGCCGCGGGGGCCGTGGCGGAGGTGTCCGTGACCACGAACCCCGCGGCTCCGAGCGCCGCCGCCGTCCCGGCGTGGTCCACCCGGACCTTGATGCCGGCGGGGTTGTTGGGCACCGGGTTGGCGGGGGCGGGCTGGACGCGGCGGTCGCCGGTGACCGGGCGGTCCTCGGCCAGCGCCTTCCACAGGGCCCGCGAGCGGGCCTCGTGCCAGATGAGCGTCGAGCCCACGCCGGGGACCCGGTGGTCGAACTCCTGGATCGGGACGGTGACGAACTCCGTCTGCGCCGGGCGCAGCCGCGCCAGGGTCAGGCCGATCCGCGCGAGGTCGGTCACGCTCGTGCGCTCGTCCGTGCGCACCGACTTCAGCAGGGTGGCCGCCGTGCGCGCCGCGGCCTCGGGGTCGGCCAGGGCGCCTTCGGCGGTGAGCCGGGTCAGCAGGTCGGACACGGCGCGCTGCTGGCGGCGGACCCGGCCGAGGTCGCCGGGGCGCTCGATGTGGCGGGCCCGTACGTAGCGCAGGGTGCCGTTGCCGTCGGCGTGGTGCATGCCGGGGCTGAGGTCGAGGCCGGAGTTCTCGTCGGTCAGCTGCCGGTCGGTGCACAGCGTCGCGCCGCCCAGCCCGTCGACGGCCTGCTCGAAACCGGTGAACCCGGTTTCGAGGTAGTGGTCCACGCGCAGGCCGGTGACCTTCTCGACCGTCTTGACCGTGAGCGCCCGGCCACCCCGGGCGTACGCGCCGTTGATCTTGCCGCGGACGCCGCTGCCGTCGGCGTACTCGACGTAGGAGTCCCGGGGTACGGACACCACGCTGGCCCGGCGGGAGTCCTCGGAGAGGTGCACGAGCATCATCACGTCGGTGCAGTTGCAGCCCTTGCCGCCGACGTGCAGCCGGTTCTTCTCCGCCTTCGACAGGCCCGCGCGGCTGTCGATCCCGACGACCAGGATGTTCGTCCCGGTCCCGGTCCCGGCGGCGGAGCGGACGGCCGACGGTCCCGCCCCGGCCGCTCCCGAGATCAGGGTGGTGAGCAGGGTCAGGGTGGTGGCGACACGGAGCACTGCGAACTCCCCAGGGCCGTACGGGCCGACGGGCGGGCAGGGCCCGCGTCGGCGGATCGGGGCCCGACGCTAGCGATCGCGGGGCGCCGCGTCCCGGCTACACGCCGGGGGCTGCTCCGGGTGGGGCAGCCACGGGGGCGACGGGGACCGGGGCCGGGGCGGGGTCTCGCGCGTCTCCGGCGTCACCGGCGTCACCGAGGTCTCCGTGGTCTCCGTGGTCTCCGACGTCCCCGGGATCTCCGGTGTCCCCGACGTCCCCGACGTCTCCGGCGTCTCCCGCACCAGCGGCACCAGCGGCGCGCTCGGCCGCGTAGTGCTGCGCCACGTCGTCCACGGCGGGCCGTGCGCGGCCCGCCGGCCCGGCCGCGAACGCCCGCAGGACGTTCTCCGTGACGGTCCGGGTGAACGCCCCGGTCCGGCCGTCCAGACCGTGAGGGGCCTTCCCGCCGCCCGGCCCGGCGGCGTCCAACGCCTCGACCCAGCGCATCGTTCCCGTGGCGAACAGACCGGCGCCGGACGGGAAGGAGGCGTAGACGGTGTCCGCGTAGGAGGCGCGTCCCTTGCACACCACCGGCGAGTGGGCGAGCACCTCGATCGGGCGCGGGGTGGGGTACCGCAGGTTCACCCGGTCGTACTCCACGCCCACCAGGTGCGCGAAGGCGTCGCCCGCCGCCGCTCCGGTACCGGCCAGCAGCCAGTGGTCCGGCCGCTTCACCACGTAGGGCGCGTCGACCGGGTAGCCGTCGTAGATCACCCCCAGCAGGCTGCTCTCGGGCTCCGGGGCCGGCTCGCGGCGGAAGTCGTTCGTGGGCGGCAGCCCGCGCTCGAAGCCCGGGTCCTTGGCGTAGTCGTCCTTGTAGCAGACCACCACCCGGTCCGGGCCGGTCGCGGACGCTTCGAACCGCACCCGCCGGTAGCAGCAGTTCGCGCCGAACACCGCGAGGTTCGTGCCGGCGTCCCGCGCCTGTGTCACACGACGGCGGTGCTCCGGACTCCAGTACTCGTCGTGCCCCGGCGACAGCAGGGCCACCGCCCCGCCGAGCAGGCCGTCCTGCCGGGCGATGTCGATGCCCGTCGCGTAGGCGAGGGGGATCCCGAGCCGCTCGGCCAGCGCCAGCAGCGGAGCCTCGTACGTCAGGAACTGGCCGGCGCCGTGCGCCCCCTGGTACGGCCGGTCGAAGGTGACCGCCAGCGAGCGCGACGCCTTCTTCCCGGTCGTCCCCTTGTACAGGTCCGCGCCGCCCCAGCGGTTGTACGCCTGCCAGGTGGCGACGGCGTTGACGAAGACCACGCGGCCCGCGCACGCGGCGGAGCGCACGGTGACCGGCACGAACCGCTGCGCCCGCTCTCCCCCGACCGTGTCCAGGCGCAGCAGGTAGCAGCCCTCCGGCCAGCCGGTGGTGTCCACCTCCAGGCTCGGCTCCCAGTCCGCCCGCACCATCCGCGTGGCGGCGTCGGTCCGGGCGGCCGGCTGGAGCAGGCCGGGGAGCGCGGGCGACCGCCACACGAGCCGGGCGCGGGCGCCGCCGTACCAGCCCATGCGGAAGGCGGACACGGTGTACGAGGGCGCGGTCGTGGACACCCGCAGCACCAGCGGCCGGCCGGGCAGCACCGAGCTGCGGTCGGCGAACCCCTCGACGGCGCGCGCCGGCCCGGCGCGCGTGATCCGCCAGTCCGGGGTGCCGGGGCGGAGGTTCTCCGCCCGTACGTCGAGGCAGCCGCACCCGCTCGCCCCCGCGGACCGGGCCCGGGCTCCGGCTCCCGCCTCGGCCGGGGCGCCGGCTGCGGCCCCGGCCCTGGCTCCGGCGGTGGCCGCCGCCGCGTTCCCGGGCCGCACGGCCGTCAGGGCGACCGCGGCGGCGAGTCCGAGCACCCTCCGACGAGCGGGCCCGGCAGCATCCCCGGCACCCGCGGGCAGGTCCTTCTCGTACCGTCCCACGGCCACTCCTCGCCCGAGCTGTACGTCGGCTGCGGCCACCCTACGGCGCCCTCCGGCCCGCTCCCGGCCGACAAGCCGGGAGCGGACCGGATCGCCGGCCGCCCGGCCGTCCCACCGCCGCGTCACGGGACGGCGCGTCCCAGCACGTCACGGCCCGGGACGTCCCGTACGGTCCCCAGTCGGCCGGCACCTGTGGGTGCGGCGGCGATCCGGCCGTCACAGTCGGTCCCGAGTCCGGGCACCCGTCCCGGACGGAGGAGGAGAGGACCTGATGAAGCGACGCACGAGGCTGGTCTCCACGGCGGCGGTGCTCGCGTTCGGCGGAGCCGTCGCGTTGGCGGGCGCGCCGACCGCTGCGGCGGCGCCCGGGGCAGGCTCGCCCGGGGCATCCGCGACCAGCCTCGCCGCACCGGACAAGTGCGAGCAGAGGAACACCTACCGGAACGCGAAGACCGGCTACTACCTCGATGTGCAGGGAGGCGGGGGCAAGGGCGCCAAGATCATCACCTGGCACCGCAACGGAGGTGCCAACCAGTTGTGGTGCATGGAGAGGGCGAAGGAGGGCGGCTGGTACTTCCACCCGTCCTACAACCTCGGCCTGTGCATGGACTCCCCGGAAGGGGGCTGGAAGAACCCCGTCCTGTGGAACTGCAAGGGCAACGCCAACCAGCGCTTCACGGTGCGTGACGGGCTCTTCGAGAGCCGGGCCAGCGGCCGGTACGTGACCGGCGAGTGGCGGGCCGGCGCGCAGGTCTTCATGTCCACCCGGCCCGCCGACAGCGGAACCCTCGCCTACTGGCGGTGACGGCGTCCCGCTCGGCGGGCATTCCGGGGTGCCTTTCATGTTTGGAATCGGGGAGTCGGCGTAGACGCAGGGCAGACAGTCCGTACGTCGACGAGAGGTGCTTCATGGGCATCCTGGGTTGGATCCTCCTGGGTCTCCTCGCGGGGATCATCGCGAAGCTCTTGATGCCGGGGCGGGACCCCGGTGGCTTCTTCATCACCATTCTGATCGGCATTGCCGGCGGCCTTCTCGGAGGATGGCTCGGCAAGGTCATCTTCGGCGTCGACTCCGTCGACGGCTTCTTCGAGCTGTCCACGTGGATCGCCGCCATCGTCGGTTCCCTCATCCTGCTGGCTCTGTACCGCCTGGTCGCGGGCCGGAGACACGCGTGAGAACCGCCGCCGGGCGGCGGCCGGGGCGGCGGCGACGCGCGTGGCGTCGCCGCCGGGCCCTGGCCCGCTGGACGCCCCGCGCCGTCGCCCGCCGGGGCTGCCTGCACCTGAGCATCTGGGGGGTGCGGCTGATGACCTGGGCCGCACGCAGGGCGCTGCGGCGGATGCTCCGCGCCGCGGTCTAGGCGAGGCGGTCGCCGTCAACGTCCTTGCGGTCGCGGCCGTCGGCGTCGGCGTCGGCGTCGGCGGCCTTGTGGTCGCGGCCGTCGCCGTCCTCATGGTTGTCGTTCTGCCGCTCCGGCCATGTGCTGGTGTCGCGGGGTTCGACGTACGGCTCCTGCTCGGGCGGTAGGCCGCCGAGGATGGCGCGTTGTCTGCTCAGCTCGGCGTCGAACTCCAGGCCGAGCAGGACGGCCAGGTTGGTGATCCACAGCCAGACGAAGAAGACGATGACACCGGCCAGGGTGCCGTAGATCTTGTTGTAGGAACCGAAGTTGGCGATGTAGACGGCGAACCCGGCGGAGCTGAGCATCCAGATCAGCAGCGCGAGGAGGCTGCCGGGGGTGAGCCAGCGGAAGCCGCGGCCCTTGGCGTTCGGGGCGGCCCAGTACAGGACCGCGATCATGACCGTCGCCAGGAGGACCAGGACCGGCCATTTCGCGATCGACCAGACCGTCACGGCCGTCTCGCCGATCCCGAGCGCGGCTCCCGTGCGCCGGGCCAGGGTGCCGGTGACGACCACGATGAGCATCCCGACGCAGGCCATGATCATCAACCCGGTCGTCAGGGCCAGCCGCAGCGGCAGCACCTTCCAGACGGGGCGGCCCTCCGGGATGTCGTAGACGGCGTTGGAGGCGCGGATGAAGGCCGCGATGTAGCTGGAGGCGGACCAGATCGCGCCGAGCAGACCGAGGACCGCGAGGAGGGACCCCAGTCCGGCGCTGCCCTGGAGCTGGCGCACGGCGTCGGCGACGACGTCGCGCACCGTGCCGGGAGCCAGCTTCTCCAGGTTCCCGAGGATCGCTTCGGTGGCCGACTTGCCGGCGATGCCCAGCAGCGACACCAGGACCAGGAGCGCCGGGAAGAACGACAGGACGCTGTAGTACGTCAGCGCTGCCGCGCGGTCGAACAGCTCGTCGTCCTCGAACTCGTGCCACGTCCGCCGCAGGACCGCCCGCCACGAACGAGCGCCGAGCTCGGAGGGCCCGTCGGGCGCGCCCTCGTCCGACACGGCTTCCGCTGCCGCTCCCGTTTCCGGTTCCTTGCCGATACCCATGCCGCGCGCCTGTCCCGCTCCGGCCGGGCCAAACCCGCGGGTCGACCGGAATCCTCGCCGGGATTCCCTACGGCGCCGGACCGGTGGGAGCCGGGGCGGTGGTAGGGGTGGTGGCGGTCCGGTGGAGTTGTGTGATCACGGTGTTGAGGACCGCGACCAGAGGCACGGCGACCACCGCCCCGCCGATTCCCGCGACCGTGCCGCCCGTCGTCACGGCGAGCACCACGCCGAGCGGGTGCACCCGGACCGCCCTGCCGAGGATGAACGGCTGCAGGACGTGTCCCTCGATCTGCTGCACGACCAGCACGACCATGAGCACCATCGCGGCGGCGAAGAGCCCCTCCGTGACGAGCGCGACGAGCACCGCCAGGGCGCCTGACACCACGGCGCCCACCAGCGGGATGAAGGAGAACAGGAAGATGAAGACGGCCAGCGGGACGGCGAGGGGCACCCCGAGGAAGTACACGCCGAGCCCGATGAACACCGCGTCGACGAGGGCGACGACGACGGAGCCGCGGACGTAGGAGGTCAACGTCCGCCAGGCGGCGGGGCCGCAGGCCGCCACGGCGGGGCGGGCGGTGGCGGGGACGACCTTCAGGGTCCAGCGCCAGATGCGGGCGCCGTCGTAGAGCAGGAAGAGGGTGCAGAAGACCACGAGCAGCGCACCGGTCAGGATTTCCAAGAGCACGGTGACCCCGCGCAGGCCCTGGGCGGCGATGCCGCTGCCGGAGGCGAGGCCGTCGCTCAGGGCGTCGGCGACGGAGTTGATCTGCTTCTGCGTCACGTGCAGGGGGCTGCGCAGCAGCCACTGCTCCAGTTCCTCGACGCCTTCGCGTACGCGGTCGGTGAGGACGCCCGCGTTGTCCATGACCTGCCAGACCACGAACCAGCCGGCCAGGCCCAGCAGGACGAACCCGCAGATCGAGGTGAGGGCGGTCGCCGGGCCGCGCGGCAGCCCGTGCCGCTGCAACCGGGCCACCGTGGGCTGGAGCAGCGCCGTGACCAGCAGGGCCACCGCGAAGGCCAGCACCACGATGCGCAGGGCGGAGAAGACGTGGAACAGCAACCAGAGGCCGCCCGCGATCACCAGGAGGCGCCACCCGGCCTCGGCCGCCACCCGTAGACCCCAGGGGAGGACGTCGACGGGTGGCGGACGCGGGATGCTGCCGTGAGCCGGGGTGGAGGCGGGCGGGGTGGGGGCGTTCCCGGAGCCGGAGCCCGGGCCGGGACCGGGGACGGGGCCCGGGCCGGGGGCGGGGACGGAGTCGGTGTCAGCCTCGGCCTCGGGGCCCTCGGAGGCCGCGCGCAGCCGTGCTCGGGTGGCGGCGAGCGCCGGCGCCAGCCGTCGGCGCCACCAGGCGGTCCCGGCACGGCGGGCTGATCCGTCGCGACCGGTTGCGTCACCGCCGCTTCCGTCGCGAGACACGGCGACCTCATCTCCCTGGGCGTCCCTTCCCAGGGCGGCTGTCCATTTCGGACCCGTTCATGCGCGGGGGTGCCGGGAGGGCCCGGTGAGGGACTGCGGGGGCAAGGGGACCACGGCATCGTGGTCGGGCGCTCTCGCGTCGCGCGTCGTCGACCGGATCCGGCCGCGTCCGGTGGGCCGGCGGCGGGTCGTACGGAGGGGTGGGGCCAACTCCGCGGGGGCCATCAGGACTTGTGGCGGCGGGCGCAGGTCCACGCGCCCATTCCCTGCATGGACGCCAGCCGTTCGGCCACCTTGATCTGCTGGGCCTTGGTGGCGAGGTCCGCCCGGGGCGCGTACTTGAGGCCGCCTGCGGCGCGCCAGCTGGACTGCTTGAACTGGAGCCCGCCGTAGTGCCCGTTGCCGGTGTTGGCGTGCCATCTGCCGCCTGATTCGCAGCGGGCGATGGCGTCCCAGTTGGGGCGGGGGCGGGAAGTTGAGGCGGTGCCGGGAGCTGCCGGGGCCAGTATGAACAGGACGATCAGGAATGCGGTCACGCTGACGTGGCCGCGGTTCACAGGGAAGTTGCGCGTGAAGTGACAGGGCATGGACTCTCCCTCGCAACGAGGTGCGCCGCCTTCCAGCGGGATGCCTTGGGCAGTCGCACCGCACCGTGCACACAGCAGGACAGCACGTTCGACTGATTCCGACGGTGCTTTGGAGGGGTCTGGGCGCTTATGCCACCCATACAGAGCCATGGCCAAGTGGCGGCTCCCGCCGCCGATCTGGCCGTGGACGGGGGCGAACCCGCAGTTCAGAGCGGGTTCATGGGGTGGACGCCACCGCGCTGTGATTACTTGTCGCACATATCGGCGCACATGGCGTCGTCGGGGGCGTACGGCGCTCGGTGGCGGACGGTAGGTGGTTCGGCCGGGGCGTGCGAGGGCTCGTGGGGCGGGGTTTCCTGCGGGTTTCCCGTTTCCCGTTGCGGTGGGCGACGCGTGCTTCCTCGACACCGGCAGGCCGGTGACGTCAGTCTCGAGGTGTCGGCGCAACGGCCGGCGGCGAGATCCGCGGCCCCCGTTGCAGCGGCGCACCCCTCTCCCCGTGCGCCGTCGCGCCGCACCGATTCTTCCAGCCGCTCGCCGGGCACCGGCCAGCGGCGCCGTACCGCATCAGGTTCCGGCTCGTTCCGGGGCCACTGCCAAGGAGGAAGCATGTCCGCACGTACGAAGCTCTCGCTCGGTGTTGCCGCCGTCGCGCTCACCACGGGCCTGGCCTGGCCCGCCGCCTCCGCCCAGGCCGCGCCGCAGGCCCCCGCGGCCGAATGCGGGGTCCGCGCCGACGGCAAGCTGTGGTGCGGGAACCGGGCCGGGGCCAAGGGCTACGCGCACCGCTCGTACAGCTCCGCGGTGCGCGGGCCGCTGAACACCGGCTTCAGCTGGTTCCAGTGCTGGGGTCGCGGTGACAGCCACGCCGGCGGCAACAACGTCTGGTACTGGACGCAGCTGGACAACGGCCAGTGGGGCAACGTGCCGGCGGTGGACGTCCACACCTCCGTGGACCCGGCGCCTGGCCTGCGCGAGTGCTGATCCCGGTCGCCGCATGACGGGCGCGGGCCGCCTCCCCCACCGGGGAGGCGGCCCGCGCCGTGTCACCTCGTCGCTCCCGGCACGAGGGCCGCGCCCTTGGGCCGATCGGCTCAGGTGCGGCGCGCCTCGGCGGTGCGGGCGACCGGCCGTGGACGATCGGTGGGATTGCGGGCCCGCGACAGCCGGCCCGCGGGGTCCCGAGGGTAGGAGGAGGTCCGGCCGTGAGCACCGCTGCGAACGGGGACGCGCCGGGAGGCGGGCGCGGGCACTACGGCGAGGCCGTGTTCCGGCCCGAGCAGGCGGGCGAGGGCGAGCGCATCGACTTCGGCGCCCTCGCCTACGACGACTTCTCCCTCGCGCGGCTGCGGGCGCTCGGGGCCGGTCCCGGATGGCGCTGCCTCGACGTGGGCGCCGGCACGGGCACGCTCGCGCGCCGGCTGCTGGCCGAGGCCGAAGTGGCGGACGTCCTCGCCGTGGACCGCGACGTGCGCTTCCTCGCCGAACGCCCGGTGCCGGGCCTCCAGGTGCTGGAGACCGACATCACGCGCCCGGACTTCGCCTCCGCCGGCCGGTACCGGCTCGTCCACGCGCGGTTCGTGCTGATGCACCTGCCCGAACGGGACCGGCTGATCACGGCCCTGGCCGAACTCGTCGAGCCCGGTGGGGTGCTGGTGCTCAGCGACGCCGTGGACCTGACGAGCGACCGGGCGCCCGGGACGCCGTACACCGAGGTGATGCGGGCGATGTGGCAGGGGCTGCGGGCCACGATCGGCACCGACGTGTCGTGGGTGCCGTCCTACCCGCAGCTGCTGCGCGCGGCCGGGCTCGAACGGGTCGCCGCCGAGATCCATGTGCCGCCGCTGGTGCCGGGCAGCCCCATCAGCCGGTTCTGGGCGGACACCTGGGAGCGCAGCCGGGCGGCGATGCTGGCGACCGGTCTGGTCGACGGGGACGCCGTCGACCGGGCGGTGCGGTACCTGGACTCCGACGCGTGCGCCGCGCTGTCGGCCGGCATGCTCACCGCGTGGGGCTGGAAACCGCGGCCCGCCGGACACTGAGGACGCGGGGCCGCGCCCGGTGGCTTTCCGTGGTCTTTCCGTGGTGAGCACGGAGGCGGTGGGGGTCCGGGCGGGGGCACCATGGGGACACAGCGATCGGGACGGGCACGGTGATCCGGCCCGGCGGGCTCACGACGACAAGGGTGACCAGTGACCATGAGCAGTGACGGCAACAGCTCCTACGAGGGATTCACGGCCGAGGAGCGGGCCGCGATGAAGGACCACGCGCGGGAGCAGAAGAAGGCGGCCCGGCGCGGGTCGGCGGCGGAGAAGGCGGCGGAGGCCGAGCGCGACGTGCTCGCGAAGATCGCGGAAATGCCCGACTCGGACCGGGTCATGGCCGAACGCGTCCACGCGGTCGTCACGACCCACGCCCCGGACCTGGCGCCGAAGCTCTGGTACGGCATGCCGGCCTACGCCCGGGACGGCAAGGTGGTCTGCTTCTTCCAGAGCGCGGCGAAGTTCAAGGCGCGCTACGCCACGCTCGGGTTCAACGACGCGGCGCGGCTGGACGACGGTGCGATGTGGGCGACCGGTTTCGCGCTGACGGAGGTCACGCCCGAGGTCGAGGAGCGGATCGCCGCGCTGGTCAAGCAGGCGGCGAGCTGAGGCCGCCGCCGGCCAGGACCAGGGTGCGGGCCGCCTGGTAGGGGCAGCCGGCCGCCTCGAAGGCCGCCGCGGCGGCGAGCTGCCGGTCCCGGTCGCCGTCGAGCAGGGCCTCGGCACGGTCGAGCTGGGCGGTGGCGACGGGGTTGCCGGCCACCACGCCGCGGGCGTCGGCGATCCGCTCGCGGGCGTGCGGATGCCCGGCGAGCACCGCCGCCTCCGCGCGCAGGGCGACGTACCAGTGCAGCCAGACCCAGCAGACCCACTTCCAGACCTCCTGCGGTGACGGCGCCAGCCGGTGCAGGGCCGCCTCCGCGTCCCCGTGGTGCAGCAGGACCAGGGCGTCGAAGACGGCGCCGTGGCCGTGGCGGTGGTCCAGGGCGGGCCCGGCCTGACCGGCGATCGCGAGCCAGTGGGCGCGGGCGTCGTCGTCACCGCGCAGGCCGTGGACCATCGCGACCGACGCGGCGGCGGGCCCGAGGACGAACGAGCGCTGCCGGCCGCTGTGTTCCCAGGCGTCGAGGAACCTCCCGCTGGTGGTGAGGACCGCGTCGGTGTGGCCGGCGAGTGCCTCCGCGACGAGGAGCCAGGAGGTGGCGTGGTGGCCCGCCTCGGCCAGCAGCGGGTGGCCGGCGAGCTGCCCGGCGAACCGGCGGGCCTGCGGGAGCCGTCCCACGCCGAGGGCGTTGCCGGCGGCCATCGCGAGGGCGTCCACCTGTTCGTGCGTGCCGGCGGGCGTGCGGGGGGCGGGGGCCAGGACGTCGACGCGGCGGCGGGCGGCGGCCGCGGCCCCGAAGGGGTCGCCGGCCCAGCTGCGGGCGCCGCAGAGCGCGTCGAGGGCCGCGGACTCGGCGATCGGGTCGCCCGTGCGGCGAGCGAGTTCGACGGCCCGCTCGGCGTACGCGACGGTTTCCTGCGCCGTGTTGTCGGCGTCGCCCTGGACCGCGCCGAACGCGTCGGCGAGCACCGCCGCCTCGGCCAGCGCGAGGGCCGCGGCGGCGGCCGGATCGCCCGCCTCGGCGGACGCGGTGCCGGAGGCGGTGGAGCCGGTGCCGGGGGCGGTGGACCCGGTGCCGGGGGCGGTGGTGAGGGTTCGGGCCTCGGCGAGGGTGGCCCTCACCTCGTCGGTGGCGGGCAGCTGGGTGAACGTGCTGGAGAAGCGGTAGGCGACGGTGGCGGCCGCCGCCAGGTCCCGGCCGGCGCTGCCGGTGTCGCCGGCCCGCAGGGCGGCGTCCGCGGCGGCGCGGTGCAGGCGGAACATGTCCTCGCCCGTCCTGCGGCACCCGGCCACCCCGGCGGCCTGCCGGAGCGCCGCCGCGGCGGCGGTGCCGTCACCGGCGAGGGCGGCCGCCTGCTCGAAGCGCTGCTGGGACTCGCCGAGCAGGGTACGGGTGAAGGTCAGCCGGGCCAGCAGCAGGGCGAGGCGGTGGGCGTCGGCCCGGTACGCCGGCTCGTCCGCGCACCGGGCGAGGGCGGCCCGGCAGTCCTCGGCCACCGCGTCGAACCGGGCCCGCGGCGCGCCCGCGGCCGATCCGCTTCCCCTGTCGCCGGGCCGGACGTCCGCTCCCCCGGCGCCCGACGGCACCCCGTCGCCGTCCGCCGACGCCACCAGCGCCGTCGCCGCGGCCAGGCACCACGCCAGGTGCCGGGACCGGACGGCGGTCAGCTCGGCGGCGTCGGTGAGGTGCTCGGTGCCGTACTGGCGGATCGTCTCCAGCGCCTGGTAGCGGGTGCCGGCGGCGGAGCGGGTCACGGTGAGCAGGCTCTGATCGGCGAGGCGGCCGAGCCCGTCGGCGACCGTGGCCGGGCTCAGCGGGGCGAAGGCGGCGACGGAGACGGCCGCCTCCACCGAGAACGGGGCGACGAACACCGACACGCGCCGCAGCAGCGCCCGGTCCTGCGGGTGGAGCAGGTCGTGGCTCCAGTCCAGTACGGCCCGCACCGACCGGTGCCGGCCGTCGGCGCGGGGGCCGCCGGCCAGGATCCGCAACTGGTCGGACAGGCCGGCCGTCAGGCCGTCCAGCCCGAGCGTGGGCCAGCGCGCCGCCGCCAGTTCTATCGCGAGCGCCATGCCGTCGAGCCGTTCGCACAGGGCCGCGACCTGGTCGTGCAGGGCCGGTTCCGGCGACCGGCCGACCGCCGCCGCGCGCTCCAGGAACAAGGTCACCGCGTCCGATGCGCCGCCGCCGACCCGGGACAGCGGAGGGACGGGGGCGACCCGCTCGAACGGCACCATCAGCCGGGCCCGGCTCGTCGCGAGGACGCGCAGCCGAGGGCAGGCCACCAGCAGGCGTTCGACGAAGGGCGCCACTCCGTCGACGAGGTGCTCGCAGTTGTCCAGGACGAGCAGCGTCTCGCGGTCCGACAGCGCGGCCACCACCGCGTCGTCGATGCCGCGGCCGGGTTGTTCCGCCGCTCCGAGGGCCTCGGCGACGGCCGCGCCGACCCGTCCCGGATCGGTGACGGGCACCAGGTCGACGAACCACACGCCGTCGGCGAAGTCGCCGGCCATCTCCGCCGCCACCGCCAGCGCGAGCCGCGTCTTGCCCACTCCGCCCGGTCCGACCGCGGTCACCTGCCGGTGGGTCCGTATCGCGTCGGTCAACTCGCCGCGCTCCCGGGCCCGTCCGACGAACGTCGTCAGCGGGGCCGGGATCACGGGGGCCGGCTGCGGCCGCCGGGCGTCGGCGAGTTCGGCCGAACGCCGGGCCAACGCCCGCCGGTCGGGCAGCTCCAGCTTGCGCAACAGCGACGAGACGTGCGACTCGACCGTACGGACGGAGATGAACAGCCGCGCGGCGATCTCCGCGTTGCTGAGGTGCTCCCCGAGCAGCGCGAGCACGTCGCCTTCGCGGGCCGAGATCACTGGAGTGGTCACCTGATCATTATCCGGTGCCCGGCTACGACTCCCAGTCCCAGGTGTCGAAGTACGCCGGGACGCCGGTGCGGCGGGCCTCCATGACCGCCTCCAGGCGGGCGTGGTCGCGGGCCGGCATCAGATCGCGCCAGTCGGGGACCGACAGGGCGCGCACGTCGTCGTGCTCGTCCGGATCCAGCCGCACGCCGGCGAGCCGCGCGGCGTCGAGGCGGCCGCCGTCGAAGACGAAACCGACGGTGTTCAGCGGCCAGTCGGCGCCGGGCAGACCGAACACCGCGGCCAGGAGCCGAGGTGGTCCGGGCACGAGGAGCCCGGTCTCCTCCCGGCACTCGCGTACGGCGGTCTCCCACGGGCGTTCGCCCGGCTCGGCGACACCGCCGGGCCACTGCCAGGGGTGGATGCTGGAATAGGTGGCGCGCAGCTGGACGGGGCGGTCCTCGTCGTCGGTGAAGAACACCGCGCCGAACACCGCGGCCTTCGGCAGCGTGGCGGCGAACTCCTCCGGTGGCAGCCATTCCTTGGTCACTCCGCGCTCCCGTCGGCCGGTCCGGGCAGGGCCGGGGTCTCGGGTCCGGCAAGTGCCCGATCCCCGTTGCGACCATTCCTGTCCTGGGTCGGGTACGCCCATGCCGGTCCTCGGCCGCCGAGCACGCCTCCAAGGGGGAATCCGGCTTCGCCGCCGACGTCGTCCTCGCATGCGTCACCGGCCGGTCCAGCGCTCGGATGTGTACTCCATGAGCTGCTCGTCGGCTCTCCGCCCTTTCGCGCCGAGGGCCATCCGCTGGCGCTGATGCACCGGCCCCCCGCGTTGCGGCGGCCCAGCCGCCGCAGCATCGTCGATGGCATTCAGCCCTGACGGCAGGACCCTTGCCCGTGGCAGTGCTGACGGCAGCGTACGGCTGTGGAAGCTCGGCTGAGCAGCAGTGCCCGCAAACCGCCGCTCCCGAGCAGGTGGTCCCGTGCCCGGCAAGTGCGGGGCGTCAGGGGGGCGTGGCCGGGGGTTCCCACACGTCGAACAGGGCGCCCTCGGGGTCGCGCAGGGTCGCGAAGCGGCCCTCCGGGCCGGGCGAGGGGTCGACGGCCACGGTGTCGCCGCCGTGCGCGGCCGCGGCCGCCACGCTCGCGTCGAGCTCCGCGACCCGGAAGTGCACGTGCCAGTGCGGGCGCCGGACCGGTTCGGCCGACGCCTCCTGCGCCGGCCCGCCGTCGAGTCGGGCCACGACGCGGCCGTCGTGCCGCAGCACGATGCGGTCCCGCTCGTAGGAGACGTCGCAGCAGCCGCTCTCGCCGGTGGCCCACAGGAGCACCTCGCCGTAGAACACGGCCGCCGCGAAGGCGTCGCGCGTACGGAGTTCCACCCAGGCGGGTGCGGCGCGCGGGGCGGTCAACCAGTCGGCGAAGACCCGGCCCTCCCACAGGCCGAACACGGCGCCCTGCGGGTCCGCCGCCAGGACACCCCGGCCGGCTCCCTCGAAGCGGACCGGTCCGACGGCGACCGTACCGGTGCGTTCGCGGATCCGGGAGACCGCCGCGTCGGCGTCGGCCACCGCGAAGTAGGGCGTCCACGCCACCGCCACGGAGAACGTGCCGGCCTGCGCGCCGATCCCGGCCACCGGTACGCCCTCCCCCTCGGCGACGCGGAAGGCGGGGCCGAGTCGGGTGGGGCGGAAGCTCCAGCCGAGTACGGCGCCGTAGAAGCGTTCCGCGGCGTCGATGTCGTGGGTCATGAGGTTCACCCAGCACGGCGCCCCGGACACCTCGGCGGAGGTCGGTCCGATCGGTCCCATCGGTTCGCCCGGCAGCCCGGTCATGGCGTTCTCCGTTCCGCTTCCGAGGGGCCCCGTGGTGCTTTCCGTGGGGCCCGGCCCCAGAGGGGGAGGTGAGGAGGGGCCGGGCGGGACCGCGAGGTCGTGGACCGGGGGGAAGATCGCACCGCGCCCCGCGGCCCCGTGCTGCGTCTGCCCCGTCACACCCGCCCAAACCACCACCGGGCGGCGTCGTGCCGTCCGGGGGCGGCCCGGGCCCGGCGCGCCGACCCGGCCCCGGCCCGGGGCGCCGGGCGCAGCAGGGCGCCGCGCTCCCCCGCGGGGGCGCGGCGCTGCTCAGCGGCCCAGCGCTTCCTTCAGCTCGGCCTTGTCCATCTGGGAACGGCCCTTGATGTTCCGCTTCTTCGCCTCGTTGTAGAGCTGCTCCTTGGTCGGTCCTTCGGAGCCGCTGTGCGAGCGCTGTCCGCCCCGGCGGGAGGAGGACATGTCCTGGGTGGAGGACCGGCTCGCCGTCTTCGACTCGCCGGAACGGGCGCGTTCCTTGTTCACCGTGCGGGCGGCGATCTCCTCGGCCCGCTTCTCGGACTCGCCGCGGTCGCGCGCCGAGTCCTTGATGTGCTCGTACTGCCGTTCCCGCTTGGGGGACGAGCCACGGGGCATGGCCTTCTCCTTTCCGTTCCTCGGTGAGGACCGGCCGGCCCGGTGCCGGCGGTGCACGGCGCCTACCCGATTCGTCCGTACTCATGGGCCGTGACCACGCACCTTTTCGCAGCATGAGCCCCGGCGATCCGGGGAAGACGTGCGCGGCACAGGCCTTCCGTCGCGCCGCACGTCGGGGGACGAGGGCGCCGGGGGGCGGCGGCGGGCCGGGAAAGGAGACCACGATGCAGTCCACCGGAACCGGAAGCAGTGACCCGGCCAGGACCGTTCGTCGTGCCGGCAAGGAACCGGCGAGCCCCTGGGAGGACTTCGACGCGGTGATGGAAAAGATGCTCGAGTTGATCGGCGTCAGCCGGCCCGCCGGACACCGGTCCCGCAGCACGGCCGACGAAGCGGACGCGGCCGGCCTGTGACGGGACGGGCCGCCGGCGAACGCACCACGCGAGAGGAGGCGACGGTCGTGAGCGACCGCGAAACCCAAGCAGACGACGTCTACCAGCCCCAGGAGGAGGCCGAGCCCGGCGAATCGCAGCCGGACATGGAGAACGCCCTCGGCGAACCGGGCCTGGACGAGACGCTGGACACCGGCTACTCGCCGCCCGACCGCCCGCTCGCGGCCACCAGGTACGGGACCACCGCCGAGGAGCAGCACGCCGGCGAGACGCTCGACCAGCGCCTCGCCCAGGAGGAACCGGAAGCGCCGGCCACGCCGGAGGAGGCGGACCGGGCGTCGGAGGCCGACCCGGGCGACGACCTGGATGACGAACTGGGCGGCGGCCCCGGCGACGCGGGCGCCCAGCAGGGGCGGACAGGGCCGGACGGCAGCGAGGACCTCACGGGTGACCCGGGCGGCGACGCCTCCACGGCGGGGCGGGAGCGGGCCGGCCGGATGACCCCCGTCGACGAGGGCGCCCCCGTCCGCCACATCTCCGTGGTCGCCAAGGACGCGGGCATCGACGGCGGGGCCGCGGCCGCGGAGGAAGCGGCCGTCCACGTGGTGGAGGAGGAGCCGGAGCGGGACTGACCTCCCGCCGGTCGGCGCGCCGGGCCCTGGGCCGCCGGCCCCGAACGGGTGACGGGCCGAGCCCGCCGCCGTTCCCGCCGCGGGCCGTCCCGCCGTGAGGGGCAGGCCCCGGTGGACGACGACACGGCGGCCGGCAGCCCGCGCCGGAGGGGCTCCACGCCCGCCTCGGTGATCCCTCCCACCACCAGGGCCGTGGCGCGGCCGTCAGCCTCCGGAACGAAGAGGTGGCCGCCGTCCGTCCGCCGAGCGAAACCCCTGACGCACCGGCACGACCTTGCGGGGCCGGACGGGGGAGGATGCGGCCCGAACCGGGGGCGCGGCTGGTTTCGACTCCTGGCCCGAGGACAGACGCCGACTGCGAGCGCCGCCGCCGGACCCCCCTCGGTCGGTCCGGGGCAGGCGCGCCGGAGCACCGGCACACATCCGACGCTGAGGACGGACGAAGGGACGGTCATGGCACCGCGAACCGTCGGCGGCCTGACGTGCGAGCAGGCCCGGGGTGCCACCCGGGCCGTGCTCGCCGCCCACGGCGTCACGGGCCCGGAGGCCGACGACGCGCTCCTGGTCGTCACCGAGCTCGTCGCCAACGCCCGGCGGCACGCGGGCGGTGTGACCGGCTTCCTGGTCCGCTGCCGCCCGCCGCACACCGTGATCGAGGTGTCCGACGCGAACCCGGACCCGCCGGTGGACCGGCCGACGCCCGCCGACGTGCCGGGCCGGTTCGGCTGGCGCATGATCAAGCAGCTGGCCGAGAGCGTGGCCGTCGAGGCCCGGCCGTCGGGGAAGACGATCAGTGTCGTGGTCGCCGCGCGGACCGCCGGGCACGGCTCGCCTCCGCTGGCGGCGCGTCCGGGCGACGGCAGGGCGTAACCCCGCGCCGCCGCGCCGCGCGGCCGAGGAGCGCGCCGGAGAAGCCGCTGCGGCCGTGGACCGGGCGGGCCAGGCGGCGGTGCAGGGCGGCGCGCACCCGGCGCGGCAGGACGCGCAGCACCCGTGCGCCGACCCGGGTCGCCGCAGAGCCCGCCACGACGCGCGCCCGCCCGGCGGCCAGGGCCCGGCAGGCCTGCCGGGCGACCAGGGCGGGATCGTCCTTGCGGGTGCGGCCCAGGCGCGTCCCCAGCAGGCCGGCCCGGGCGAAGAAGCGGGTGTCCGTCGCGCCCGGCAGCAGGACGGTGACCAGGACGCCGCTGCCGGACAGCTCGTCGCGCAGGGCCAGGCCGAAGGAGTCCAGGAAGGCCTTGGAGGCGTTGTAGACCGCGTGGTAGGGCCCGGGGAGCTCGGCGGCGACCGACGAGGTGAGCAGGACCCGTCCGGCGCCGCGGTCGGCCATGTCCGGCAGGAGCCGGCGGGCCAGGTGCACGGTCGAGACGATGTCGAGGTCGATCACCCGTGCGGTGTCGGCGAGGTCGGTCTCCAGGAACCTGCCCGCCCTGCCGACGCCCGCGTTCAGCACCAGGACCGACACCGGGCGTCGGCCCGTCCGTACCGCGTGCACCAGGGTCTCCGCGCCGTCGTACGTGGCCAGGTCGGCCCTGACCGCCTCCACCTCCCGGGTGTGCCGGGCGAGCCGTCGCGCGGCGTCGTGGATGCCGGGGTCCTCGGCCGCGACGATCAGGTCGTGACCCGCGTCGGCCAGTTCCCGGGCGATCTCGTACCCGATGCCGGTCGAGGCGCCGGTGACGACGGCCAGGGGACGTGACGGTGCGGGCATCGCGCCGCCCTCCTTCCGTGCGGGTCCGGCCGCGGGCACCCGGCGCGGGCGCGTACGGCCGCCGGGCACGGGGTAGCCGCGCGGGCATGAGCCGTACGGCCCGGAGGAGCCCGCCATGACGTACGTGACCGCCGGCAAGGAGTACGCGCGCGACAGCCGGTACCTCACCACCAGGATCACAGCCGACGGCCGCGACGGCTTCCCGGTGGAGCCCGGACGGTACCGGCTCGTGGTCAGCCGGGCCTGCCCCTGGGCCAGCCGGGCGGTCGTGGTGCGCCGGCTCCTGGGGCTGGAGGAGGCGCTGCCGATGGCCGTGGCCGGTCCCGTGCACGACGAGCGCAGCTGGACCTTCGACCTCGATCCGGGCGGGCGGGACCCGGTGCTCGGCATCGAGCGCCTCCAGGAGGCGTACCTCGCCCGCGACCCCGGCTACGACCGGGGCATCACCGTGCCGGCCGTCGTGGACGTGCCCACCGGCAAGGTCGTGACCAACGACTTCGCCCGGATCACGATCGACATGTCGCTGGAATGGACCGCCTTCCACCGGCCCGGGGCGCCCGAGCTCTACCCCGCCGCCCTGCGGCCGGAGATCGACGCGGTGAACGAGGTGGTCTACGCGGACGTGAACAACGGCGTCTACCGGGCCGGCTTCGCCGGCTCGCAGGAGGCCTACGACGCCGCCTACGCGCGGCTGTTCGCCCGGCTCGACGAGCTCTCCGACCGGCTCGCGCGATCCCGCTACCTGGTGGGCGACACGATCACGGAGGCGGACGTACGGCTGTTCACCACGCTCGTCCGCTTCGACGCCGTCTACCACGGCCACTTCAAGTGCAACCGGCGCAAGCTCACCGAGATGCCGGTGCTGTGGGCGTACGCGCGGGATCTGTTCCAGACCCCCGGGTTCGGCGACACCGTCCATTTCGGCCACATCAAGCAGCATTACTACCGGGTCCACTCGGACATCAACCCCACCGGCATCGTGCCGGCCGGGCCCGATCTGTCGGGCTGGCTCGCCCCGCACGAGCGCGAGGTCCTGGGCGGGCGGCCGTTCGGCGACGGCACGGCGCCGGGGCCGGTGGCGCCCGGGGAACGGGTTCCGGCCGTCGTCCCGTGAGGGCGGCCGGTCGGCCCGGCCCGGCCCCCGCCCGCCCGATCGGGTGGGGGGTCCGGCGGGGCGCGTTCAGTCGGGGACCCGTGCGGTGCGGCGGGCGCAGTGGCGTACGACGCCTGCGAGGTCCCCCTCCGTCCGCAGCAGGTTCCGCTGGACGCGGGCCCCGTTGCCGCTCTCCAGGAGGCCGGCGATCCCGGCGCGGACGAGCGCGTCGTCCCCGTGGTCCACCAGCGCCTGCCGGACGCGCCCGTACAGCGCCTGCACGGCCTCCCCGGGCGGGACCCGCTGCATCGACGCGGGGTGCAGCAGCGGGCCGTCGAGCCCCGAGCGGCCGGCCTGCCAGGAGGCCAGCCGCAGCAGGCCCGTACTCGTCCGGGCCGGTGGTGCGCCGGCCCGCCAGCAGCGGGCCGCGCTCTCCACGAGGCCCCGTACGAGGGCGGCGAGGAGCACCGGCGTCGACGCGTCGAGGCACACGTCCGCCACCCTCACCTCGACGGTGGGGTAGGAGGCGGACAGCCGGGCGTCGAAGTACACCATGGCGTCGTCGCGCAGCACGCCCGAACCGACCATCGCGCGGACCTCGGCGTGGTAGCGGTCGGCGGAGCCGAAGAGGTCGGTGGGACCGGCCGACGGCAGCCGGTTCCACACCCGGCTGCGGTAGCTGGCGTACCGGCTGTCCTGTCCCTGCCAGAACGGGGAGTTCGCGCTCATGGCGGTCAGCACGGGGAGCCAGGTGCGGATGCGGTCCAGGACCGCGACGCCCTCCTCGTCCGAGTCGACCGAGACGTGGACGTGGCATCCGCACGTCAGTTGCTCCTCGGCGGTCAGGCCGAACTGGCGCGCCACCCACGCGTAGCGCGGGCCCGGCGACAGCGAGGGCCGGACCGGCAGCGGTGAGGTGGCGATCGCGACGGCGACCGCGCCGACCGTGGCGGCGCGGCGGGCCACTTCGGCGCGGCCCCGGAGGATCTCCTCGCGCAGCTCGCCCATCTCCGTGACCGGCTTGGTGGCGAACTCGACCTGCTCCTCCTTGAACTCCGACTCCAGGCCGCGCTGCCCGGCGGCGGCCCGGACGGCCGTCGACCGGGCCAGCGGCTCCCCCGTCGCGGCGTCGGCCAGCAGCAGTTCCTCCTCCACGCCCACGCTGCGCACGGGGCGGCTCCTCGCCTCGCCGTCCGGGCCCGTCAACGGGCGCGCCGGCGGGCGGTCGCGGTGGCGGTGCGGCGGCGTCCGGAGCGGCCTGCGCCGGCGTCTTCTTCGCCCTCCGGGCCCTCCTCGCCTTCCTCGTCTTCCTCGTCCTCTTCCGGTTCCTCCGCCGTCTCCGCGTCGTAGTCCTCGTCCTCGTCCTCGTCCTCGTCCTCGTCGGCGTAGGGTTCCTCGGCGTCGCCCTCGTACTCCTCGTCCTCGTAGTCCTGCGGTTCCTCCTGCTCGTTCGCCGCGGACTCCTCCTCCAGCGCCTCCTCGTGGGTGCGGACCACCTCGCCGTCGCGTATCTCGCCCCGCCACCCGTCGGGTTCCTCGTCCGAGAGGCTCACATGGCGTGCGAAGTGCTTCAGGTCCAGGCGCAGGCGGCGGCCCTGGGCGCGCCACAGGTTGCCTGTCCGCTCGAACAGGCCGGAGGGGTAGTACTCGACGACCACGAGGATGCGGGTGAGGGAGGGGGCCAGTTCGTGGAAGGTCACGCATCCGCGGGTGGTGCCCTTGGCTCCCTCCGAGGTCCACACGATCCGCTCGTCGGGGACCTGTTCCTGGACGGTGGCCTTCCAGCTACGGGTCGAGGGGCCGACCTTGACCTTCCAGTCGGAGGTGGTGTCCTCCCCCTGGGAGACGTTGCGGACGCCCTTGGCGAAGCGGCTGAACTCCTCGTACCGGGTCCACTGGTCGTACGCGGTGCGCAGGGGAACGCCCACGTCGACGGATTCGCAGATGTGGGTGGGCTTGGATCCGCCCTTGCGTCCCTTGCCCTTCCCGCCCGAGCCGACGCCGACGGCCTCCAGCGCCTTGTCCTTCAGGCCGCCCAGCGTGCTGCCGACGGCCGCTTTGAGCGGTGAGTCGCCCCCCAGCAGGCGGCCGCCCAGGTCGCCGAGGGTGCCGCCGTTCTCGGCCACGTCCTGGAGCTGGTCGGTGACGTCACCGAGCTTGTCGGAGGCCTTGTCGGCCAGTTGGTCGGCCTGGGCCGTCAGATAGCCGGAGAGCTCGCCGAGCAGGTGGTCCACCGGTGACCGGCCGTCGCGGCCCTCGCGGTCCTCGCGCCTCGACGAACGGGAGCCTTGTTTCGTGGCCATGGTGCTACCTCCGCGTCGACGGCTTGCGCGCCGTCGTCTTCTTCGCCGACGACGACGCGGTCTTCTTGGCGCTGCCGCTGCGGGCCGACCGGCTCGCGGCGGTCTTCTTGGCCGGGGCCTTCGCCGTGGCCCGCTTCGCCGCCGCCTTCTTGGCGGGGGGCTTGGCGGCGGCGGCCTTCTTGGCCGTGGGGCGGCTCGCCGACGTGGTCCTGCGCGCCGGAGCGGCCTTCTTCGCCGGAGCCGACTTCTTGGCCCCGGTGGACTTCGCGGCCCCGGTGGACTTCCCGGCCGCGGCGGACTTGGCCGGAGCGGACTTCGCGGCCGAGGCGGACTTCGCGGCCGGAGCGGACTTCCCGGTCGAGGCGGACTTCGCGGTCGAGGCGGACTTCGTGGCCGCGGTGGACTTGCCGGCCGAGGCCGGCTTGCGCGCCGGGGTGGACTTGCCGGCCGACGTGCTCTTGCGGGGCGGGGCGGTCCTCCTGGAGCCCGTGCCGCCCGAGGCCTTGGCCGCCGTACCCGACGCGCGAGCCGCCGTCGCGGACTTCCCGGTCCGCGGAGCGGGCTTGCCGGCCTGGGCCCGCGGCGTCTTCCTCGGCGTCGCCTTCTTCGCCGGGGCGGTGCGGGAGGTGGCGGTCTTCCCGGCCGGGGCCGCGGTGCGCCGCTTGCGGGGGCGTTCCTCTTCCTCTTCTTCGCCCTCTTCGCCTTCTTCTTCCTCCGCTGCGCCTTCCAGGTCCGGGCCCTCGTCCTCCGGCTCCTCGTCCGCCTCGCCCTCGGGCTCCTCGTCCTCAGGCTCCTCGGCTTCCTCTTCCTCGTATCCCTCGTCGGCAGCTTCGTACGGCTCGTCGTCGTACCGCTCGTCCTCGTACCGCTCGTCCTCGTACGGCTCCTCGTCGTAGGCCTCGTCCTCGTACCGCTCGTCGTCGTACCGCTCGTCGTCGTACGGCTCCTCGTCGTAGGCCTGGTCCTCGTACTCGTACTCCTCGTCGTCCTCGTCCCGCTCTTCCGGCTCCTCGCGCCCCCGCCCCCGCTTGAGCTCCAAGGTGCGCTGGTGGAGGGTGTCGGCGAGGCTGGTCAGCTGGTGGTTCGCGGCGGCCGCGAGGGCCTTGCGGCCCGCGTCGAGCGCTTCGCCGCGGACCTGGTCGCCGAGCTCGGCGACCTGCGGCATCTCCCCCAGCCTGCGCAGCCCCTCGCTCAGCAGCTGACCCGGTTCGAGGCCGAATCGACGACCGGCGAGGTAGGTCGCCAGGGACAGGGCCATGCGGCCCTTCTTCGCGCGGCCCAGTAGGTAGCCTCCCGTGAGGGCGGCTGCCAGGGCGATCTTGCTGGAGTCCTGCATCAGCCCGGTCCCTTCCAAACGTCGCTGGTATCTAGAGGGGCTGCTCGCCCTGGCCCGGGATATGCCGCTTATGTCGAGAAAATTCCCGTTTGGTGGTGTGCTCCGAAGGTTTCCGGGGAGAAGTACCCGTCCATGGAGATCCGGTTCGCGAGGTGAGCAGATGGCCACACCGGAACCGGCTCGGCGCCGCCGCCCGCGCCCGGACGACGACGGACGGCCCAGGGCCGGGCCGGCTCGCGGCACCGGTGCCCCGCGCAGACGCGAGGCGTCCGGCCCCGCGGCGGCGCTGCGGGCCGCCGCCGAACAGCTTTCGGAGCTGCTCGGGCGGCGTCCCGAGTCGGTGTCGTCCGTGAAGCCGACCGACGACGGCTGGGAAGCGGTGGTGGAGGTGGTCGAGCTCGAACGCGTCCCGGACACCACCAGCGTCATGGGCAGCTACCGCGTCACGCTGGACGACCAGGGCGAACTGATCTCCTACGAACGGACCCGGAGGTACAGCCGGGGCATGATCGACCGGCCGGGTGCCTGAACACCGGCACCGGCCCGGAAGGGAAGCGCCATGACGATGGTGCCGCAGGGAGGCCCAGGCCTCAGCCGTGCCGGGGGAGGCGGTTCGAGCAGCCTGTACGACGTCCTGGAACTGATCCTCGACCGGGGGCTGGTCATCGACGCCTTCGTGCGCGTCTCCGTGGTGGGGATCGAGCTGATCAAGATCGACGCGCGGATCGTCGTCGCCAGTGTCGACACCTACCTCCGCTTCGCCGAGGCCTGCAACCGCCTCGACCTGGAATCCGGCCGCAGCGCCCCCGCCCAGCTGCCCGACGTCGTCGGCAAGGTGGTCGAGGGCGGCAGCCGCGGCAAGACGAAGGGCGCGCTCGGCGGCGCGCTGGACGCCGTCACGCAGTCCTTGCGCGGCCGGAGCGAGGACGAGGAGGCCGAGGAGGAGCCGGAGGAGGAGCAGGAGGAGCAGGAGGACGAGCTGGAGGAGGAGGCGGAGCCCGTGCGGCGCCGGAGGCCCGCCCGGCGGCCGGTGCGGCGCGAGAGGAAGTGACCCATGACCGTCTACGTCTACGCCATCACGTCACGCGACCACCCGTGCCGGCTCGACGGAACCACGGGCGTCGGGGCCCGCGCCGCGCCCGTACGGGTCCTGGCCGCGGGCGAGCTGCGGGCCGTGGTGAGCGACATCGACGAGGAGATCCGCCCCCGCAGGCGGGACGTGGCCGCGCACCAGGCCGTGCAGGACCGTCTCATGGCCGACGGGACGCCGCTGCCCCTGCAGTTCGGCTACACGGCGCCGGACGACGCGTCCGTCCGCCACACGCTCGAGGAGCACGCGCAGACCTATCGCGCCGCGCTGGACCGCGTCGAGGGCTGCGCGGAGTACAACGTGAAGGCCTCGCGCGAGCAGGAGCGGCTCCTGCGCGAGATCCTGGACGACTCACCGGAGGCGCGCCGGCTCAACGACGCGATCGTCGCCGGTTCCCAGGACCCGCGGCTGCCCCTGGAACTGGGGCGCATGGTCGCCGCCGAGGTCGAGCTGCGGCACGCGAGCGCCGCCTCGGACCTCGTACGGGCCCTGGTCGGGCCGGCCCGGGAGCACGTCCTGCACCAGCCGGTCGGGAGCGAGGACTTCCTCAACCTGTCCCTGCTCGTGCCCCGTGACGAGGAGGCGGCGCTGGTCAAGGCGCACGCCGCCGTGGCACGGGACGACGACAAGGGCGTCTCGGTGCGCCTGTCCGGGCCGCTGCCCCCGTACAGCTTCGTGCCGTGAGGCCGGTGAGAGGAGCGCCCCCGATGGGCCTGCTGCAGAAACTGGTCGGTTTGCCGCTGCTCCCCGCCCAGGGCGTGCTCTGGGTCGCCCAGCGCCTGCTGGACCAGGCCACCGCCGAGTACTACGACCCGGCCCCGGTCCTGGCGCAGCTCACCGAGCTCGAACGGCGTCTGACGGACGGCGAGATCGACGAGGAGACCTTCGCGCGCGAGGAGGACCGGCTGATCGACCGCCTCGTGGAGATCGAGCGGTTCCGGGCAGGCGAAGGCCCGTGACCGGCCCCCTGGACCGCAGGTTCGGTACGGGACCGGCGATGGCCGGCTACCCGCCGAGCTCCTCGGCCAGCCTGGCGGACATCCTCGAACGCGTGCTGGACAAGGGCATCGTGATCGCCGGCGACATCCGCATCAACCTGCTCGACATCGAACTCCTCACCATCAAGCTGCGGATCCTGATCGCTTCGGTGGACAAGGCCAAGGAGATGGGCATCGACTGGTGGGAGCACGACCCGTCGCTGTCCTCCCGCCACGCCGGCGAGGAGCTCGGGGCGGCCCGCGACGACGGGGCGCTGGCCGCGGAGAACGAGCGGCTGCGCGCCGAGCTGGCGCAGCTGCGCCGCGAGCGGCTCACCGACGGCGCCGCGGCCGAGCCCCTGTCCGAGCCGGAGGAGCGGCCCGCGCGCACGAGGCCGTCGCAGCGCCGGAGCCGACCATGAACGATCCTGCCGCCGGTCCCGCCGGTCCCGTCGGTCCTGCCGACCCCACCGCTCCCGCCCGGCCCACCGGTCCCGCCGCTCCCGCCGCTCCCGCCGGCGGCGCGGGGACGCTCACCTACGTCTACGCCGTCGCGGAGCCCTCGCCGGCGCTGGACGGGGTGCTGGCGGCCCTCACCGGCGTCGCCGGCAGGCCCGTGACGCTCCTCGTCCCGCCGGACCCCGGTCCCGGCCCCGGTCCCGGCCCGGTCGCGTTCGTCGTCAGCGACGTCGACCGTCCCGACTGGACCGAGGAGGCGCTCAAGGTCCACTTCGAGGACCTGGACTGGCTCGGGGACACCGCCCGCGCCCACCACCGCGTCATCGAGGCGCTCGCGGCCCGCACCACCGTCCTGCCGCTGCGCCTGGCCACCCTCTACGAGGACCGCGACCGCGCCCTCCAGGCCTTGCGGGCGCAGCGCGCGGACTTCGCCGAGCGGCTGGCCCGGCTCCGCGCGCACACCGAGTACGGCGTGAAGGTCTACGTCCGCCCCGCCGGCGCCACCGCCCCCGCAGCCGCACCCGGACCCGCGTCCGGCCTCAGCCCCGGGAAGGCCTACCTGCGCGCGCGCAGGGCCCAGCACCACGCCCACGAGGACCACTACCGGCAGGCGCGCGAGGCCGGGGAGCGGATCGCCGCCGTGGCGCGGCGCTGCGGGGCGGCCCACGCGCGCCATCCGGTGCAGCGCGGCCCGCTGGCCGCCCCCGGGCCGGGCGAGGCGGGGGAGAACGTGCTGAACGACGCCTTCCTGGTGCCGGACGAGGTCGCCGACGCCTTCCGGGCGGCGGTCCAGGAGGTCGCGGGGGCGCTTCCCGGGGTCCGCGTCGAGCTCACCGGGCCGTGGGCGCCGTACTCGTTCGCCGCCGGACCGACCCCGCCTCCCCCCGTGCCATGAGCCTCGCCCAGCCGTACGGCCACGCCGAACCCGACCGCGACCCGGCCCTGCCCGGCCGGCAGGTCGCCCTCGTCGACCTCCTGGACCGGCTGCTCGCCGGAGGCGTCGTGGTCACCGGTGACATCGTCCTGTCCATCGCCGACATCGACCTTGTACAGATCTCCCTGCGCGCCCTGATCAGCTCGGTGAGCACGGCCGGTGCTCCCCCGCCGGGGGACGGCCATGAGCCGTAGCACTCCGCCCGGCCCTCCCCCGGACCCCGTCGCCCGCGGCCCCGACCTGCGGGGCGTCGGCGACGCCCTGGCCGAGGCCCTCCGGGTGCTGCCGGCAGCGCCCTCGGACGCCCCGGCGGGGGACCGTTCCCGCGCCCCCTCCCCCGCACGGCGGATCCGTACGGGCCCCGACACCGCCCCCGACGACCTGGTCAAGCTGGTCCTGACCGTGGTCGAACTCCTGCGCCAGCTCGTCGAACGGCAGGCCCTGCGCCGCGTCGACGCCGGGGACCTCAGCGAGGCCCAGGAGGAGGAGCTCGGGGCGACCCTGCTCGCCCTCCACGACCGCATGACCGAACTGTGCGCGCAGCACGGCCTCACCCTCGCCGACCTCAACCTCGACCTCGGGCCCCTGGGCCCGCTCCTGCCGCCCCCGTGAGCGCCGCGTCGCGCCGCGCGCCGGCGGCCCGCTAGCGGCCCACGCCCAGGCGCCCGCGCAGCCGCTCGGAGAGCCGGTTCAGGCGGTCGCGCAGCCGGTCGGAGCGGCGGGTGCGGGTGTGGCGGTCGAGTTCCTCCAGCAGTCGTTCGGAGCGCTTGTCGACGCCGAGTTCGTCGAGGACCCGGTCGATCTCGGCGAGCAGTGCGCCGTGCAGCTGCCACTGCGCCGCGTCCTCGCGGGTGGTCGCGAGCAGCAGGTCCGCGAGCCGGTCGCGGTGGGCGCGGGCGACGGCCAGTTCGGCGGTCAGCTGGGCCTCGGCCTCTTCGGCGTTGGCGCTGACCTGGGCGGTGATCAGCTGGGCGAAGCTCTCGACGGCGATGCCCGTGTGGCGCAGTACCTGCCGCAGGGCCGCCGCGGTCGCGGCGTCGAAGAGCGGGCCGTCGGGGCGGGCCTTGGCCAGGTCGGTCAGGGTCCGGCAGGCCACCCGCAGCACCACGGCGCAGATCTCCAGGGTGTCCAGGCCGGTGCGCAGGACCAGCCGGAAGAGCAGGCCCTCCTTGACCCGGGGATTGAGCCGGAGGCTGTCCTCGGCCTGCCGCAGGGCGGCGTCGACCTGGGCGACGTCGTTGTCGAGCCGGCGGGCCTCGTGCAGCCGGGCCGCGGCCTGTTCGACCTTGGTGGGGCCGAGGGGCTCCTCCCCGAGGTGGTCGAGCAGTCCGCTCATGCGCCGGGCCAGGTCGGTGATCGCGGTGCCGGCGGGGCCGACCCACAGGGGCGGTGCCAGGAACAGGTTGACCAGCAGCCCGATGACCGCGCCGATGAGCGTCTCCAGCACCCGGTCCCAGGCCGTGTCCGTGACCTGGGTGACGCCGAGGACGAGCATGGCGCTGATGGCGACCTCGGGGACGAACTCGTCGACCCGCACCAGGTGGCCCACGACCAGGGACGCCAGGATCAGCAGGCCCAGGCTCCACCAGGTCAGGCCGACCAGCGCGCTGAACCCGATCGCGATCAGGACCCCGACGACCACCGAGTTCACCCTGCGGATGCTGGTGGTGAGGGTGGAGTACAGGGTGACCTGGACGACGAGCAGGGCGGTCAGCGGGGCGGTCAGCGGGCTGGGCTCGCTGCTGAGCCGGAGCGCCACGACATAGCTGACGACGGCCGCCGCGGTGGAACGCAGGGCTTGCACCGCCACCGGCTCCCGGCGGCGCCGGGCGACCAGGGTGGCGATGCTGCTGATCGTTTCGGGCATGTCGGGGCGCCTTCCCCGGCCGGTGGCACATGACGCCTGGTGGGGCTGATCTTTCGCCGTTTGCCCGATCCTTCCGGCGTCCGCCCGAGCGGATGCGTGCCGCGGGCGGTCCCCGCACCATGACCGTGTACGTGTGCCCGGATCCGCGGCGAAAGGAGGCGGCCATGCCCGTGGCCCCCTCGTCCTCGGCCCCCTCGGGCCCCGGCGGCCGCCGGCTGGTGCTCGTCCGGCACGCCAAGGCCGTACCGAAGGACGCCCGGCCGGAGGACTTCGACCGGCCCCTGAGCGACCGGGGCAGGTCCGACGCGCCGCGCACGGGCCGCTGGCTGGCGCGGTCCGGCCTGGCGCCCGCCCTGGCGCTGTGCTCTCCGGCGCTGCGCACCCGGGAGACGTGGCAGCTGATGGTGCCGGCGCTGCCGGAGCCGCCCCCGGCCGTCTACGACGACCGGCTCTACAAGGCGCCGCCGAACACGCTGGTCACCGTACTGGCCGAACGCGGCGGTCCGCTCGGCTGCGTGGTGCTGGTGGGCCACAATCCGGGGCTCCACGAGCTGGCGTCGGCGCTGTGCGGTTCCGGCCCGTCCAAGCTGCTCAAGCGGCTGCGGGCGGGGTTTCCCACGTCGGGCGTCGCGGTGGTGGACGTGCCCGGCGGCTGGGACGGGCTGATGCCGGGGGCGGGCGAGCTGGCCGCCTTCTGGTCGCCGTCCTCCTGACGTCGCGCGGGCCGGTGCCCCGGCCGTTCAGGCGGTGGCCGCCAGCTCCTCGAAGAAGCGTGCCAGGGCGCGGACGCCGAGCCCGAGCGCGGCCGTCTCGGCGCGTTCGTCGGGGCCGTGCCAGCGGTCGCCGGGCAGGCCCGTCCCGAAGAAGAGCACGGGGGCGGCGCAGGCCCGGGCCAGCTGGGCGGCGGGCGCCGCCCCGCCGTTGCCGATGAGCCGGGGCGGGGCTCCGTAGGCGTGGCCGACCGCACGGGTGAGGGCGGCCAGCGCGGGGTGGTCGGGGGGTGTCCGGTACGGGTCGGAGATGGTCGGGGAGACCTCCAGCCGGTAGCCGAAACCCGGGCGGCGGTGGGCGTCCAGCCAGGCGCGCAGCTGCTCGGCGACCTCGTCGGCGCGCTGTTCGGGCACGAGCCGCAGCAGCAGGTCGGCGCTCGCGTCGGCGGGGACGAGGCCGAGCGCCGGCCGGTCGGTGGGGCCCGCCGTGAGCCGGGCGACCTCGGCGGACGGGCGGGTCCACAGCCGCTCGGGAACGGTGAACCCGGCCTCTCCCCCGGCCCCGAACGTCCCGGTCCGGGCCAGCCAGGCCCCCGGGTCGAAGGGGAGGCCGTCCAGGGAGGCGCGCAGCTGGGGGTCGGGCTCGGCCACCGGCTCGTAGAACCCCGGGAGGGTGATCCGGCCGGTGTGGTCGTGGAGGCCGCCGAGCAGTCGGCACAGTTCCGTGGCCGCGTTGGCGGCGGCGCCGGAGACGGCGCCGCTGTGGAGGTCGCGGTGGGCACCGCGCACGGTGAGCGTGGCGGTGACGGAGCCGCGGACCGCGGCGCAGACCGCCGCGTCCCGGAGCGACCAGAGCATGGTGTCGGAGATCATGACCACGTCGGCGGCGAGGGCGTCGGCGTGCTCGGCGAGCAGGTCGGCCAGGTGGCGGGAGCCGGTCTCCTCCTCGCCTTCGACCAGGTACTTCACCGTGACGGCGGGGGCGTCGCGGGCGGTGTCCGCCAGATGGGCGCGCAGGGCCCACAGGTGGCAGAGGATCTGCCCCTTGGCGTCGGAGGCCCCGCGGCCGTAGAGCCGGCCGTCGTGCCGGTGGGGTTCGAACGGCTTGGTCAGCCGCCATTCGCCCGGATCGGCCGCGTGCACGTCGTGGTGGCTGTAGACGAGGAGGACGGGCGCTGCGGGGTCGGCCGCCGGCCAGCAGCCGTGGACGGCGGGCAGGCCGCTCCGGGTCGGCCAGATCTCGGTGTGGGGGAAGCCGGTCCGGCGCATCAGGTCGGTGAGCCAGCGCGCGGACCGCGTCACGTCCCCCGCCCGGTCCGGCTCGGACGACACGGACGCGATCGCCACCCATGCGCTGAGGGCGTCCAGCAGGTCGTCGGGTGCCTGGTGGCCGGGTGCCGGGAGGTCGGGTGCCGGGAGGTCGGGTGCCGGGAGGTCGGGTGCCGGGAGGTCGGGTGCCGGGTGGCCGGGCGGAGGCGGTGCCGGCGGGTCGGGGGCGCTCATGACCGGCGGCTGCCCGCGTCCGGCCGTCCTCATACCGGCGCCGGCAGGTATGGACGGGCCCCGGCTGGGCAGAGACGGCGTACGGGGCGTGCGCGACGGAGCCACGCCCCGGCCATGGACCGCCCGGCTCGGGGTGGGGCTCAGCCCTCGACCCCGGTGGCGTGGTGCGGCGCGCCGACGGGCTTGGACTCCGGGGAGCCGCGCTGCCGCAGGTAGACCGACAGGATCGCCATGGCGGCCACGGCCAGGAGCTCGGACTGCCAGTTCTGCAGCGACCGGCTCCAGAAGTCGGCGGAGCCGAGGTACGTCGTCCAGCTGACCGGGGCTTCGAGCTGCCGCAGCTGCTGCCCGTCGTAGGCGGCCAGGCCGGCGATCGACTGCGCCAGCCAGGAGAGCAGGAACAGGGCGCCCATCACGATGCCCAGGGAGCGGGAGTAGACCGCCTGCCGCCAGTCCTTGGTGCCGGCCCAGCGGGGGGAGCCGGCTTGCGCGTGGTCGCCCATGCGCTGTTCCTCGTCCGACTCCACACCGGCCTTGTGCATCTCCTTGGACTCGGGGGAGCCGCGCTGCAGCAGCCAGACCGTGCCGAAGACGTACAGGAAGAACTGGAGGAACTCCGACTGCCAGTTCTCGGTCACGTCGACCGCGAAGTCCGAGGAGAGCACGTACTCGCCGAGGCCGACCTGCTGGAAGCCGTCCACGGCCAGCGTCTCGTTGAACTCGGCGCGGCCCGCCACGGCCTGGGCCGCGAGCACCAGCAGGAACGCGGTCCCGAACGCCAGGGTGAGGCCGTTGTCGCGCAGGAATCCGGCGACGCCGCCGGCGCGCCGCCCGTCCTGGGCGCTCATCGGTGGGCCAGCCCGGCCGCGATGAAGAACGCCAGTCCGGCGAGCATCACGGTGAGGCAGCCGGCGAACACGAAGCGCATCTCACGCCCCCTTCAGCGTGCACCGGTAGGGCAGGTCGGGCACCGGACGGCAACCGGCCGCCACCACCTTCCAACCGCCGTCGAACCGGGACAGGAACACGGTGTCGTCCTCCATCAGGACCCGGGCCTGCCGCCCGAACACCTCGGTGCCGTGGACCGGGCCGCCAGGGGTCAGGTCCTCTTCGCCCAGGGCCTGTGCGCAGGCCTGGCGGGCGGTGTCCTCCAGCTCCTCGCGGGTGCCGGGGGCGAGCAGCGCGCAGGCGGAGGGCAGGTCACCGGCGGCCAGGGCGGCGCCGAATCCTTCCGCCGCCCGGGCGGCGTCACCGCGGACGGAGGCCGGGGCGCCGCAGGCGGCCACCGACAGCGCCAGCAGGACGGTGGCCAGGGCCCGTGCCCCGCGCGGGCCCGATCGCCCGCTCTTCCGGTCCCGGGCCGGTCCACGGCCGCGGTCCGCGTCGGCGTCCGGGTCCGGATCCGGGTCCCGGTCGGGGTCCCGGTCGGGGTCCGGGTCCGCGCCCCGGCTCGGGCCCCGGCCCCCGCTCCGGGCATCGATCGCGCTCATGGTCACCGCCTCCGGAGTGCATGCTCGCCGGGCGGCACCGGCGGGCCGGTGCCGCCACTCCGGGAACTTCCGCCGAACGGCGGCGCGTCGGCGCCCGTTCGGCCGGGGGACGCGGAGCCCCGGGGCGCTGTCAGCGGCCCGCGCCGAGGGCGGGGAGGACCTTCGTGCGGTAGTTCTCGAAGAACGCCTCCTGCTTTGGGCCGATCTGCCCGACGTAGAGCTCGTCGAACCCGGCGTCCACGTACGCGCGGAGCGCCTCGACGTGTGCCTCCGGGTCGTCGCCGCAGGTCATGCTCTCGGACACCTGTTCGCGGGTGACGAGTTCGCACGCCTGCTCGAAGTGGGCGGGGGTGGGCAGGATCTGGCTGAGTTCACCCGGCAGCAACTGGCTGGGCCAGAGGCGGTGGACGGTGTCGACCGCCCGCTCGCGGTCCCGGTCCCAGCAGACCTTCAGCCCGCCGATCACCGGCTTTCCGGCGCCGCCGCCCGCCCGGAAGGCGTCGATCAGCTCCCGCTCGGGGCTCATGAGCACGAACCCGTCGCCGATGCGCCCGGCGAGGTCGGCGGCCTTCGGGCCGAAGCCGGAGACGTGGATGGGCGGCGGCTCGTCCGGCACCGTGTACAGGCGGGCGTTCTCGACGGTGTAGTGGGTCCCGCGGTGGCTGACCAGCTCGCCGGTGAACAGCCGGCGCATGACCTCGACGGCTTCCTCCAGCATGGCGGCCCGTTCGGCGAACGGCGGCCAGGGGTCGCCGAGGACGTGTTCGTTGAGGGCCTCGCCGGTGCCGACGCCGAGGGCGAAGCGGCCGTCGAGCAGCACGCTGGAGGTCGCGGCGGCCTGTGCGGTGACCGCCGGGTGCATGCGTACGGTGGGGCAGGTCACCAGGGTGGTGACGGGCAGGGCGACCGTCCGGGACAGCGCCCCGATCATCGACCACACGAGGGGGCTGTTGCCCTGGGCGTCGTTCCACGGGTGGAAGTGGTCGGAGACGGCCAGCCGGGTGAATCCGGCCTCTTCGGCCCGGCGGGCCTGGTCGAGCAGCTCCGCGGGGGTGAATTCCTCGGTGGCAAGGAAGTAGCCGAACGCGGTCATGGGCGGCACCTTTCGCGGTGGTGGGCTGGTGGGCAGCCGCGGCTGTCTGCTTTCGGTGCCCCGTCTGCCCGGTGTCCGGCGCGGGACACCCGGGTCCCGCCCGCAAGTCCGCCCGGTCCGGCATGCTCGTGCCGATTACGGGGACACGCGGGGCATGAGTACCAACACTCCGGACCCCGACCCCCGCACCACCCCTGGCCTGGAACCCGGCGGCTCGGTGCCGCCCGGCGAGACCCCTCCCGGCGAGGCGAGCACCGCCTCCGGAGCGGGCCCGTACCGGCGGCTGGAACGCGGCTGGTCCACGGGACCGCTCGTGGTCATCATCGGGCTGGCGGTCCTCGTGGCGCTGTTCTTCCTCGTCTACGGGATCGTGGTGGCGCTGTGACACCCTGCCCGGGCCGCTCGCACGACGGTCACGAGGCCGGGGACCGCCCGCCGATCCAGGAACGGACCGTGGCCAGCAGCAGGGCCGGGTCCACCGGCTTGGTCACGTAGTCGGTGGCGCCGGCCGCCAGGGCGTCCTCGCGGTCGCCGGGCATCGCCTTGGCGGTGACCACGACGACCGGGAGGTCGGCGTGGCGCGGCATGGCGCGGATGGCCCGGGTGGCGGCGAAGCCGTCGAGCCCGGCCATCATCAGGTCCATGATCACCAGGGAGACCTCGGGGCGGGAGCCGAGCAGCGCGACGCCGTCCTTGCCGTTGTCCGCGCTGAGCACCCGTACGCCGGCCGCCTCCAGGATCTCGGTGAGCGCGAACACGTTGCGGTCGTCGTCGTCGATCAGCAGCACCGTGCGGCCGGTGAGATCGGCCGGGTCGTCGGTAGCCGGCGGGTCGGCCGGCTCCCGCACGGCGCGGCCGGGGGTCCGGTGCTCCGGGTCGTCCTGCGCCGGGTCGGCGCGCAGGGGCAGGTAGAGGGTGAAGCAGCTGCCCTCGCCGACCTTGCTCTGCACGGTGATCGCGCCGCCGAGCAGGCGGGCGACCTCGCGGCTGATGGACAGGCCGAGCCCGGTGCCCCCGTAGGCGCGGGCCATGCCGCTGTCGCCCTGCTGGAAGGCGCCGAAGACGGCCTCCAGCCGGTCCTCGGCGATGCCGATGCCGGTGTCGGTGACCCGGAAGGCCAGCACGCCGCCCGGCGTGTCGCGCACGGGGGCGGGGGCCTCCTCGGGCGCGACGGGCTCGACGCGGACCGTGACGCTGCCGGACTCGGTGAACTTCAGCGCGTTCGCGACGAGGTTGCGCAGCACCTGGCGAAGCCGTCCCTCGTCCGTCGTGAGCCGCTCCGCGGCCCGCGGCGAGGCGTCCACGACGAACTCCAGCTTCCGCTCGTCCGCGACCGGCCGGAAGGTGGCGTCCACGTAGTCCAGGACGCGGTGCAGCTGCACCGGCTCGGGGCGTACGTCCATCTTCCCGGCCTCGACCTTCGACAGGTCGAGGATGTCGTTGATCAGCTGGAGGAGGTCGGAACCGGCCGAGTGGATGACGGTCGCGTAGTCCACCTGCTTCTCGGTGAGGTTGCCCTCCGCGTTCTGGGAGAGCAACTGGGCGAGGATCAGCAGGCTGTTGAGCGGGGTCCGCAGTTCGTGGCTCATGTTGGCCAGGAACTCCGACTTGTAGACCGAGGCGCGGGCCAGCTGCCGGGCCCGTTCCTCCAGTTCCTGACGGCCCTGTTCGATCTCCTGGTTCTTGCGCTCGATGTCGCGGTTGCGTTCGGCGAGCAGGGCCGCCTTCTCCTTCAGTTCCGCGTTGCTGCGCCGCAACTCCAGCTGGCCGGCCTGGAGCTCCTGGGAGCGGGCGCTCAGCTGCGACGCCAACTGCTGCGAGCGCTCCAGCAGTTCGGCGGTGCGGGCGTTGGCCACCAGGGTGCTGACGTTCGCGCCGAGCAGTTCGGTGAACTGCTCCAGGAACTCCCGGTGCAGCGGCAGGAACGGGTGGACGGCGGCCACTTCGAGGGCGCCCAGCACCTCGCCCTCGACGACGATGGGCAGCACGATCAGGAAGCGCGGGTCGGTGGCGCCGGTGCCGGAGGCGACGGTGGCGTAGCCGGGCGGCAGGTCCTCGACGACGAGCGTCCGCCGGTCCGCCGCGGCCTGGCCGACCAGGGACTGGCCGACGCGGAAGCGGCGCGGTCCGCCCTCCGGGTCGTCGGGGAGTCCGTAGGAGGCCAGCGCGACGAGTTCGGGGCCGTCGGTGCCGGCCTGCGCCAGGAAGATGCTGCCGTACTGCGCGTCGACGAGCGGGGGCACCTCGCGCATGATCAGTTCGGCCACGGTGGACAGCGCGCGGTGTCCCTGGATGCTGCGCGAGACCCGCGCCAACTGGGTGCCCAGCCAGTCCTTCTCCTCGTTGGCCCGGGTGGTGGTGCGCAGGAACTCGACCATCGCGTTGATGTTGTCCTTGAGCTCGCCGACCTCGCCGGGCGCGTCGGCGGTGACGGTCCGGGTCAGGTCGCCGCGCGCCACGGCACCGGTGACCTCGGCGATGGCGCGTACCTGGCGGGTGAGGTTGCCCGCGAGTTCGTTGACGTTCTCCGTCAGCCGGCGCCAGGTCCCGGCGACGTCGGCGACCTCGGCCTGGCCGCCGAGCCGGCCCTCGGTGCCGACCTCCCGCGCGACGCGGGTGACCTCGGCGGCGAACGAGGACAGCTGGTCGACCATGGTGTTGATGGTCGTCTTCAGCTCCAGGATCTCGCCCCGCGCGTCGACGTCGATCCGGCGCGTGAGGTCGCCCTGGGCGACGGCGGTGGTGACCTGGGCGATGTTGCGGACCTGGTTGGTGAGGTTCGTCGCCATGGAGTTGACGTTGTCGGTGAGGTCCTTCCAGGTGCCGGAGACGCCGTGGACGGTGGCCTGGCCGCCGAGGTTGCCCTCCGTGCCCACTTCGCGGGCGACCCGGCTGACCTCCTCCGCGAAGGCGGAGAGCCGGTCGACCATCGTGTTGATGGTCTCCTTGAGCTCCAGGATCTCACCGCGCGCGTCCACCCAGATCTTCTGGGTGAGGTCGCCGCGGGCGACCGCCGTGGCGGTGCGGGAGATGTTGCGGACCTGGGAGGTCAGGTTGTCGGCCATGGTGTTGACGCCGTCGATCAGCTCGCGCCAGACGCCGCCGGCGGGCGGCACCCGGGCCTGGCCGCCGAGCCGGCCCTGCCCGCCGACCTCCTGCGCCACCCGGGTGACCTCGGTCGTCACCTGCGACAGCTGGACGACCATGCTGTTGTAGACGGCGGCGATCTGCCCGGGCAGCCCGGGCGCGCCCTCGGGGAGGCGGGTGTCCAGGTTGCCGTCGCGGACGGCCGTGAGCCCGGTGAGCAGCTGTTCCAGCGTGCGTTCCGTATCGTCCATGACCGAACCTCATCCGGGGCCCCCGTACCCCCCACTGTGACACGGAACGGCGGGCACGGGGCTGCTGGGCGCGGCCGCACGGCGCAGATGGCCGGGGTGGAGCCGCAGGTGGCGGCGGCGGGCAGCGCCGTCAGCCGACGGGGGTGAGCAGGCCCGGGTCCGCGCCGGACGTGGCCAGGGCGAGGGCGTCCACCACGGCCTCCAGGCCGCCCCAGCGCTCGTGGACGGCCCGCTGCCGGGCCGCGCCACCGCCCAGGCGGCGCACCCGGCGCAGCAGGCCCTCCACCAGCTCGACGTCACCGGCGGCGGCGATGCCGGGCGCGGCCAGCTCCACCATGCGCTCCAGCAGCAGGCGCGGGGCGGCCTCCGTGCCGCTGAGCGGGTCCAGGCCCGGTCCCCGCAGGCCGTGGCGGGAGGCGTGGGCGTAGGACTGCCGCAGCCACGCCTCGGGGACCACCGGTGCGGGGCGCCGGTCGGCGACGGCCGGCAGCAGCGCCGTGGCCAGGCCGCGCAGCAGGACGGCGAGCAGGACGACCGTGTCGAGGTCGGCGTTGGCGTCGGGGACCAGGACCTCCAGGGTCGGCCGTCGACCGGAGGGCCGCAGACAGGGGCTGCGGCCGTCGCGTCGCTCCGGGGCGCGTACGTGCGGCGCCCGGGCGGGGTCCGGACGGTCGGGGCCGCCGGGCCCGGCACGGTTCGACCGGGCGGCGGCGGGCCGCCGGCCGAAGCGTGCCGAGCGCCAGCTGGCGCAGCCGGTGTCCCGTCCGTAGGCGAAGGGGGAATTGGCGGCCAGGGTCACGAACACGGGCAGCCAAGGGCGCAGGTGGGCGGCCAGTTCCGCGGCCTGCTCGGCGTCCAGCGGCCCGATGTGGATGCCGCAGCAGCACACCGGACCGTCCGCGCGGTCGCGGGGCCCGCCGTGCGGGGGCGCCTCGCCAGGGCGCGGGGGTACCGCTCCCTGCGGGGGTACTGACGCGGGCGGCCCTGCGGACCGCGCCGCCGGTACGCCGCCGAGCAGCGGAGTCCCGGCGGCGACGCAGCGGCAGCCCGCGTCCCGGGCGGCCGCTGCCACGGTGGTGCGCAGCCAGTCCAATTCGGCCCGCAGATCGGCGCTGTCGACCATGGGCTCGGTACGGACGCCCAGTTGGGCCGGCCAGCGGCGGGTGCGCACCTGCGCGCCCAGCTCGGGGCGGGTCGCCGCCACGAGCGCCGGCCCTCGGTCGGCGAGGTCCCGGCTGCGGGCGTCCAGCAGCAGGTACTCCTCGTCCACGCCCATCGCCAGCCGCCTGACCCTGGTCATCTCGTCAGTCCTCACCCCGCACCACGTTGGCTTCGAAGCCCGCTTCGTCGCTGGACTCCGGGGGCTCCATGCAGCAGTCCCGCCGGAGCAGGGCCGGACGGCAGGTCCGGACCCGGTCCTCGGGCGTGACGCGGCGGCTGGTCGACTGGGTGTCCGGCTGGGTCTTCACGGCCGGCACCTCCCTCGGTCGGTGCCTCCATGCGGTGGAGGCCTCCCTTTGTGCCGGTGACGCGCCTACCCGCGCTCCACCGCCGTATGCCCCCGCCGTACGAGCGGCACGGCGCTACGTCCCAACCGGCCTGCCGGGTAAGCCCGTTGGGCGCCCATGTCGGCTGCCCGCCGGTACGGCCGGGCCCGCCGGCCACCGGGCATGGAAGCGCCTCGCCGGGGCAGGTGCCCCGGCGAGGCGTCGCCCTCGTCCGCCCCCGCGCGGGCGGGGGCGGCGTACGGAGCGTCCGAGGCGGTGCGAGTCATGGAGAAACAGCTGACGGCCCTGCGGTCGTACGACTTCCTCCTGGAGCCGGAGGACCTGCTGGAGGTCGCCTACGAGGTGGGCCGTGACTACACGCGGTGGCGGACCCGGCTGGCGGATCCGGACGGCGAGGGAAGCTGGATCCAGTTGTTCCGCTCGGGTGGTCTCGGGGTCTGGGCCATCGGCTGGCACCGGATGCCGCCTGGCACCGGCTACCTGGACCACGAGCAGGTCCGCGGCGCGGTCTACGTCGCCCGCGGGGCGCTGACCCACGAGAGGGCCCGGCTGGGCACCGCGCCGCACGTCACGGAGGTGGGGGCGGGCAAGGGCTTCTGCTTCGACGAGACCTTCTACCACCGGATGCACGCGGTCCGCGACGCGGGACCGACCGTCACCGTCCACGTCTTCGCGACGGCGTTCCCGCCTCCCGCGGGCGCGGGTGCGGGCCTCGCCTGTCCGGCACTGCGGCTGGGGCTGCCGTGACGGCCGACGGCGGGCCGGGGCGCCACGGGCCGGGCGTCGCGGTCGTGACCGGGTCGGACTCCGGGATCGGTCGGGCGATCGCGGTCGCGCTGGCCCAGGACGTGGGGATGGACGTCGGCATCACCTGGCACGCCGACGAGGCCGGCGCCCGCGGGACCGCCGAGGAGGTGGCGCGGACGGGCCGGCGCGCCGCCGTCGCGCGGATGGACCTGACGCGGCTGCCGGGGGCGGCGGACGCCGTGGACGACCTCGCCACCGAGCTCGGCGGCCTGGATGTCCTGGTCAACTGCGCGGGCACGGGTGCGTCGGTGCCGTTCGTCGACCTGGACCTGGACACGGTGCGCAGGGTCCTGGACGTGGACCTCGTCGGCCCGTTGCTCTGCGGTCAGCGGGCCGCCCGCCGGATGATCGCGCAGGGCCGTGGCGGGCGCATCGTCAACATCACCTCGGTGCACGAGCACCAACCCCGCGTGGGCACCGCGCCGTACTGCGCCGCCAAGGGCGGACTGGGCCTGCTCACCCAGGTGATGGCCCTCGAACTCGCCTCGTACGGCATCACGGTGAACGCCGTGGCGCCGGGCGAGATCGCGACGCCCATGACCGGCCAGGAGGACGTCGAGGTGACGTCCGTGCGGCGCCCCGGGATACCGCTCGGGCGGCCGGGCGACGCGCGGGAGGTGGCGGCGGTCGTCGCCTTCCTCGCCGGACCCGCTTCCGGCTATGTGACGGGCGCCTCCTGGGCCGTGGACGGCGGCATGCTCCGGATGGGCCCGATGGCCGGCTCGCACCTCGACAGCGACGCCTGGCGCCGACCGTGACGCAGTCACCGGCGGACCGCCGCTGCCGTGCCGCTCGGCAAGTCTTCGTTCCGCGGACAGCGGCGCGCGTCGACCCAGCTCGCACCGGGCGGTCGGGCCGTACGGCGAAGCCCGTCGGGCCCGCCGAAGGGCGTCTTCCGCGGGGCCCGGCGCGAACGAAGCGCTACGCAGGGCATGCCGCCGGATCGTCCGGGTAGGGGCTGCGACAGCGGGGGCCGCGCAAGAGGGCCTCGCACAGGAGCACTTGACGGCGCCGGACCACGTGCCGCCGGCCGGGCCCCGAGCCCGCCCGCCGGCTGCCGGACACCGGCTGAACCGGCGCTCGGCTCCCGAGCCCGGCCGGATCGTCCGGCGGCGTTCGCCGTGGTGAAGATCGGGACGAGGACGGCGTGTTCCGTCACGCGCGGTTCTCACCCCAATGGCTTCCCCGCCGCGCCGGGCCCGTGCATCCCGGGCAGGGTGGAGTCCGGCCCTGCCGCCCCCTCCCAGGTGCCCCGAGGACGCACCGAGGCCGCCACCGGCGGCTTCCGCCTTCCCGCTGCCGTATCGAGGAGACCCTCATGGCCGTGTCTTCCCCCGACCGCCCTGACCGTCGCTGGGCGCACGCCGTGGTCACCGGCGGGGCCGGTTTCCTGGGTTCGCACCTGTGCGCCGCGCTGCTCGCCGCCGGGACCGAGGTGACGTGCCTGGACGACTTCAGCACCGGCCGCCCCGAGAACGTCGCCGGGCTGCTGGAGGATCCGGGCTTCACCTTGTGCCGGGCCGACGTCAGCCGGCCGTTCGAGGTCGAGCGGCCGCCGGACCTCGTGCTGCACCTGGCCTCGCCGGCGTCCCCGGCCGACTACCTGCGGTTGCCGCTGCACACCCTGGACACGGGCAGCGCGGGCACCCGCAACGCGCTGGAGCTGGCCCGCCGCAGCGGAGCGCGGTTCCTGCTCACCTCGACCTCCGAGGTGTACGGCGACCCCCACGAGCACCCGCAGAGCGAGGGCTACTGGGGCAACGTCAACCCGGTCGGGCCGCGCAGCGTGTACGACGAGGCCAAGCGGTTCGCCGAGGCGCTCACCACCGCCCACACCACGGTGCACGGCACCGACACGTGCATCGTCCGGCTGTTCAACACCTACGGGCCGCGCATGCGCGGCCACGACGGCAGGGCCGTGCCCACCTTCGTACGCCAGGCGCTGGACGGCGAACCGCTGACGGTGACGGGTGACGGGCGGCAGACCCGCTCGCTGTGCTACGTCGACGACACGGTGGCCGGGATCCTCGCCGCGGCGGCGCACGGCCTGCGCGGTCCGGTCAACCTGGGCAATCCCGAGGAGATCACCATGGCGGACCTGGCCCGCCGGATCATCGAACTGACCGGTTCCACCTCGGAGATCCGGTTCGTGGCGCGTCCGGTGGACGACCCGGCGGTCCGCTGCCCCGACATCACCCTGGCGCGCGGCAAGCTCCAATGGGAGCCGCAGGTCGAGGTGGTGGAGGGCCTGCGTCGCACCATCGCGTGGTTCCGCGACCGGACGCCGGGCGCGGACCGGAGCGGTAGCGACCGGCCGGCCACCTGAACCCCGGCTCCTGACCCCTCACGGACGGACCACCATGCGCATCCTCGGCATCAACGCCCTCTTCCACGACCCCGCGGCCGCTCTCGTCATCGACGGCCGGACGGTCGCGGCCGCAGAGGAAGAACGATTCAGCAGACGTAAGCACGGCAAGCGGCCGGTGCCGTTCTCCGCCTGGGAACTGCCGGTCGAGGCGGCCCGCTGGTGCCTGCGCAAGGCCGGACTGCGTCCCCAGGACCTGGACGCCGTCGCCTACTCCTACGACCCCGCCCTGGCACGCCCGGCCGAGGACATGGGCCTGGACGACCCCTGGGACCACCTGCGCCAGACCTACGCCCGCCAGGCCCCCGGGTTCCTGGCGTCGGCCCTGCCCGGTCTCGACCCCGAGCTGGTGCGGTTCGTCCCGCACCACATGGCCCACGCCGCGTCGAGCGCCTTCGCGGCGGAAGCGGCCGGGCGCAGCTCGGTGCTGGTGCTCGACGGGCGCGGGGAGCGGGCCTCGCACCTCGCGGCCCGCCGCCGCGGCGCCGAGCTGGAGCCGCTGTACGCCCAGGAACTCCCGCACTCGCTCGGCCTGGTCTACGAGGAACTCACCGCGCACCTGGGCTTCCTGCGGTCCTCCGACGAGTTCAAGGTGATGGCCCTGGCCTCCCACGGCACGCCGCGGATGCTGGCCGAGCTGCGCCGCCACGTCTTCCCCACCGGCGACGGAGGCTTCCGCGCGACCGGCGTCCCCTGGTCGGAGTTCTGCCCGCCCCGGGGGGCCGAGGAGCCGTGGACGCAGGCCCACGCCGACACCGCGGCCAGCGCCCAGGCCGTGCTGGAGGAGACCTTGCTGGACCTCACGCGCTGGCTGCACGGCCGGACCGGGGACGACGTCCTCACGCTGGCCGGCGGAGTGGCGCTCAACTGCGTGGCCAACGCCCGGATCTCCCGCGAGGGCCCGTTCTCGCGGGTGTGGGTGCAGCCTGCCGCGGGGGACGCCGGCACCGCGCTGGGCAGCGCCCTGCTCCTGGCCGCGGGGGCGGGCGAGGACGTCGCCCCCATGGGCGGCGCCGACCTGGGCCGCGAATGGTCCGACGCCGAGCTGGCGGGCTGGCTGAAGTCGGCCGGAGTGCCCTTCGAGCGGCCCGCCGACATCGCGGCCACCGTGGCGCAGTCCCTCGCGGACAACGCCGTCGTCGCCTGGTTCCAGGGACGCTCCGAGTACGGTCCGCGGGCGCTCGGGCACCGGTCGCTGCTGGCCCATCCCGGGCACGCGGGCAATCTGGAGCGGCTCAACGACGTCAAGGGCCGCGAACAGTTCCGGCCCGTCGCCCCCATGGTGCTCGCCGACCGGGCCGCGGAGATCTTCGACGGGCCCCTGCCCAGCCCGTACATGCTCTTCGTGCACGACGTACGGCCCGGCTGGGCCGAGCGGATCCCGGCGGTGGTGCACGTCGACGGCACCGCCCGCATCCAGACCGTGGACCCGGCCCGTGAGCCGCTGGTGGCCCGGATGCTGACGGCGTTCGAGGAGCTCACGGGGCTGCCCGTCGTGGTCAACACCAGCTTGAACACCGCCGGCCGGCCCATGGTCGACGATCCCCGGGACGCGCTGGAGTGCTTCGGCTCGGCACCGGTGGACCTGCTGGCCATCGGGCCGTACGCGGTGCGCCGGGGCCGGATGTTCGCCACCTCGGCCGACGGGTGGTCCGCGTGAACGCCCCCGCCGGCAGCCCGTACGCGGTCGTCGTACCGACGGTCGGCCGCCCGCAGCTGCGGGCCTGCCTGGAGGCGCTGGCGGACACCCGCGGGCCCGGGCCGGCCCGCGTGGTCGTCGTGCACGACCGGCCCGGTCCGGACGGCGCGCCGCCCCCGCTGGAGATCCCCGACCGGCTGCGGTCGCGGACGCTGGTGGTGGCGGGCGCCGCCCGTGGACCGGCGGCGGCACGCAACCTCGGGTGGCGGGCCGCGGGAGCGGTCCCCTGGGTGGTCTTCCTGGACGACGACGTGGTGCCCGGCCCGGACTGGGGCGAGGAACTGGCCCGGGACCTGGCGGCCGCCGGCCCCGGGACCGCCGCCGTGAGCGCCCGGATCGAGGTCCCGCTGCCGGCCGACCGGCGTCCCACCGACTGGGAGCGCTGCACGGCGGGCCTGGCGACCGCCCGCTGGATCACCGCCGACATGGCGGTCCGCACCGAGGCGCTCCGGGCGGCCGACGGCTTCGACGAGCGGTTCCACCGGGCCTTCCGGGAGGACGCCGACCTGGCGCTGCGGCTGCTGGGCGGCGGCTGGGGCCTGGTCGGGGGCACGCGCCGCACCCGCCACCCGGTACGTCCGGCGGACCGGTGGGTGTCGGTCCGCGCCCAGGCGGGCAACGCCGACGACGTCCTCATGCATCGCCTGCACGGCGCCGGGTGGCGGGCCCGGGCCGGCGAGCGGCTGGGCCGGCGGCCCGGGCACCTCGCGGTGACGGCCGCGGGATGCGCGGCGGTCGCCGGGGCGCTGCTCGGCCACCGGCGCGCGGCCGGCTGGTGCGCGGCGGCCTGGCTCGCCGGGACGGTGGAGTTCGCCGCCGCCCGGATCCTGCCGGGCCCGCGCGACCGGTCCGAGATCCTGACCATGGCGGTGACCAGCGTCCTCGTGCCCCCGGCCGCCACCTGGCACTGGCTGCGGGGCCTGGCCGCGCACAGGCGCGTGGCGCCCGCGCGGCAGGCCGCTCCCCCGGCGCACGCCGCCCCGGCCGGCCGGGAGCCGGCCGCGACCCCGGCCGGTGCGGCATGACCGCCCACGGTGGTCCCGCTCCCCCGACCGGGACGGAGCGGACGCGACCGAGCGGGCCGGAGGCGGCGCCCCGGGTCGGGCCGGAGCGGACGCGGCCGGACGGCCCGGAAACAGCGTGGCCGGACGGCCCGGAAGCGGAGGAGCCGGCGTGGCCCGGCGGGCCCTGGGTGTGGCCCGGGCAGGGGGCCGGCCGGGACGATCCGCCCCGGCCGGGCCGCGGGGCGGACCGCGCCCGGGACCGGCTGCCGCACGCCGTCCTCTTCGACCGCGACGGCACGCTCGTCGTGGACGTCCCCTACAACGGCGACCCCGACCGGGTCGAGCCGATGCCCACGGCCCACCGCGCCGTCCGGCTGCTGCGCGAGAGCGGCGTCCCCGTCGCCGTGGTCAGCAACCAGTCCGGCGTCGGGCGCGGCGTGCTGACGCGGCGACAGGTGAGGGCGGTCGCCGCCCGCGTGGACGCGCTCCTGGGGCCGTTCGCGCTGTGGGCCGTGTGCCCGCACGGCCCGCGCGACGGCTGCCGCTGCCGCAAGCCCGCGCCCGGCCTCGTGCTGGCCGCCTGCAAGGCGCTCGGCGCCGACCCCCGGCGCACGGTGGTCATCGGCGACATCGGCGCCGACGTGTCCGCCGCCCGGGCCGCGGGCGCCACAGGAGTCCTGGTGCCCACGCCCGTCACCCGCCCCGAGGAGGTGCGCGCGGCCGGGCGTACGGCCGCCGACCTGCTGGGCGCCGTACGGCTCGTCCTCGGCGGCGGGACGGCGCCGGGCCCGGGGGCGGCCGGGGAGCCGGGAGGTGCCCCATGGTGACGTCGGCGCCGCGCACCCTCGTCGTCCGCCTGGACAGCGCGGGGGACGTCCTGCTCGCCGGGCCCGCCGTCCGGGCGGTCGCGGCCGGGTCCTCGTACACGGCCGTGCTGTGCGGCCCGCAGGGCGCCCCGGCCGCCGCGCTGCTGCCCGGCGTGGACCGGATCCTCGTGCACGAGGCCGCCTGGGTGGGCCTGGAGCCCCCGCGGACCTCCCGCGAGGAGTGCGACCTGCTGCTGGACGCCCTGGCCGCCGACCGTTTCGACCGCGCGCTGGTCCTCGTCTCGTACCACCAGAGTCCGCTGCCCGCCGCACTGCTGCTGGCGCTGGCCGGGATCCCGGAGGTGGCGGCCGACTGCGTCGACTACCCGGGCGCCCTGCTGGCGCTGCGCCACCGGCGGCGGCCCGGGCGGCACGAGGCGGAGGCCGCCCTCGACCTGGCCCGCGACTTCGGCTTCCCGCTGCCGCCCGGCGACGACGGGGCGCTGCGGATCCTGGAGCCCCCGGACACCGTCGGCCTGACCGGGCCCGACCCGTACGTGGTCGTGCATCCGGGGGCCGCCGTCCCGGCCCGGGCGTGGAGCCCCGAGCGCGCCGCCGGCGCGGTCGCCGCGCTGCACCGGGCCGGGCACCGCGTGGTGGTGACCGGGGCGGCCGCGGAGCGCCCGCTGACCGCCCGGGTGGCCGGGCGGCACGCGCTCGACCTCGGCGGCGGCACCCGGGACCTCGGCGAACTCGCCGGGGTACTGGCCGGGGCGCGGGCCGTCGTGACCGGCAACACGGGCCCCGCGCACCTGGCGTGCGCCGTGGGCACGCCCGTGGCCTGCCTGTTCGCCCCGGTCGTGCCGTCCGAGCGCTGGCGGCCGTACGGGGTCCCGCACGTGCTGCTCGGCGACCAGCACGCGGCCTGCGCCGGGACCCGGTCCCGGGTGTGTCCCGTGGCCGGGCACCCCTGCCTGGACTCGGTGCGCGACGAGGACGTGCTCGCGGCGGTGTCCACGCTGCTCGTCGGCGCCGCCGGCGGGCCCGTGTCCGGCGAAGGAGGGGCATCGTGAACATCCTGCTCTGGCACGTGCACGGCTCCTGGACCACGGCGTTCGTCCAGGGCCCGCACACCTACCTGGTGCCGGTGACCCCCGACCGCGGTCCGGACGGCCTCGGCCGGGCCCGTACGTTCGACTGGCCGGACTCCGTCCGCGAGGTCACCCCGGCCGAGCTGGCCGAGGCGGACGTCGACGTGGTGGTGCTCCAGCGACCCCACGAGTGGCAGCTCGCCGAGCAGTGGCTGGGCGGCCGCCGGCCGGGCCGCGACCTGCCGGCCGTCTACCTGGAGCACAACGCGCCCGACGGCGAGGTGCCGCGCAGCCGGCACCCCGCCGCCGACCGGGACGACGTGGTCCTCGTCCACGTCACCCACTTCAACCGGCTGTTCTGGGACAACGGGAGCACCCGCACCCGGGTGATCGAGCACGGCATCATCGATCCCGGCCACCGCTACACCGGCCGGCTGCCCCGGGCCGCCGTGGTCGTCAACGACCCGGTGCGGCGCGGCCGGTACACCGGTACCGACCTGCTGCCGGCGCTGTCCGAGGCGGCCCCGCTGGACGTCTTCGGCATGCGCACCGAGGCGCTGGCCTCGCACCTGGGCCTGAGCGCCGACCGCTGCCGGTCCCAGGACCTGCCGCAGGCCCAGCTGCTCGCGGCCCTGGCCGAGCGGCGGCTGTACCTGCACCCGGTGCGCTGGACCTCCCTCGGCCTGTCGCTCCTGGAAGCCATGCACCTCGGCATGCCCGTGGTGGCCCTGGCCACCACCGAGGCCGTGGCGGCCGTTCCGCCCGGCGCGGGGACGCTCTCGACCCGGCCCGAGGAACTGGCCCGGGCCGCCCGTCACTACCTCGAGGAACCGGAGGCCGCCCGGGAGGACGGCGCCCGGGCCCGCCGCGCCGCGCTCGAACGGTACGGACTCACCCGCTTCCTGTCCGACTGGGAGCACCTGCTCACGGAGGTACGGTCATGACATCCCCCACCCGTTCCCACGGCCCGCGACGGCTGTCGGTCGCGCTCGTCTCGGAGCACGCGAGCCCGCTGGCGTCGCTCGGCACGGTCGACGCGGGCGGCCAGAACGTGCACGTGGCCTGCCTCGCCGGGGCCCTGGCGGACCGGGGGCACCGTGTGACGGTGTACACCCGGCGGGACGCGCCCGACCTGCCGGAGGTCGTGCAACTGCGCCCCGGAGTACGGGTCCAGCACGTGCCGGCCGGCCCCGCGGAGCATGTGCCGAAGGACGAACTCCTGCCGCACATGGGCGCGTTCGGCACCTGGCTGCTGGCCGAGTGGCGGTCGCGGCCGCCCGACGTGGTCCATTCGCACTTCTGGATGTCCGGGCTCGCCGCGCTGGTGGCCGTAGGCGAGCTGGGGATCCCCCTGCTGCACACCTACCACGCCCTCGGCACGGTCAAGCGGCGCCACCAGGGTGCCGCCGACACCAGTCCGCCCCAACGCCTCGCCCACGAGCGGGAGATCGGGCTGCGCTGCGACCGGGTGCTCGCCACCTGCCGGGACGAGGTGGGCGAGCTGGTGCGGATGGGCGTGCCGGCGGTCCAGGCCGACGTCGTGCCGTGCGGGGTGGACCCGGTGCGGTTCCGGCCGGACGGCCCCGGCGCCGCCCGGGACCCCCAGCCGCGGTTCCGGCTGCTCCAGCTGGGCCGGCTGGTCCCCCGCAAGGGCACCGCGGTGTCCATCGCCGCCCTCGGCGCGCTGCCGGACGCCGAACTCGTCGTGGCGGGCGGGCCGCCGGCCGAGCTCCTCGACCAGGACCCGGAGGCGCTGCGGCTGCGCTCCCTGGCGCGGGCGGCCGGGGTGGCGGACCGGGTCCGCTTCCTGGGCGGTCTGACCGGCGAGGCCGTGCCCGCCGTGCTGCGCAGCGCCGACGTGGTGCTGTGCCCGGCGGACTACGAGCCGTTCGGCATCGTGCCGCTGGAGGCCATGGCGTGCGGCCGTCCCGTCGTGGCCAGCGCCGTGGGCGGGCAGTTGGACACCGTCGTGCACCAGGAGACGGGCCTGCTGGTCCCGCCCGGCGACCCGGCGGCCCTGGCCCGCGCGGTGGCGGCGCTGCTCGCCGACCCCGAGGCGCGGGCGGCCTACGGGGCCGCGGCCCGGCGCCGGGCGCTGAGCCACTACGGCTGGGACCGGGTGGCGGGCGCGACCGAACGTTCGTACCTCTCCGTGCTCTCCGGCCGCCGCTCCGGGGCGGCCACGGAGTCCGCCCGCGACCGGCGCACCGCCGTCGTATGAACCCGTACCCGCGTCCGGAAGGAGGTGGGGCCGGCGGCACCAGGCACCGGTCCGACACCATGAACCCGTACTCCTACCCGTCCTCCGGGCCGCCGTCCCCCTCCGGGGAGGGCGTCCGGGACCACTGTTCCGCCCTGCACACCGCCCTCGAACGGATGTGCCGTGACGGAGGGGACCTGCTGGAGCGGTGGGGCGCGGCACTGGCCGTCGTCCTGCCGGCCGGCAGCCGTCTGCTGGCCGCCGGCAACGGCGGCAGCGCGGCCCAGGCCCAGCACCTCACGGCCGAACTGGTCGGCCGCTACCGCAGGGAGCGTCCGCCGTTCTCGGCGATCGCCCTGCACGCCGAGACCTCCAGCGTCACGGCCATCGGCAACGACTACGGATACGACGAGGTGTTCGCCCGGCAGGTGGCGGCGCACGGCCGCGCGGGCGACGTCCTGGTCCTGCTGTCGACGTCCGGGCGCAGCGGCAACCTGCTGTCGGCCGCGACCACCGCCCGGGCCCGCGGGGTGCGGGTGTGGGCGCTGACCGGCCGGTCCCCCAACCCGCTGGCGGAGGTGGCCGACGAGGCGCTGTGCATCGACGCCGCCAGCACTGCCACGGTGCAGGAGGCCCACCTGGTGGCCGTGCACCTGCTGTGCGAGGCGTTCGACACGGCTCTGGAGCGGGCGGGCGGGGCGGCCGGGAAGGCCGGGGCTGCGGGGGCGGGCGGGGCCGCGCTCGCGGCGGGGGCGGCGGTGGCCGCCGTCCGCGCGTTGCCCGTCCTGGACGGGAGGACGCCGTGAGCGCCTCGGGGCCGCTGGTCGTGGTGGGGGACGTCCTGCTCGACCGGGACATCGAAGGGGTCGCCGAGCGGCTGGCCCCGGACGCGCCGGTCCCGGTGGTCGACGTCACCGCGGACCGCTCCCGGCCCGGCGGCGCCGGACTCGCCGCCGCCCTCGCGGCCCGGTCCGCCCGGTCCGGCCGGGAGGTGGTGCTGGTCACCGCGCTCGGCCGGGACGCGGCCAGCCGCCGGGTCCGCCAGGCGCTGCGCGGCCGGGTCACCCTGGTGGAACTGCCGCTGGACGGCTCGCTGCCGGTCAAGACCCGGGTGCTGGCGGCCGGGCGGCCGGTGGTGCGCGTCGACCGCGGCGGGGGCCGGGCGGGCGCGCCCACGCCGGAGTGCGCCCAGGTCCTGGCGGCCGCGCACACCGTGCTGGTCGCCGACTACGGCCGCGGCACGGCCGACGCGCTGCGCCCCCTGCTGGAGCCGGTCGCGCGCCGGGTGCCCGTGGTGTGGGACCCGCATCCGCGCGGCGGCCCGCCGGTGCCGGGAGCCCGGCTGGTCACGCCCAACGCGGCGGAGGCCCGGGCGCTGTGCCCCGAGGAGGGCACCACCGGCTCCCTGGGGGCGTACGCCCGGCGCGGGGCGCTGCTGGCCGAGCGCTGGCAGGCCGTCTCGGTGGTGGTCACCCTCGGCGAGCGCGGCGCGCTGCTGACCCGGCCGCACGCCGACGCGCCGCTGCTGGTGCCGGCGCCGTTCCGGGCGACCGGGGACACCTGCGGGGCCGGCGACTGCTTCGCCGCGCACACCGCCGGCGCGCTCGCCGACGGCGCCCTGCCCGAGGAGGCCGTCTGGCAGGCGGTGACCGAGGCGGCGTCGTTCGTCGCGGCGGGCGGCGCCGCGGGCACGTCCCTGTGGGGCCGGCCCGCGGCTCCCCCGCGCCCGCCGGCGGCCGGCCGTACGGACGCCCTGGCGCTGGTCCGGGAGGTGCGCTCGCGCGGAGGGACGGTCGTGGCGACCGGCGGCTGCTTCGACCTGCTGCACGCCGGTCATGTGGGGCTGCTGGAGAGCGCCCGGCGGATCGGCGACTGCCTGATCGTGTGCGTGAACTCGGACGCCTCGGTGGCCGGGCTGAAGGGGCCGGGCCGCCCGCTCACCCCGCTGGCCGACCGGGTCCGGGTGCTGGAGGCGCTCGGCAGCGTGGACGCGGTGGTCTCCTTCGAGGAGGCGACCCCGGCCGCGCTGCTGGACCTGCTGCGGCCGGACGTGTGGGTCAAGGGCGGTGACTACGCGGTCGACGACCTGCCGGAGGCGGCCCAGGTCCGCGCCTGGGGCGGCCAGGCCGTGGTGCTGCCGTACCTGGACGGGCGCTCCACGACGGCCCTGGCCCGGCGGGCGGCCCGC